>CAXSBW010000068.1:0-2694 GCA_964235795.1 uncultured Acidobacteriaceae bacterium | reverse complement strand
CCCGCATGGCGGGGTGCCAGGTAAAGCGAGCAGAACACCAGCGCCATCAGCCCGTAAGGGATCAGTCCGGTCGCGCGGCGACTGTTCCAGGCCTGCAAACAAAGCAGACCCAGGAGCAGCAGTGCCAGGACGCGGCTCTGCGACAAGGGAAACGTCAGAACGCCCAGGACGCGTGCGGCGCGATTCTGCAGCCTGGCCAGCCCATGGCGAATGTGAGGGTGAGGCGGCGGAGGCGGCAGGCCGTTCATCGATTGGCCGACGATCGGCGGGGGCGCCGCGACTTGCATGCCGAGCGAGTGCTCGATTTTGCCGATGGATCGCTCGATGTTGTTGCCGGCCGCGTAACTCACATCGGGTGCCGGGGCCATGGTCGCAAGGGCTGCCAGCCAAAAGAATAAAAGGGTGGCGACCGCGGGGACATTACGCGAAAACCGCGAGCCCCACCAGCGGGCCGCGACGATGGCCAGACCACCCGAAAGCAGCAATCCGTGCACGGACAGGTTGGCCATCAGGCCCAGAAGAATGGCGAGGGTCCAGGGTCGGGGATGCCGCCGTCGCAGAAGGGCCGCTGCCGGAAACGCCAGGATCGCGAGCAGGCAATAGGAGCGCGCGACCACGGCATCCTGGTACAGAAGGAAGAAGGTAAACGGCAGAAGCAGACGCAGAAATCTTGGAAACGGCGCGTAGGCGAGCAAAACTGCAACTGCGGCGGCCTGCACCCCGGCGGCCACCCACCGCATGCCCCAAAAAGGAACGTGCATGGTTTGCAGCAGCTTCAGAAATGCGTGCCATAAACCGCCCGAGCCCTCGTAGCGCAGGCTGTGAACGAAAAGTGTCTTCCAGCTGACGTCAGCGGCCAGCAGCCAGGCCTGCGCTTCGTCGGCCCACGGCACGTGTTGCCGGATGGCATAAGCGGCAACCGCGCACCACAGGAGCATGGCCGCTGTCTCCGGCCAGCCCCAGGTCGGGCCTTTTCGGTGGCCTGCGATAGCGGGAACTTTCATGCTTGCCTGAGTCGATAGCTTCATCGCGGGACGCATCGCCGACCGCGGAAGCGTCCGGCGGCAGGTGCCGCGGAGAACGCCGGCAGGAGTGCCGGCGACGCCACGATTTTGTAAGCCATTGAGCGAAGCATATGTTTCAAGCAGGCTAGAAGACCTTGTGCGGTCTCGCCCCACTCAGTTTGACCCCGGGCAGCAGCGAAACTCCGGTGCAAGACAATGAGGAGACCCGGAGATCCTTCGATACACAATCTCTTGAAAGGCGTGAACGCGTCATGGGTCCCGCCGGCCTGCCGATCGTTGAAGCGGAGTCCCGTATTTCGAGTTATACGAGGATGACTTGACCGCAAAGCTGATTCGCCGTCGCCAGTCCGGGCTGCGCGTCTGGTTATACGTCTCGGCAATCGCAAGTCTGTATCTGGATCGGACGCGCGCTCTGTCCTTCAAAACGAGCGTCCAAGCCAGACCTTGTCCAGCCAGAAATCTAGGTACCCTCCGACCAGCCGGCCAGGTATTCCACCTGCTCCGGCGTCAACACGTCAAGATCGACGCCCATGGACGCCAGCTTGAGCCTGGCGACGCGCTTGTCGAGGTTCTCAGGCACAGGGAATACGTCCTTCGGCAGGGTCTTGTACTCCTGCATCAGGTACTCTGCCGCCAGTGCCTGGTTGGCAAAGCTCATGTCCATCACGCTGGCCGGGTGGCCTTCCGCCGCTGCCAGGTTGATGAGCCGGCCTTCAGCGAGCAGGCACAGGGTGCGCCCATCGTGCAACGTGTACTGCTCCACGAACGGCCGTGCCGTCATGTTGCCCGTCGCGAGCGCTTCCAGTGCCGGGATGTCGATCTCGACGTTGAAGTGTCCGGAATTCGCGATCAGCGCCCCGGACTTCATCACTTCAAAGTGCTCCTTGCGGATCACGCTCTTGTTCCCTGTCAGCGTCACAAAGATGTCGCCGACCTTGGCGGCTTCTTCCATCGGCATCACGCGGTAGCCGTCCATCACCGCCTCGAGCGCCTTGGTGGGGTCGATCTCCGTCACGATCACCTGCGCGCCCAGACCGTGCGCGCGCTGCGCCAGGCCGCGCCCGCACCAGCCGTAGCCCGCGACCACAAAGGTGCAGCCCGCGATCAATGCATTGGTGCAGCGGATAATGCCGTCCAGGGTGGACTGGCCCGTACCGTAGCGGTTGTCGAACATGTGCTTGGTCAGCGCGTCGTTGACGGCGACCACGGGGTAGCGCAGAACGCCCTCCTTTGCCATCGCGCGCAGGCGGATCACGCCGGTCGTCGTTTCCTCGGTGCCCGCGATCACGTCCGCGAGCGCGTCCTGCCGCTTGGTGTGCAGCAGGGTGACGAGATCGCAGCCGTCATCCATGGTGAAGTGCGGCTTGTGGTCGAGCGTGGCCTGCAGGTGGCGGTAGTAGCCGTCGTTGTCGACGCCCCGGATGGCGAAGGTCTTGATGCCGTACTCGGCGACCAGAGCGGCCGCGGTTTCGTCCTGGGTCGAAAGCGGGTTGGACGCGCACAGGGCAATGTCCGCGCCGCCGTCGCGCAGGGCCAGCATCAGGTTCGCGGTCTCGGTCGTGACGTGAAGGCAGGCGGCGATCCGCACGCCCTTGAGCGGCTGCGTCCGGGCAAACTCTTCGCGGATCTGCGCGAGCACGGGCATGGAAGCCCCGGCCCACTCGATGCG
>CAXSBW010000067.1:0-18053 GCA_964235795.1 uncultured Acidobacteriaceae bacterium | reverse complement strand
CCGGCAACGATTTAGGATGAGCTCTGTGCCGTTCGCCCTGCCGCCTCTTTATCCCATTCTCGATGCGTCATGCTTTCCGCCTGAACCCGCCGCGCGTGCTGCCTTTTTGTCGGCCACGGTGCGCGAACTCGCCCGTGCCGGCGTCACCCTGCTGCAGCTCCGTATGAAAGACGCCTCCCGCGACGAAGTGCTGAGTGTCGCCGCGATCCTTCGCGCCGCCGTCAGTGCAACCGCGATGCGCCTGATTCTCAACGACCACGCGGAGTGGGTTCTGGAAACAGGGTTCGACGGCGTGCACCTGGGCCAGGGCGACCTCGCGCTCGGCGAAGCACGCGCCCTGCTGGGGCCTGATCGCATCGTTGGCCTGTCCACCCATACGCCCGGGCAGGCCGTGGACGGCGATGCCACAAGCGCCGATTACCTCGCGGTCGGACCGGTGTTCTCGACCGCAAGCAAGCCCGATGCCGAGTCACCGGTCGGCCTGGAAGGGGTGCGAGCCGCACGCGCGCGAACCGGCAAACCGCTGGTCGCGATCGGCGGCATCGGCATGGCGCAGGCACAGGCGGTCCGGGCTGCGGGTGCGGACTCCGTTGCCGTGATCGGCGCGCTCTTCGGCTCGCAAGGGTCCCCCGGCAGATTGGCCCAAGACTTTCTCCGGCTTTTCCGGTAGAACAACTTGTAACCGTGACGACAGCCGCGCCCGCAGCGCTTCCCGAATCAACTAGTGAACCCATGGTCCAGGGCCTCGGCCTTTTTTCAGCGACCGCGATCGTTGTCGGCTCCATGATCGGCTCCGGTATTTTCATCGTGTCCGCCGATATCGCCCGACTGACGGGCTCGCCCGCCCTGCTCATCGGTGCCTGGGTGATCACCGCGGTGATGACGATCATCGGCGCTCTTTCGTATGGGGAACTGGCGGCGATGATGCCGCGCGCCGGCGGCCAGTACGTGTACCTGCGCGAGGCGCTCGGCCCCATGTGGGGTTTTCTGTTCGGGTGGACACTGTTTCTGGTGATCCAGACCGGCACGATCGCCGCGGTCGGCGTGGCCTTCGGCAAGTTTCTCGGCGTGTTTTTTCCCTCCGTGTCGTCCACGCACTGGCTGCTGCATCTGGGCCATGTGCCTGCCGTGCACCTCGGTCCCATCACGCTCGGCAACATGGAGTTGGGGCTCAACACCGCCAACCTGGCCGGCATCCTCGTCGTGCTCCTGCTCACGGCTGTCAACGTTTTTGGTGTGCGCCTGGGCGCGCTGGTGCAGAATGTGTTTACCACCGCGAAAACACTGGCGCTGCTGGCGCTGGTGTTTTTCGGCGTCACGCTCGGCCGCAATCACGCGGCCATGTCGGCGAACTTCGGCCACTTCCGGGCTGGCCTCAACCCACATACCCTGCACCCGCTGGCTGCCGGCGGCGGTGTCGCGATGGTCGGCCTGGTCACCATGCTGGCGGTCGTGCAAACCGGTTCGCTCTTCTCGGCCGACGCGTGGAACAACGTCACATTTACAGCAGGCGAAGTCCGCAATCCCCAGCGCAACCTGCCACTTTCGCTGGTGCTGGGCACCGGTCTCGTGCTCGCGCTCTACCTCCTGTCAAACTTCGTCTACCTGTTCGCGCTGCCGCTCGTCGGCGATCCGCACGGTGCAACGGCGTTTGCGCGCGGCATCCAGTATGCGAGTGAAGACCGCGTGGCGACCGCGGTGCTTCAGCAGATTTTTCATTCAGCCGGTGCCTACCTCATGGCCGGCGCCATCCTGATCTCCACCTTCGGCTGCGCGAACGGGCTGATCCTCGCGGGCTCGCGCGTGTACTATGCCATGAGCCGCGACGGCCTGTTTTTCAAAGCAACGGGCCAGCTCCATCCCCGCTATAAAACCCCGGTCGCCTCGCTCGCGATCCAGGCCGTGTGGACCTGCTTTCTTTGCATCTCCGGCTCGTATGGGCAGCTGCTCGACTACATCATCTGCGCCGAGCTGGTTTTCTATATCCTGACCATCGCGAGCCTTTTTGTCCTGCGCCGCAAGCGCCCCGACGCGCCCCGCCCGTACAAGGCGCTGGGCTACCCCGTGCTGCCGGCGCTTTACATCGTCATGGCGGTCACCATCTGCTGCACGCTGCTGCGCTACAAGCCGCAGTACACCTGGCCGGGGCTGTTCCTGGTGCTGCTGGGTGTACCGGTTTACCTGTTCTGGTCGCGATCGGCGGCCCGGACCCACGCTTCAGAACCAACACTGTAACGCTTACCCCAGACATCACGGAACGAGGCGCGCATGGCGAACCTTTTAGCCACCAAACCACTTTCAATGCTCAAGGCGGAGGCCAGCGAAGAGGGCGAGCACTCGCTCAAACGCTCCCTCGGCCCGGTCAACCTCATCACCCTGGGCATCGGGGCCATCATCGGTACCGGCATCTTCGTGCTGGTCGGCCATGCGGCGGCCGCCTACGCGGGCCCGGCCGTTGCGCTCTCGTTTGTGCTCGCCGGCATCACGTGCGCCTTTGCCGGGCTTTGCTACGCCGAGTTCGCCTCCATCATCCCGATCGCCGGTTCCGCTTACACCTACGGCTATGCCACGCTCGGCGAGTTCGTCGCCTGGATCATCGGCTGGGACCTTGTGCTCGAGTACGGCTTCGGAGCCGCGACGGTCGCCAGCGGCTGGTCCGGTTACTTCCTGTCGCTGATCGAGCAGCTCGGCTTCACGCCGTCCGCCTCGCTGGCCCGCTTCACCACCACCTACGGCAACACGCTATACCTGTTTCACGACCGCTGGCAGCCCCGGGCTGCGCTGCCGGCCGGCACCGGGGTCGCCGGCCTCGCCCATACCACCGGCCTTTTCAACCTGGTCGCTTTCCTGGTCATTCTTTTCATCACGGCCGTCCTGGTCATCGGCATCGAGGAGTCAGCCAACTTCAACTCCGCGATCGTGATCGTCAAGCTCGGCATCGTCGGCGTCTTTCTCTTTCTCGGGGTCAACTTCCTGCTGCACCACCCGCACCTCGCGGCTCGAAACTGGCACCCGTTCATTCCACCCAACCAGGGACCCAGCCGCTACGGCTGGTCCGGCATCTCGGCCGGCGCGGCGTCTGTCTTTTTCGCGTATATCGGCTTTGACGCTGTTTCCACCGCCGCGCAGGAGGCTAAAAATCCCCGCCGCGACATGCCGATCGGCATTCTCGGCTCCCTGGTCGTCTGCACCATCCTCTACATCCTGGTCGCGCTCACGCTCACCGGCCTTGTCGATTACCGCACCCTCAATGTTGCCGAGCCGATCGCTGTCGGCGTCGATGTAACGGGTGTCGCCTGGGGTTCGCTCCTGGTCAAGTTCGGTGCCATCTTCGGCCTTGGCTCCGTCATGCTCGTCATGCTGCTCGGCCAGTCGCGCGTGTTTCTGTCCATGTCGCGCGACGGTCTGCTGCCGCGTTGGGCCTCGATCATTCACCCGCGTTTCCGCACCCCCTGGATATCCACGATCATCGTCGGCACCATTGTTGCCTTTTTGCCCGCCGTGCTGCCGATCGATCGCCTGTCCGACCTGGTCAACATGGGCACGCTGCTCGCGTTTTCCATTGTTTCGGCCGGGGTCTGGATCCTGCGCCGCCGGCAGCCGGACCTGGTCCGCCCTTTCAAAACGCCCTTTGTGCCGCTGGTGCCCATCCTTGGCATCCTGACCGCCTTTTACCTCATGTTCAACCTGCCGCTGATCACCTGGGAGGTCGTAGGGATCTGGCTGCTCGTCGGCTTCGTCATCTACTTCGGCTACTCGGTTCGGCACAGCAAGGTGCAGCAGCTGCCGGGGGAGCGAACGATGGGCCGTGAATAGTTTGCGGACGCAAAACGTTTCAGACAGCAAACCGGATTCAGGGTCGATCGAGAAGGCCGTACAGCAGCATCAACATGAACTTCCGGTGACTCAATCCGAGACTTCTTCCCGGCAGGCATCTCCCTAACTGGCGTATCGGGCAGGTTCTCTCCAGAGTCAACCCAGCACGGTTCGCCAGTCTTTGAGGAGGCTCCGCCCCGTGCCAAGCAAACTCGTTCCATCCCCGCTCTGCCCGTCTGAAAAAGTGACCGAGGAACAGCTGAAGACCGATCTGGCTGTACTTGAACTCGACCAAACCATCCACTCCATCAATCGCCGCTCCTTCTTTTCAAGCCTGTCAGCGCTCGGCGCAGCCACGGCCGCAGCCGGTCTGCTCGCCTACGCGCCCTCCGCCAAGGCACAGGCATCGGGGCCATCCATCCTCGACGTGCTGAACTTCGCGCTCAACCTCGAGTACCTTGAAGCGAACTTCTACATCTCCGCGTCCGGCGGCGACCCCATCTCGACCGGCAACGGCGAGACTTCGCCCGTGACCGGACTGCCCGGCAAGCTCAACCTGGACGCGCAAACACTCGCCACGGTACAGAACCTGGCCTCGGACGAGCTGCACCATATCGAACTGCTGCGTACCCTGATCTTCCAGCTCGGCAGCACCCCCATCAACGCGCCGGCCATCGATTACTCGCTGGGCGGCAAGATGTCGGTCACGACCCAGGCGCAGTTTCTCGCGGTGACCCGCCAGTTCACCGCCGTCGGCAATGCCGCGTACGCAGGCGGCGCGCAGTACCTGGTCAGCAACCCATTCGTGCTGACCGGCGCCGGGCAAATCCTCGGGGCTGAGGCGCAGCATCTCGGCGGCATCAACGTCCTGTGCGCGCTGCAAGGCGTGGTTTCGCCCAAGGTCGACGCGCTCGACTACCCGCCGGTTCCGCCCGACACGTACTTCACTATTACCCCTCCCGATGCGGCGCTGACCGTCGGCCCGGCTCTTGGACCGATCCGTACGCCGCAACAGGTTCTCGGCATCGTGTACGGCATCTCCAAGCCGAGCACCACCACTCCTCCGGCCGGCATCACCTCCGGCGGCTTCTTCCCCAAGGGCGTCAACGGCACCATTCGCTCCACCTAAGGGAATCGCGCCAGGCACAGCAGGAACCGGAACAGATACATACCGAGACGGAGAAGGAAACACATGTTGAACTACACGGATCATTCGACAAACAACACGCAGGAAGCGAACCCGGTCGCGGGCCAGCTCATGGGAACGGATCGTAAGGGGAGCGGCTTCAACCGGCGCCGGTTCCTCCAGGTCGCCGGCGTCGCTGCCGGTGCCGCCACGACAGTCGGGCTCGCGGGATGCGGCGGAATCATCGGCGTCGATGCGGAAGCAGGCCCCGCGCCCTCGATCGCCGACGTTCTGAACTTTGCCCTCAACCTCGAGTACTTTGAAGCGTCCTTTTACCTCTACATCACCACCGGCAGCGGCTTGTCAGCCCAGGACACAGGTGCCAATCCCGGCCAGATCACGGGCGGTGCGCCGGTCAAGTTCAGCGATCCCAAGGTTGCCGCACTGGCCCAGCAGCTGGCAGCCGACGAGCAGGCGCACGTCAAGTTCCTGCGCGCCGGCATGTCGTACTTCGGCATCACGCCGGTCGACCTGCCGGCCCTGAACCTGGCCGCCATGGGCGCGCCGACCGATGACGCAAGCTTTCTGGCCCTGGCCCGGCAGCTTGAAACGGTCGGCACCAGCGCCTACGAGGGCGGCATTCAGTACTTGGCCCTGAACACGCTCGCCGTGACCTACGCCGCGCGGATTCATGACACCGAAGGGCAGCACGAGGCGGCCCTGCGGCAGTTCTGCATCGCCAAGGGCATCAGCTCGCCCGCTGTGGACAAGTTCGACCGCCCACCGGTGCTGGGTCCAACCACCATCTTCAACACCAGCACCCTGACGGGTTTGAATACGGCGCGGAACACCTCCGAAGTGCTCCAGATCGTCTACGCCGCTCCCGGCAAGACGGGTGTGACGAGCGGCGGCTTCTTCCCGAAGGGGTTGAACGGCGCTGTGAAGAGCACCTAACCTTGCACTGCGGTCAATAGAAAAGCCCGGCGAGAGCCGGGCTTTTTCATGCCATCAATTCGTTAGGCATTCGCCGTCGCGCAAAACTCCTGAAACGCGCGTTGAAGCTCGCCGCCGATCGCCTGGGCATTGTTGGCCTCGATCGCGTAACGCTGCATGAGGTACACCAGTTCGCCGTCGCGCAGAATCGCAATCGCGGGCGAGGTCGGCGGGTTGCCGCCGAAGTACCCGCGCGCCTTTTCGGTCGCCTCGCGGTCTTGCCCGGCAAACACCGTCACCGCGCGGTCGGGCTTGACCGTGCCTGCCAGCGCCAGGCGCACGCCGGGGCGCATCTTGCCTGCGGCGCAGCCGCAGATGGAATTCACAACAACCATTGTGGTGCCGGGCTGGGCCATTGCCGCGTCGACCTCGGCGGCGGTGCGCGCCTCCTCGATACCGACTCGTGTCAGCTCTTCCCGCATCGGGATGACCATGATCTCTGGATACATAAAAGCTCCTCTCGGAAGGCCGCTCGCGCGACTCAGCCATCTCTATTGTAACCGCCGGCTGCATTCAGGCCGTGCGCCGGGCACGCCGCGCGGTAGGCTGAAAGGGATGGCTACGCAGACGGCTTTCCAACACGAAGCGGCGCTCACCTTCCCATTGCAGCAGCACGTCCCGCTCGCACCCTACACCACGTTCGGCATCGGCGGCCCCGCGCGCTGGTTCGCCTCGGTGACGAGCGAAGCGGCACTGGCTGCAGCCTGTGCCTGGGCCTCGGAACGGCGACTGCCCGTCTTTGTTCTGGGCGGCGGCAGCAACATCCTGGTTGCCGACAGCGGCTTTCCCGGACTCGTGGTTCATATCGCAATGCCTGGGATTCGCGAGCGAGAAGAAGCCGGGAAACGTGTATTTTCCACGGCCGCCGGCGAGGACTGGGATGCACTGGTGTCGCGCACGGTGGAGCGCAACTGTGCCGGCATGGAGTGCCTGGCCGGCATCCCCGGCACGGTCGGGGGCACCCCGGTGCAGAATGTCGGCGCCTACGGGCAGGAGGTCGCGCAGACCATCGCTTCCGTTCGCTGCTACGACCGCGAACAACGCGTGTTCCGCACCTTTTCAAACGCCGAGTGCGGCTTTGCGTACCGAAGCAGCCGGTTCAACACCCTCCCGGATCGCGGCCGCTTCGTGGTGACCGAAGTCGAGTTCGCGCTCACGCCCGGCGGCGCGCCCCTGCTCACCTACGCCGACCTGCAAAAACACTTCGCCGGACAAAAAGCTCCGGCGCTGGGTGAAGTCGCCGAAGCCGTGCGGGCGATTCGCCGGGGCAAGGGCATGGTCGTCGAGGGCGGCCCGCTCGCCGGACGCGACCCCGACACCCGCAGCGCCGGGTCGTTTTTCAAGAACCCCGTCGTGCCGCTCACGACCTACGAAACCATCGCGAGCTCGGTCGCCCCCGCGCCCGCGCCCAGCTACCCGGCCCCCCCTGCCGCAGATGGGCAGGAGCAGCGTAAGCTGCCGGCCGCGTGGTTGCTGGAGCAGGCCGGCTTCCCCAAGGGGTATGCGCTGGGCGGCGCCGCCGTTTCGTCAAAGCACACGCTCGCGCTCACCAATCGAAGCGGGCACGCCACCGCCGCCGAAGTCATTGCCCTGCGCGATACGCTGGCGCGCGGCGTGGAAGCGCGGTTCGGGGTGCGCCTCGAACCGGAACCGATCCCCGTCGGTGACTGGACCGCGATCTAGCTTGTTTCGGGCACGACCCCGAGGCGCAGCAGTGCCTGCTCCCGCTCTGCCCGCAGCAGAAGTGCCGGAGGCCCCTGTTCGCAGGCTAAGCCATCCGTCATCCGCACCATCGTATCGGCCCGCGACCACACCTCGCCGAGGTCGTGCGTCACGAGCAGGGTCGCGATTCCGCGTGGTCCCAGGTAGGTCCCGAGCCGGTCCCATAGCTGCTCCTTATGCGCCGTGTCGAGCATGCTGAAGGGTTCATCGAGCAGCAGCAGCCTGGGTTGCGGCGCCAGGGCGCGGGCCAGCGCGACCCGCTGCCGCTCACCGCCGGAAAGCCGCTCCGGCAGCCTGCCGCGCAAGGGTTGCAGTGCAAGCAGTTCAGTCACTTCCTCCACCAACCTGTCCCGCTCGCGGGCCGGGACACCGCGCAAACCGAACCGCAGGTTCGCCTCGACCGACAAGTGCGGAAACAGCGCCGGCTGCTGCGTCACAAACCCGATGCCGCGCTCGCCGGCCGGTACACAAATCCCCTCCACACTGCTGAAAAGCAAACGACCCCCAAGCCGGATCGTCCCTGCCCGGGGCCGGAGCAGGCCCGCGATCATCCGCAGCAGGGTCGTTTTACCCGCGCCCGATGGCCCAAACAGCGCTCCGGTTGCGTCACGCAGGAGAAAGCAAGCGCGCAGCTCGAGCGACCCAGCCGACCCCTCCACCTCCACCAGCAGGGGTTCAGTCATGCTTCGCGACCCCGCGCCCTCCCTCGTTCCCGAAACAGGTACAAACCGGTCAACGCCGCGAACGAAATCACCAGCAGCAGCCCGGCCGTACGGTTCGCGCCCGCGTAGTCGAAGCCCTGCACCTGGTCCAGCAGCGCGATCGAAAGTGTCCGCGTGGCACCTGGAATGTCGCCGCCGATCATGAGCACCACGCCGAACTCGCCCACCGTGTGCGCGAACGCCAGCAGCGCGCTCGCGAGCAGGGCACGTCGCGACAATGGCAGCACCACCGCCCAAAGGATTCGCATCCGTCCCGCACCCAGCAGTTTCGCGGCCTGCAGCAGTTCAGCCGGTACCTGCGCAAAGCCTGAAACCAGGGGCTGCAACGCAAAGGGCAGGCTGTAAAGAAGGGAACCGACAAGCAGGCCGCTGAAAGAAAACGCCGGCGAGTGCCCCAGCAGCCGCGCCGTGAGCCGCCCAAAGCCGGTGCGCGGCCCCAGCAGCACCAGCAGGTAGTAGCCCAGCACGGTGGGCGGCAGTACCAGGGGCAGCATCGCCAGGGCTTCAGCCAGCGGACGCCACCGCGCCCGGCCCAGGACCAGCCACGCCGCGAGCGGCACCGTGACCAGCAGAAGCAGCGCGGCTGTCAGCGTGGCGAGCCGAAGCGTGAGCAGGAGAGCCTGTGTATCCATGTACAGGGCCGCCGCTAGGGCGGCGAAAGCCCTTTGTCCTTCAACAGCGACTGGATAGCCGGGCTGCGGAGCGACTCAAGCAGCCGCGTGGCCCCGGCAACATTTTGCCCATGCCGCAGCACGATGCCGCCTTGCAGAATAGCCGGATACAGCTCGGGTGGTACCGGCAGAAACGTGCCGTCGGCTTGCAGGCGCGGGGTGCTTGCGCTCGTCAACGACAAAAAGCCGACTTCGGCATTGCCGGACTCGGCGAACTGCGCGGCCTGCGCGATATTGGACGCGATCCGGAACTTGGGTGCCAGGGTGCTGGTCAGGTGCATGTTCTCGATCGCCGTCTGCGCGGCGCGTCCATAGGGCGCGGTCTGCGGATTTGCAATGGCCACCGAGGCCAGCGCCGGGTTGCGCAGCACCGCGAACGAGAGCGGCAGCCCGTGAAGCACCGCGGCCTTGCGGCGCGTCCACAGCACCAGCGTACCGCGCGCATAGATTACGGGCGAGCTTTCCGTCGCGAGACCCTTGTCGATCAGCCGCTGCGGATAACCGGTATCGGCAGCCAGAAACAGGTCAAATGGTGCGCCGTTGAAGATCTGCTGGGTCAGCGTCGCCGAGCTCTGGTAGGTCGCCTCGGTGTGAATGCCGGTCTGCTTCTGAAAGGCATCCAGCACCGCGGGCAGTACCGGTTCGAGGTCCGCGGCCGCCGCCACGTGCAGCGTCGGCGGAACCTGCGCGAGCGCCGGCGCGGCGGCAAGCAGAAGATAGAAAAGCAGTCGCTTCATACCCTGAGCACCATCACTTCCGTCGATTTGATCAGCGCCGCCGCCGTTTCGCCGACTGCCAGGTTCAGTTCGCGCACAGCCTCTGCCGTGATGATGGAAGTGAGTATCTGGCCGCCGATCGAGAGCTTGACCTGCGCCAGCAGCCCGTCGATCTTCACCTCGACCACGCGACCCACCAGCTGGTTCCGCCCGGAAACCATGCGCATCATCTCGCGGCGTGGCGTCTCCGGGGACTTGTGCAGCAGCCCATCCAGCTCGTGCTCATCGATGCGGTAATGACCGCCGGGCGTTTTGGTCGCCTTGATCTTGTTGCCGTACAGCCATTGCTTGATCGTCGCGTAGGAGATCCCGAGCCGTAACGCCGCCTCGCGTGGAGTGAGCTGGGACATAGGCGAAAGTATACGACTTTGCATCCATAAGGCCTACGGTCTGGGTGGGAAAGAGCGGTATCAGCATCCACTCTCGATTTTCCATTCGCAATAAGCGCACCCGGGCTTATGCTGAACGCATCTAAAAGATGAAAGCGTAAGGAGGCGGAATGACGTTTGCGGCGCGCTCTTTGACCTGGATCACCCTTCTGCTGTGCGGCCTGCCGGCGTCGTCCCATCTGTCGGCAGTCGCTGAAACGCCGGCACCGCTCGCCCCCGCGCCCAGCCCCCAGGCGCAGTATCACCTGCGCATGTACCACCTCCACACGGGCGAGTCGATCGACGTGACCTATCGCGTGGGCGACCAGTACATCCCGTCGGCAATCGCCATGCTGAACCACTTCCTGCGCGATCACCGCACCAACGACACCGCGAACTATGACCCGCACGAGTTCGACGTACTGCACGCGCTGATGGACAAGCTGCACCGGCCCAACGGCGTGATTCAGATCGTCTGCGGCTATCGCACCCCGTGGAGCAACGGCTACCTGCGCGAGCACGGCAAGGGTGTCGCTGAGCACTCGCAGCACATGCTGTCCAAGGCGATCGATATTCGTGTGCCCGGCGTGCCCACCCGCACCCTCGACCTGGCTGCGCTTTCGCTCGGCCTTGGCGGCGTCGGCTACTACCCGCATTCCCAGTTCGTGCATGTCGATGTCGGGCCGGTGCGCCAGTGGACGCTGATGTAGCTGCCGGACGAGTTCAGGCCGTGTCGCCGGAGACGGGCTTGGGCTCCGGCTTGACCGGGAACGGATCGCCCTTCACCAGCACCGACTCCATATCTTTGTCGTAGCCGTAGATGTCGTCAAAGAAATGCACGGTCCCGTTATCGTCCACACGCGCGGTAGCGTAGAAAATCACAACCGGAATCGGCTTCCTGAGCGAAACCGTCTTGTTGTCCTCGCCGGTTTCCATGGCGTTGTGGATGTTCTCAGGCGTCCACTCGGGCTGGTCGCGCAGCACCCAGTCGGCCAGTTTTTCCGGTTCCTGCAGGCGAATGCAGCCGTGCGAAAAGTCCCGCCGCGAATGGTTGAACAACTCCGTTGCCGGCGTGGAATGCAGGTAGATATTCAGCTTGTTCGGAAACATGAACTTGACCAGCCCGAGCGAGTTGGCCGGGCCCGGCTTTTCGCGGACCATGTACTCGCCATGCGCCAGGCCCTCGGGTGTCCAACTGCCCACCGGCTTGCCCGCGCGGTCGACCACCTCGAAGTTCTTCGACTCCAGATAGCCTTTGTTCGCCTGCACCTTGGGTACGATCTCCTGCTTCACAATGGTCGGCGTCACATTCCAGAACGGCCGCAGTACCAGGTATTTCATCTCCTGCACCAGCACCGGCGTTTTGTGGTCTTCCTCGAGCGACTGCCCCACCACCACGCGCATCTCGAACTGTTCCTTGTGACCGTCATCGAAGGTCCGCAGCGTGAACTCCGGAATGTTGACCTCGACCGGAGCGTTCTGGTACTCCGGCGCGAGCCAGCGCATGCGCTCCAGCGTGTCTTCCAGCTGGTGCACACGGATCGACAACGGTACGTTCAACGCGGCCACGGTCTTCGGGGTCAGCTGCCCATCGTTCGGCAGTCCATGCCGGTCCTGAAAATGCTTGACGCCGTCCGCAAGCGCCGGGGTATAGGTGGAGCCGGGCTCGCCGGCCGATGGCAGGTCGCCCAGCAAAGCCAGTCTCGCAGCCAGGGCTCCCGCGCCGGCATAGGGCGTGCCCGGCGCGAGCGGCTTCCCCGGCACCGGCAAGGGCTGCTCCGTGCCCGCCTGGCCGGCAAGCTGCTGATAGTGCTGCAGAGCTCCCTCCGTCGCGCGGTAGGCAGCTGAGTCCGGCTCGACCCCGCTCATCGCCGAGTCGACACTGCCCGCTCCGACCACCTGCTGCGCCAGAAACGCAGGCAGATCGTACTTCTTCTGCCGGACATCGACGCCAAATGCGAAGTGCTCCGGGTTGACGCGCCCGATATGCAGGTCCGACACGTAGCGCATGGCCGCCACGGTCATGGCGGTATCGAATCCCGCCACTGCCTGGTCATTGGCCCCGGCAAGCCCGCTCAACCGCCCTTGCCACAACGACGCGTCGTAGTCCTCGGGGTTAAGTCCCTTGCCGGCGCTGTTTGCGAACAGCTTGGTGAGTGCAAGCGCCTGCGGTGTTGCCTTGCGGTCGCTGGAAACCCAGGCCGGGGCCCACTGCCGGTTGGTATAGAAGCTCTCGACCAGCGGCTTGTAGTCGGAGAAATCAGGCCAGTGCAGCGAGGCGAGCTGCCCGGCTCCGGCATCGGCATGCAGCGCTTGTGTCAGCGGGCTGTCGGCGGGCGCGGCCGCCTGCCTGGTGCGGCAACCCGCCACCAGCAGCATCAGGAGCAGGGAAGCGGAAGGGGTGCGGCGTAGGCGTCGGGGCAAGAGGGGCGTCCTTTCAAGCAGCGGGCACCTTAGTGTAGATGGTCGGACGCCTGGGCTGCACCTCCCGATGGCAGGGCGTCGGCGAGAGACTCGATGCGGGCCATGGCCCACTCAGCCGATTCGCGCAGCACGGGCTCCGTCGCCGAAGCCCAGTCCCGCAGCTGCGGCAGCATCAACGGGTCGCCGCTGTTGCCCATGGCGATCGCCACGTTGCGCCGAAAGCCGTCGAACCGCGCTCGCTTGACCGGCGAGCCGAAAAACAGGCCCTCCCACTGCTTCTCTGACAAGGCGGCCAGTGCAAGCAGCGAAGGCTGGATCAGCGGCTCGCGAGGCGTCAGCTCCACATCCGGCTCGCTTGCCGTTCGCCGTGCCCGCGCATTCCACGGGCACACGTCCTGGCAAATATCGCAGCCGAAGACCTGCCGGCCCATGCCCGCGCGCAGCGCCGGGTCGATCGAGCCGCGCTTCTCTATCGTCAGGTACGCGATACAGCGGCTCGCATCCATCTGTCGCGGCGCAATCAGGGCGTCGGTCGGGCAGGCGTCCAGGCAGCGCGTACACGAGCCGCACCGATCGGCCGGCAGCGTCGCTCGCTGCTCGTCGCTCACTTCCAGGTCCAGCAGGATCACGCCCAGGAAGAAAAACGAGCCCAGTTCTTCATTGAGAGTGCACGTATTTTTGCCCGTCCAGCCCACGCCCGCCATGGCGGCGAAGGCCCGTTCCACCAGCGGTCCTGTGTCGATGTAAGCCCATGACCGGAACGGCGGCAGCACCCCGGCCAGAGTCGCTTCCATCCGCTTAAGCCGTTGCAGCAGCACCTTGTGGTAATCCGACGGAGCCAACTCGCCTGCCGCGGTCTGCCGGCCCGACCACGCGTACCTTCCGATCCATCCCGTGCCCGCCGGGGCCGGATCCGTCGAAAGCGGGTACTGTGCCCCGCCGCCGTAAGGGGCGGCGCACACCACGATCGACCGCGCCCACGGCACCGCGACCTCCACCGCGCTGCGCAGGTATTGCCCCAGCGCATCGCGGCGTTTCAGGTACTCCATCTCCCCGGCATGGCCCTGCGCAATCCACTCGGCGAAGTAGCGCTCGTGCGCCCCACCCTGCGGCGCACCGGATGGTGGTACAGGGGCAAGGCCCGCCCGGGCAAACCCGGCAGCCTTTGCGTGCTTGAGAATCGTCTGCTGCAAGGGAGCCGTCCTGCGGAGATACTGCTTCCAGCATAACGAAGCAGGCCTGATCGAACCCGGCGACGGCGTTTGTGAAAGCACGGTGAACACTTGTTGAATCCTCGTGCCGGGTGGTCTCGAATTCAGCAATGCTTAAGGTAGGGCGGGTGAAGTGAGTGGAGGCGTCATCCCGTCGCCGCTCATCCACACCGAGGGCAACCCTTGTTCCGACCTGCTTTTCGCTTCGCTTCTCCACTTTCGCTGGCTGCAACCTGCCTTGCCGCGACTTCCCCTCTGACCCTGCCAACCGTGGCTCACGCACAGGCCGACCGTGGTTCGGTCGCCGGCAACGTAACCGAGGGCTCCCATGCGCTGTTGCAAGGCGCGCAGGTGACGCTCGCGCCCGGCGGCCAGTCCGCCGTGACCGACCAGAGCGGGGCTTACATCATCCCCGGCGTTCAGCCCGGCCACTACACGGTTTCCGTTTCGTACCTTGGCTTCCAGACAGGCACGGCCGAACTTGACGTCGTCGCCGGGTCGATCGCCGGGGCCGACGTTTCCTTGACGATCGAGAATGCCAGCACGTCGATGGATGTGCGCCCGGAACGCGAGGTCGGCGAGGCCGAGGCCCTGAACCGCCAGCGAGTGGCCATCAACATCGTCCAGGTGCTGCCTTCAGAAGTCATCAACAGCCTGCCGAACGTCAACATTGCCGATGCCATCGGGCGCATGCCGGGTGTATCGCTTGAGCGCGATGAGGGTGAGGGCAAGTATGTGCAGATACGCGGCACCGAGCCGCGCCTGACTAACATCACCATCGACGGCATCACGGTGCCCTCGCCTGAGAACATCCGCGCGGTCAAGCTCGATACCATTCCGGCCGACCTGGTCGAGTCGATCGAGGTGAATAAAACGCTGACGGCGAATGTGGACGCGGACGGCATCGGCGGCTCCGTGAACCTGGTCACGCGGCAGGCGACCGATGAGCCCTATTTCGCGGTGGAAGGCCTGCTCGGCCACACGCCGATCGGCGGCGGACGCGCGCAGGACCAGGTCTTCGCGACTTATGGACGGCGCTACCTGGCCGATAAAAAATTAGGCTTCCTGCTGACCGGCAGTTATGACTGGAACGGCCGCGGCATCAACGACATCGAGCCGAGCCAGGGGGTCAACCCGATCCTCGACGCAGCCGGCAACGACACCGGCCAGGTGGTCAACGGACCGAATGAAATTGATTTGCGCGACTATTACTACGACCGGTCGCGTTATGGCGCAGGCGGCACGCTCGACTATAAGCTGGGGCCCGCATCGTCGGCCTTTCTGCATGGGCTTTACTCCTACTTTGACGACTTCGGCGAGAACGGGATTTATTCACTGCAGACCGGTAACTTCATCTCGCCGACCTTGACCGACAACCAGGGTTCGACGAAGTACTCAAACAACTATCGGCGTCCCGTGCAGCAGATCTTCAGCCTCAATGCCGGGGCACACGAGGAGTTCGGCCAGTCGACGCTCAACTACCGCGCGGCGTTTTCCCAGGCCAAGCTGACCGGAGGCTCGGATTATTCCACCTTCACGGGTATCAATCCGCAGTCGGCCACGCTCGACAGCGGAGCCTTGACGATCCCTGTGCCCGGAGTCACTTACAGTGTGACCACCGCGAATCCGCACCTGCCGCATCTTGATCCGGTCGGGACGCCCGGCAACGTGAGTATCTACGATCCGTCGCAGTATTCACTCCATGACATCAGCTTTACCGACAATCACACGTTTGAGCGCGACCTGGTGGGCGAAGGGAACTATGCGCGCCGCTATACCACACGTGGCGCTGTATTCGGGCAGTGGGAAACCGGCTTCAAAGTTCGCGACGTGATCAAAGGCCAGCTTTATAACCAGACCGATGCCAGCGGCCCGGCACCCCTGTTGAACTCTGTGCTGAGCGGCCATACCGACCCGAACTACTACTTCAACCAGTACCGGTTCGGGCCGGAAGCACAGGCAACCAGGATCCTCTCCTACTACAATCAGAATCGCGGCCAGTTCAGCGTCGACCCCGATGTAACGTTTGCCCGCGACCTGCCGAACGACTGGCACGTGAACGAGCGCGTGTACGCCGGCTACTTCATGAATACTTTCACACGGGGCAAGTACCGCCTTAACACCGGCTTGCGCATTGAGAGCACAACCGACAATGTACTCGGCAACCTGTTGATCACCACCGTCGATGCGAATGGAAACGCCGTCGTGAATGCAAACGGTACGACCCTGCATACCGCGCAGCAGACGAAGCAGAATACCGGTTACACCTACTTTCTGCCGAGCCTGGCTGCCGAATACAACTTTAGCGACTATACCGACGTTCGTTTTGCCTATAGCATCGGCCTCGCCCGTCCTAACTACGGCGACCTGGCGCCCTACATCAACTACGACCCGTCGCAGAGCGGAACAGCCGGAAACCCGAAGCTGAGCGCCGGGAACCCGAATCTGAAGCCGACTTACGCACACAATCTTGACCTGCTCGGGGAGCACTATCTGCACCATGTGGGCGTCATCCAGGGCGGTGTCTTTTACAAGATGCTTTATAACTACATCGCTTCCTCCGTGACGACCGTACCCTTCACGGCTCCCGGCGCGTCCGCGCCGGTACCGTTCCTCGAGAGCGCCCCGCTGAACATCGGCGCCGCTCACCTGATCGGCGTCGAGGCATCCTGGGAGCAGCACCTGACCATGCTGCCCGGCGCGCTCGGCGGCACCGGGTTCCGGGCCAATTACAGTTACACCACGTCGGTGGTCGGTTATCCCGGCCGATCCGATCATCCGTCGCTTCAACGCACCGCGCCGAATAACTACAATTTCGATGCGACCTATGATCGCTATGGAATCTCGGCCCGCATGGGCCTAACACACAATGACGGCTACTTATGGTCCTATGCCTACCAGGATGGAACGCCCATCGCCGGTACTCCGAGTCCAGTGACCCCGGGCGGCATCAAAGGCCCGTCCTCCGATACCTACATCTACCCTCACACGCAGGTGGATGCGCAGGTCAGCTACTTAGTCCCGAAGGGCCGCGGAGTGAGCGTCGTCGCCCAGTTTCTCAACTTGAATAACGAAGTGTTTGGTTTCTACAACGGCAGCGAACGCTATCCGATTCAACGGGAATACTACAGCCCGACTTACACGTTCGGCCTGCGCTGGACGCAAAGCGCGGAACATGGTTCTGTATTTCATAACTAAAACTGAGGCCCCACTGTGAAGCGGGGCCTCATGCACGACTTCAGTCGCGATGCTGCTTGCCCGCGCGGGAGATCTCCTGCGGCGGCTGCTTGAGCGCACCCGGCGCGGAGCCCTGCCGCAGGTTGCCGGCCGGCATCGTGTGCGCGTCGCCCGGCGAATGGAGGTGGGCCGCGTGCGAGCGGGCGTGACTGCCCTCCTCGGGCGCGGGGATCGGCTGCGCCTCAACAGCGGCCGCATCGGACTCGTGCATCGCTTTGGCGTCATCGCTGTGCTTGGAGTGTTTCTCCGGGTGTGCGTGAGTCTGAGACATGGGTCATGCTCCTTTTTCGGTTTCGGTTTCGAGAATGTAGTGAACAGCTTCGGGCGATGGCTGCACCGTGCTGGTATCGGTCGCGGTATCGCCAAAGTCGCGCGCCCCGTAGTCGTAATCGATACCGCCCTCAAAGTCCTGTTTCTCAGCAGGCAGGGCTGTGCGCTCGTCCTCGTTCAGCCCCCAGCCCTGCTCATGCGCGTACTCACCGGACAAGCTGCGGGTATGGTCGGTAAAGCCCAGCGGCTCCCGCTTCGGCTCGTTCGGTGTCTCCTCGTCTGCCATTTTCCTCACCTCACAGGGTGAGATGGGTAGAGCGTCAGACAAGTTAGCCCAGGCCCGACCTCGAAGACAGGTGTCGCGAAAGAAAGTTCGCGCAGGTCAGCAGCAAACGGGGCTGTGCCGCAGCCGAAAACCAGTGCGTCTGGTTCGGAAAAATCTCCACCTCATGCTGCACCTGTTGGGCAACGAGCGCGTCGCGCAGCCGGTAAGCCTCCGACACCGGCACCACCGGGTCGCTGCTGCCATGAAGCACCAGCACCGGTGCCATGGCAGGCGACATGCGATCATGACACCCCGGCGGCAGCCCACCCGATAGCTCCACCACCGCGCAAACCCGGCGGTTCTGTGTCCCCAGCGCGACCGCCAGGTACCCGCCCAGCGAAATACCGAGTACGCCGATCCGGTCCGGGTCCACCGTCGGCCGGTTCGCGACA
>CAXSBW010000066.1:0-18108 GCA_964235795.1 uncultured Acidobacteriaceae bacterium | reverse complement strand
ATAACAGGCGCTAGTGCTCCACAGCTGGAGTTCTGCGTACAGGGAGGTTCGTAGTTCTGAGCTCTGGTGACCTCCGCTAATGACGGCGGCGATAGCGAATGGCGAACTCATAGCCTGGAGGTGGGGGGAACAGTTCCGCAATGAGGCGGAGGCGGTCGGCAAGGGCCGGGGCGGCCAGAAGGGGATATTCGCGCTCACGGAGATCCGAGTAGTCGAGGTCGATCGCCAGGGAAAGCATATAGATGGCCAGCGCATCGGCGAAAGCGGCTTCAAAGAAGCGGGACTGCTGTTCAGCCCCTCCTTCTGCGTCCAATCGGGAGCTGCGTTCCGCGGAAAGATTGGTCTTCCGGGTGTTTGGTCCGGCTCCAGGATTGCCGGAGCCGCGCAGGAGTTCAATCGCCCGCTTGCGAGCATCGTAGCTGTCCTGAGAGGTTTCGCCTCGAATATCGGCGCAGGCCTGGGACCAAAGCAGGTCGGTGAATGGAACAGGCAGGACCGTTTTTTCGTTGCCGACGGCGTCCACATATTCATGGCCTACATTGATGTAGAGCTCAAACGCCAAGGCGAATCGATCCTGCATCAGCCGTGTCGAGATGAAAGTGTAGATCGTATCGCCCAGGGGCACGGTACGGTGGCAGATGGCTCGATCGGCCAGTTCCGGGGTGTGTACACGCGCGATCTCGGTTTCGCGTGCGTGCGAGGTTTCTCCCAGGGCCAGGGGTACGAAGACAAAGGCGTGAGACGGCAGCGCCCCGGCGATCGCAAGCGGCACGGCTTCAACGATATGAGTGAGAGTCTCGCCCGTGGTATCGAGTTCGCCGAAGACGCCGTAGCGGAGCGTGTTGCGGGCGCGAGCCAGCGTTGTTGAGCGCAGAGCGTCGGGGGCTGGAAGCAGATCGCGCTGCGTGGGTGTGGCCATGCCCAGATTTTAGCTGACAGGCAGGCAATCAGGCCGATGCGTCGGCAAGTACCGGGGCAGGGATGGGCGTCAACTGTGGGGATTCCGGAGCAGTGACGAGCGTACAGGCAGTGCGGTCGCGGAGCAGACGCGAAACCAGGGCCGTGTGCATGGCGTGTCCGGCTCTTTCGGCCACAACCCGACCAAGAATCTGGTGACCCGCGAGAGCCAGGTCGCCGATCAGATCAAGCACCTTGTGACGCACGAATTCGTCAGGAAAGCGAAGCGGCCCGTTCGCGACGCGGCCGTCAGCGACAATAATGGCGCTCGTATCGCTGACTCCCCGGATAAGTCCCATATCCCGCAATTTTTGCTCATCTTCGCGAAAACCGAAGGTGCGGGCCGGGGCCAGGGTTTCGCCGTAGGAGCCGCCGGCAAGATCGATGGAGAGCGACTGCATGCCGATGGGCGCGGGAAAATCGATGGAATAGGAGATGGAGTATCCATGACCCGGGTAGAGCCCGATGAACTTGTTGCCGTCGCGAATCTCCACAGGCTTGAGAACCTTGAGGTATTCGCGCCGCCGACGCTGTCCTTTCAGGCCTGTACGCTGGATGGCTTCCACATAGGGCAGGGCCGAGCCGTCAAGGATGGGCAGCTCCAGGTTGTCGAGTTCGACGATGACATTGTCGATAGAAAGGCCGGTCAGCGCGGAAAGAAGATGCTCGGTCGTGGAGATCAGGACGCCCTGGCGCATCAGGCTGGTGGCATAGGAAACCTTGGCGACATTGCGTCCGGTGGCGGCGATGTCGAAGTTGTCGAGGTCCGTCCGGCGGAACACAACACCGGAGCCGGCAGGGCCGGGCACCAGACGCACTTGAACCGGAGCTCCACTATGCAGGCCGACCCCCGAAAAGCAGAGTGGGGCGGCGATCGTTTGCTCGTAAAGTCCCCGAAGCCCATGGAGGCTCGCGCTTCGACTGGAAAGAGCTGTTTGTGCTGGCAAAAAGACTGCTCCGCGTCTGCGATGTTTCGCCGTTCTCTCGAAAGACTAATCTCCTATGAGACAGCCCGGGTGTGGCTATACTGCCACATCTTCCACCTGGTGGGTGGGGTGTGTTCCGGTGTGACCCTGTCTGGACAATGGGCGACCTCGTGCGGAGTCGTCCGTCAACCATGATGGCCCACCGGAACAAGCCAGTGCTCATTCCACGGCCGATCGGCCCGTATGCACATCGGTGAACAGGCGGCTACGCCGGGAGGACGCCGGCCGCGGCCAGCATGTTGGCGGCCAGTGCCAGCGGCAGCCCGACTACGTTGGAGTAGTCGCCGTGGATGTGCGGGATCCACCGTGCGGCGCGCCCCTGAATCGCGTAACCCCCGGCCTTGCCCATGGGTTCGCCCGTGGCGATATAGGCGGCGATCTCGGACGGGCTGAGCGTATGGACCGTCACATAGGTGAGCGCAGCGGCAACCTCGATACGGGGCGCGGCAGAATGCCCGGAGCGGACGCAAACGCCCGTGATGACGCGATGGGTGGCGCCTGCCAGCAGCTCGAGCATGCGGGCGGCGTCCCCGGGGCCGGCCGGCTTGCCAAGCAGCTCGCCCGAGGGCGCAACCACCACGGTGTCGGCACCGAGAACGACAGTATTCGCGGACAAGGGCAGGACCTCGGCCTTCAGGCGGGCCAGGCGAATCGCGAGCGCGACCGGGTCTTCGCCGGGCCGCGGTGTTTCGTCGACATCGCTGGCTTGCGCTGTGAACACAAAGCCGGCCTGGTGCAGCAGTTCACGGCGACGGGGTGAAGCAGAGGCAAGAATCAGGCCTGGCATAGGGTCAGAAGCCTTCCGGAGCACGGAGACCGGCCCGCAGCCCATCGGGCGTGGCGAGTCCCCAGGCCATGCCGGGTGTGTTGTGGGCCAGGCCGACGCGGCCTTGCCTGTCGATCAAAATAATACCGCCGTGGCCGTTGAGCCTTTGAAACAGGTACTGGATGGCCCCGACAGCAGCTTCCTGCGGGGTGCTGCCGGCGCCCACCCGGTCGGTCGCCCACTTGCCCAGCACGAGCTTCATGATGGGCTCGCCCCAGCCGGTGAGCGATGCGGCGGCGGTTTCGTTATCGGCGTAGCAGCCGCAGCCGATCAGCGAAGAGTCGCCGACCCGGCCCGGTGCTTTATTGAGCGTGCCGCCGGTGGAGGTACCGGCGGCGAGGTTGCCGTGCCGGTCGAGCGCGACCGCGCCGACCGTATCGTGTGAGAACGGCCCGGCACCGGCAAAGGTTTGGTCGGGCAGGCCGGCCTGCTCGCGCGCCTGAGCCGAGCGCAGGTTCTCGAGCTCGCGTTCAACCACCAGTTCCTGATTGGCGATGAGAGGCATGCCGTGGGAGGCCGCAAAGGCTTCCGCGCCTGAGCCGACGAAGTAAACATGAGGGCTGCGCTCAAGCACCAGTCGGGCGGCCTGGATGGGATGGCGCAGGTGTTCAACGCAGGCGACGCCGCCGGCGCGCAGGGTGGCTCCGTCCATCAGCAGGGCGTCGAGTTGCACGCGGCCGTCGCGGGTCAGGAACGCGCCGCGCCCGGCGTCAAAGGTCGCATCGTCTTCCAGTTCGGAAACAGCGGCGGTGACGGCTTCAAGCGCGGTCGCGCCTTTTTCGAGCAGCGCGTAGCCGACGTGGAGCGCCGCCCGGACGCCGGTTTCATGCGCTGCGCGCATTGCCTCGGGTATGGCCCATGCGCCGCCATGGAGGAGCAGAACGGGTTGGCGAGAAGGGGTCATGGGGGGGGGTGGGAGTAGGAGCGATCGCGATGCCGGAGCCTGAAACCTATGGGGGGAGCTGAATGGACGAGATTACCGGCCGGGAGGCGGGACGGCACTGATCTTTTTGGCCAGGTCTTTTGTCATTTCATAGGTGTAGGCGATGCGATGGATGACAGTGATGGTGGAAAGCACGGCCAGCACCCACAGTACCGGCGCCATGACACCCCAGCGCGCAAACAGCGCGCCGATCAGGACGAGCACGATACGCTCCGGGCGCTCCATGAAGCCGACCTTGCATCGGCCGATCAGGGCCTCGGCGCGGGCGCGGGTGTAGCTGACCAGCAGCGAGGTCACCATGACGAACGCAACCAGCCCGACGTAGAAAAACCGGTTGCCCCGCGCGTAGAACACCAGCAGGCCGAAGAACAGGGCAACGTCGGAGTAGCGGTCGATGACGGAGTCGAAAAACGCGCCGAAGACCGTGACCTGGTTGGTTTGCCGGGCCACGCGTCCGTCGACCATATCGAAGATGCCGGCCCCGATGATGACGAGGCCCGCATACAGAAACATGCGAACAAAGTTGTGCTCGTTGGCATAGCCGAACAGCAGGGCGGCCGCGATATTGATCAGCAGGCCGATAAACGTGAGCACGTTGGGCGAGATGCGGGTGAGCGCGAGGCCGTTGACGATGGCCTGCAGCAGGACGCCGCAGGCGCGACCGAAGGCGCCCGTCCAGGTACTCGCATGAGGCGAGGGCACGGCTTCAGCCGCCGCCGCAGTTTGCCGTTGCCGCCGGATTTCCGTCAGTCCGCGAGGCATCGGCACTACACGGCTTCGTCGTGGATGGTTGTGAATCGCAGGACTTCCATCTCGCGCTTGCCGTTCGGCGTGACGACCGTGGCGATGTCGCCGGCCTGCTTGCCGATGAGCGAGCGGCCGATGGGCGAGGTCGTGGAGATCAGCCCCTTTTGCACATCGGATTCTTCGCTCGTGACCAGCTTGTAGACCAGCTCTTCTTCCTTGGTGGTGTCGAACACCGTCACCCTGGAGCCGAAGGCGACCTTGTCATGCGGAATGTTGGAGAAGTTGACCAGGGCGAGCTCGCCCATGCGCTTTTTCATCTGGCCCAGGCGGGCGTTGACAAACTCCTGGCGCTGCTTGGCCATATGGTACTCGGCGTTTTCGCTCAGGTCGCCCAGCGCGGCTGCTTTTTTAATCTCCTGCGGCAGCTCGTGCGCGAGCTCGTGCTCCAGGAGACGGATGTCTTCGAGCAGTTTCTGCTTGATGTGCTCGGGGATCGAGTTATTGGTGACTTCAGCCATAGATAGGGTTCCAGAAAAGTGGGGGACCGTCACGGGGGGCGCGACGCAATCTCAGATTATACCTCCCGGTCCGAAAGCGGTTCGAAAGCAGGGGGAGGGCGCCGGGCATCGAGAAATCCTTGGAGGATCAGGACGGCAGCCACCTGGTCGACCAGCGCCTGGTGCTCCGAGCGTGGGCGGCCGGCGCGGTAGAGCAGCTCGCGGGCTTCGGCGGTGGTCAGCCGTTCGTCCCACAGGTGGACGGGCACACCGCACATTTCGCCCAGTTCGCGCGCAAAGCGCTGCGTTTTGATCGCTTGCGAGCCCATTTCGCCGGACAGGTGCAGCGGCAACCCGGCGACAATGGCCTCGCACTCATGACGCCGGAGAAGCCTGCGCAGGGAGCGCATGTCGTCGCGCGGATTGCCGCGATGGAGAGTCAGGAGCGGCTGCGCCAGGAGGCCGAGCGGGTCGGACACGGCGACGCCGATGCGCTTGTCGCCGATATCGAGGCCCAGGTAGCGGGGTTGCGGGTTGCCGGTCACCCCAACCATCGTAAGCCCGGCTTTAGAATCGAATCATGCGGCGGTTGGTAGCAGCAGTGGTGCTGCTTGGGGTGTTGGCGGGGGCGTTGTGGCTGGGATGGGTGTTTACCTGGCCGGCGGGGCCGCGGAGCGAAACGTTTGTGGAGATCGCTCCGCGAACCGGCACGCGCGCGATCGCCGGGCAGCTGCGGGCTGCCGGGGTGCTGACAGGTCCGTACGGGTTTGAGCTGCTGCACCTGCTTGGCGGGGGCTCGCTCAAGGCAGGCGAGTACCGGTTCGACCACCCGGTTACCGTGCGTGAGGTGTACCGGCGGATCGCGCGCGGCGACGTGTACACGATTGCGCTCGTGGTGCCCGAAGGGGCCAACCTGTTCGATATCGCCGGACGTGTGGAGGCAGCGAAGCTGGGCACGCGCGAGGCTTTTCTGGCTGCCGCGCATGCCGACACGGCCCTGCTGAAAGGGCTGGACCCCCGGGCGTCGAGCCTCGAAGGCTACCTGTTCCCCGCGACCTACCGCTTTGACCGGCACACGACGCCGGCCGAGATGCTGCGGACGATGGTGCGGCAGTTCGGAGTGGAAGCAAGCGCGCTGGGGCTCAGCGGTGGCGGGAGCGGCGATGTGCACCGGGTGGTCACGATGGCGTCGCTGCTGGAGCGTGAAACGCCGCTGGCCGAAGAGCGCCCGCTGGTCGCGAGTGTGTTTGAGAATCGCCTGGGACGAGGCATGCCGCTTGAAACAGACCCGACCATCATTTACGCCGCGCTGCTCAACGGGCAGTATCGCGGGACGATCTATGCGAGCGACCTGCAGTTCGACTCGCCCTACAACACGTATCGCCACGCGGGTCTGCCGCCGGGGCCCATCTGCAATCCGGGGCTGGTTTCGCTGCGGGCGGCGATGCATCCGGCGCAGACCGGCTACCTGTATTTTGTAGCCGCCGGGGCCGACCCGCTCCGGCGCTCGCGTTTTGCCGCGACACTGGCTGAGCACGGCCGCAACGTCGCGGCCTACCGGGCGGCGGTGCGCTCCGGGTCGCGTGTGGCGCGACCCTGATGCTTGCCGGCGGGGAGATGTTTCGCGGCGGACAAGGGCAGCGGGGCACCGAGGAGCTCGACAAAACGTGCCGGCGCCCGGCAGGCCCGCTCAAGACGCGCCCGGTCGGCCTGCATCGCGATGTCGTCCCGCAACCATTTCAGGGTTTTGCGCAGCACCGCCGCGGCCCCGGGATGCTCCGGCACGGCCAGCCGGTAGTGCATCCACTTGCCGTCGCGCCGCGCGAGCACGAGGCCGGCTGAGCGCAGGGCAGCCAGGTGGCGAGAGATCTTCGGCTGCGGCTCCCGCAGCACCGTCACCAGGTAGCAGACGCAAAGTTCGCCTCCATCCATCAGGTTCAGGAGCCGCAGGCGGGTGGGGTCGCCCAGCGCCTGGAAGAATCTATCGATCGCGAGCACCTGCTTGAGCGCCATGTTTTCGATTGTATGCGGTTTGACGCATGCGTATCGGCGGGATAGATTCGTTTCAGCAGATATGAGGTGAAAGCATGGCGGAGCGGTTATTGGAAGCGGTGAAGGCAAAGTACGGGGCGGTCGCGGAAAGCTCGTTGTCGAGCCGGGATGCGGGGGTGCATGCGGTGGCCGAAGCATTCGGCTACAGCGCGGGGGAGCTGCGCTCGATTCCCGCCGAGGCGAACCTGGGCCTGTCGTGCGGCAATCCGACGGCGACCGCGCACCTTCGAGCCGGTGAAACGGTGGTCGATCTCGGTTCCGGCGGCGGACTGGACGTGTTTCTCGCGTCGGCGCAGGTCGGGCCCGCGGGCCGGGCGATCGGCATCGATGTGACGGCCTCCATGGTGGCGCGCGCACGGACCCTTGCGCTGGCAGGCGATTACCGCAATGTCGAGTTTCACCAGGCGGCGATCGAACGGCTGCCGCTGCCGGATGCTTCCGTCGATTGCGTGATCAGCAACTGCGTGCTGAACCTGGTGCCGGACAAGCCCGCCGCGTTTCGTGAGATTGCGCGTGTGCTGAAGCCGGGTGGAAGGCTGGCCGCGAGCGATATCGCGCTCAAAGGGGAGCTGCCGGAGGCGATCGCGACGAGTCTGGCGGCGTACGTCGGGTGTATCGCGGGGGCCATCGGGATCGAGACTTATCGCGAAGAACTGCTGCGGGCGGGCTTCGCGCAGGTGGAGATCGTGGATACGGGAGCGGACCTGAACGCGTATGCCGGGGTGGAGAACCAGGCCGGTTGCTGCTCGCCCGCCATGGAGCCGGCCATCGAGGTATCAGGGGGGAGCGGCCCGGGTGCCGATACGGCCGAACGATTCAATACGCCAGATCCGTTCGCGCAGTTGCCGGAGCCGTGCTGCGCGCCGACCCCACCGGCCACCCTGCACGGGGACCTGGCAGCCCTGCTGGCAACCTACGACGTCAACGCCGCGGCTGCGAGTGTGCGGGTGTACGCGGTCATGCCGGCACAACCGGCCTGACCTCCCGTTGCGCCTGTGTAAACGTTATACTTCAGGCTTGCGTCATTTTTCCCAGCTTCCGCAATGGTTCGCCCCGGCAAGGCCCCGACTCAGACCGCGCCTGACCCGCAAAGCGAGTCGCCTGTGCGCGCTTGCGATGCTTGGGCTGTTGCCCGGGCTGAGCGGGTGCCTGCGGCATACCTACAAGGTGCAGCAGCCGCTGATGCCATCGGTGGTGAAAGACGCAGCAGCCGACCAGCTGGTGCTGCTGGTCAACCGGCAAAACGCCCGGATGCAGTCGCTCAAGGCCACGGTGACGATCCAGGTTTCGGTCGGCGGGGCAAAAAAAGGCAGGGTCACGGATTACACGTCGCTGAGCGGGTATATCCTGCTGCGTGCGCCGGACATGCTGCGGGTACTGGGACTGCTGCCGGTGGTGCATACCCCGGCCTTTGACCTGGCGAGCGACGGGCACGAGTTTACGCTGGTGATCCCGCACAACAGCAAGGCCTACACGGGATCCAATGCCATCGACAAGCCGTCGGCCAACCCGATCGAAAATCTCCGTCCGCAAATCTTTTTCGACACGATGATCCTCCGCGCGATCGCCCCTGAGGACCTGGTCACCCTGACGACGGACAGCAACACGTATACCGATGCGAAGACGCACCAGCTGCTGGCCGACCCCGAGTACGAGCTGACCGTGGTGCGCCGCAAGCCCAACAGCCAGGAGCTGATCCCGGAGCGCCGCATCCACTTTGACCGCACCACATTGTTGCCCAGCGGCGTGGACATCTATGACAGTGCCGGCGCGATCCAGACGCAGGCCGTGTACGGCGAGTACGCGAGCTTCGGCGACGTGCGCTACCCGGCGACCATCACGATTCGCCGTCCGATCGATGAGTACCAGATCGTGCTTTCGATTGCGAAGCTGACCGTGAACGAGCAGCTGGCCGACAACCAGTTCGCGCTCAAGGTGCCGGAAAGCTACACGGTCCAGAAGATGAACTAGGGGGCGCTCGCGGCATCTTACCCGGTGTGAGCGAGAACCGGAAACAAGTGGACGAGCAATACATGCGGCTGGCGATCGCGCAGGCCGAGCAGGGTGTCCAGACACCCGGGGGGGCCGAGGTGGGCTGCGTTGTTGTCGAGAACGGGCAGGTGGTCGCCGCCGGTTTCAACGAGGCCGAGATGCACTCGGACCCAACCGCGCATGCCGAAATGGTGACGATTCGCAGGCTGTGCGGCGAGCGCAAAACATTGTCGCTGGCCGGCTGCACGCTGTACTGCACGTTGCAGCCGTGTGCCATGTGTACCGCGGCGTCGTTGTGGTCGGGGGTTTCACGGATTGTGTACGGCGCGGGCCGCGGCGACGTGCACGATCTGTACTTTGCCGAGCGGCTGCACAACACGGAAGACCTGATCGCCGGGGCTTACCGCAACGATATCGAGATTGTGGCCGGGGTGCTGCGGGAAGAGTGCGCGCGGTTCTATCTGAAGCCGGAAGACCCGGCACCGCCGGAGCCCGACCCGGCGCATGACCCCACGGTCAAACCCGCGTAGACTGGGAGGGCGGGCAGCCGGACGGCCGCCGCCGACGGTTCGCGCAGGCGAGTCGGAGGGGGAGGAAAGTCCGAACTCCGCAGGGCAGTGTGCCGGGTAACGCCCGGGATCGCGGCGTCAAGGCCGCGAGACGGCCAGTGCCACAGAGACGATACCGCCGCGCGCGAGCCGCAAGGTTGAGGGCGCGGTAAGGGTGAAAAGGTGCGGTAAGAGCGCACCGCTCCGGCGGCAACGACGGAGGCATGGTAAACCCCACACGGAGCAAGACCAAATAGGGAGGGAACAGCGGCCCGGCTCCAGAGCTGCTGTGCGTGCCGGCCCGGCGCGCCCACGGGAGCTACGGCTCGCCCTTTGCGGGGCGGCCCGGCGGAAACCTCCGGGTAGGTTGCTTGAGCCTGTCAGCAATGGCAGGCCTAGAGGAATGGCCGTCCAGGGGCTTCGGCCCCGGACAGAATTCGGCTTACAGGCTGCCCGCGCAGTTTGGTTCCAAAACGGGAAGCCGCTTTTGAAGCGGCTTCAGTTTTCCGGTCGCCCCGGTGCGTCGCCCTGCTACACTCGCGCCACGTACCCATCATGCAATGGACTGAATCCATCCGAATCGCTCTCCAGTCGCTCTGGGCCAACAAGCTGCGGACGGTGCTGACTCTGCTCGGCATGGTGATCGGGGTGGCTTCGGTCATTACGGTCATTACGCTTGTGAATGGCGCGAACCATTATGTCGCGACCAAGATTTCGGGCCATGGTTCGGACGTTATTACGATCGGCAAAGGGCCAGCTTTTTCGCTGAGTTATGAAGAGTACAAAAAAGTAAACCGGCGCAAGGATGTGACGCGCGAGCAGTTCCAAGCTCTCCGCGATACCTGCCGACGCTGCCTGCTGACCGGGGCCGAGCTGAACACCGGCGGCAAGGTGGTGTACGGAACGCACTCGAGCACGGGGTCGAGCATCCAGGGGCAGACGCCGGCGGTGCAGACCATGACCGACCAGGTGATCACGGCAGGCCGCGAGCTGACAGAGGCGGACGACAAGGCCGGGGCGCATGTCGCGGTGGTCGGCTACGACATCGTGCAGCACCAGATGGGCGGCATCAACCCGGTCGGCAAGGAGATTCGTGTCGACGGTGACGTGTACACGGTCGTGGGTGAAGGGCAGCGTGAAGGCACGACCCTGGGCCAAAGCCAGGACGACTACGTCCATGTGCCCCTGAGCACGTATATGCACTCTCACGGGCTGCACCAGTCGCTGCGGGTGCTGGTCAAGGCGGGCTCAGCCCCGGGCGCGATGGAAGAAACCACGGATGAGGTCCGGGCGATTCTGCGCGGCCTGCGCCATGACGCGACCGGCGCGGACGACAGCTTCACGATCGAAAGCAACGGCAGCCTCGTCGGGCTGTGGAAGAGTATCTCGTCGAGTTTCAGCATGGTCCTGGTCGGGGTCGCGTCCATCTCGCTCGTGATCGGCGGGGTCGTCATCATGAACATCATGCTGGTTTCGGTCACCGAACGGACGCGCGAGATCGGCATTCGCAAGGCGCTGGGGGCGCGGCGAGCCGACCTGCTGCTGCAGTTCCTGATGGAGTCGGCCACGATGTCGGCGCTCGGCGGCGCGCTCGGGGTGTTGATCGGCGCGGGACTCTCGTTTCTGATCTCGGCCGGGGTCGGCTGGCCGGCGGCGATCAGCCCGTGGTCGATTGTGGCGGGGCTGCTGGTAGCGACCTGCGTCGGCATCTTTTTCGGCGTTTACCCGGCCAGCAAGGCGGCTCGGCTCGACCCGATCGTGGCCCTGCGGTCGGAACTTTAGGAGCTTCGAACCATGAATCTCGGCAGCACCGGCGAAACACTCCGCATGGCGCTCGACTCGCTTCGCGCCAACCGTATGCGCTCATCGCTGACGATCCTCGGCGTGGTCATCGGGGTCGCGACGGTCATCATTATCTCGTCCATCATTACCGGGCTCAACAACAAGGTGGGTGCGTTCGCCGACTCCTTCGGCTCGAACTCCATCTTTGTGTTTCACCTGCCCATCGGCGTCCAGCCCACGCCGGAGCTGCTGGCGCGACGTCGCCTGACCGTGGAAGAAGGACTGGCCATGCGGAGCCTGCCGCACGTGATCGCGGTGGACCCCGGCCAGCGCTACACAGACCCGAACTTCAACGTCGGGCAGGAATCGGTCAAGTACGGCGCCAAGTCCGTCCAGAACACGATCCTGCAAGGCGCGACCGACCAGCTTCCGCTCACGGTGGACTGGCCGCTCAAGGAGGGGAGCATCTTTACGGCGGAGCAGGACAGCAAGCGCGCCAATGTAACGGTGTTGAGCTACGACACCGCGCAGAAGCTGTTCGGCAACGAAAGCGCTGTCGGCAAGGACGTGCAGATCAAGGGGCAGCTGTTCACGGTCCTGGGTGTGTTCAGCAAGCGACCGGGCCTGCTTGTTTCGGGACCGAACCCGGAAGACAACATGGTGACTTTCCCGTTGAATACCTTTCGCAAGCTGATTCCGCAGGAAAAGGATGTGTGGATCACGGTTCGCTATGATGAGGCGAAAAACAAGGATCTGGTCGAGGATGAGATCCGGACGCAGCTGCGGGTGGAGCGACGTGTGCCGACCCAGAAAGACGACGACTTCGAGATCTTTACCCCGGAGGCGATCGTGCGATTGTGGTCGCAGATTACGGGCGGTCTGGTCATCTTCATGATTGCGGTTTCAAGTGTGGGCCTGATGGTCGGCGGAGTCGGCGTGATGAATATCATGCTGGTTTCGGTCACGGAGCGCACCCGCGAAATCGGCGTCCGCAAGGCGATCGGCGCGACCCGCAACTCCATCCTGCTGCAGTTTACGGCGGAAGCCATGACGCTTTGCGCGCTGGGCGGCCTCATCGGCGTTCTGCTCGGCGGCCTTGTCACGCTCGCGATCCGGTTCACGATCGCGGCTTTGCCGGCCAGCATGTCCACCGTGTGGACCACGGTTTCGTTCACGATCTCGTGCCTGATCGGGCTGGTTTTCGGCATTTACCCGGCGTGGAAGGCGGCCACCCTGAACCCGATCGACGCCCTGCGCTACGAGTAGAGCATTCAGCTGCCGGCGAAGTCGCGTAACAGCCCCGCGAGTCGTTCCGGCGCTTCCAGCGGTAGCAGGTGGCAGGAGCCGGCAACGATCTCAAGATGTGCCTGCGAAAAATGCGGCAAGGTCAGCTTGTGCTGAACCGCCGGACCGAGAGACGCGTCTTTTTCTGCCGCGATGACCAGCGTGGGCAGGTCGAGCGTGCCGACACGCTCACTCCAGTCCTCCAGGCTGCCGCCTTCGAGCCACGCCCGCCAGGCACTGGGGTTGGCACGCAGACGGTCCTCGACCGAGCGCTCCCAGGCTTCAGGCCGGATCGGCAGGCAGCTGTTGGCGCGGAGGTAGGCCTCGGCATGCTCGCGGGTGGGCTCGGTTTGCCCCAGCATGGTGGCGCGGGCTTCGGGGGTGATCGGCTCCGGGCAGGGCGGCGACGGGGCGACCAGTACCAGCTTTTCAAGCCCCGACAGCCCGCGGCTCGCCAGCACGGCGGCTACCTTGCCGGTCATGGAGTGGCCGACCAGGATGAACCGCTCCAGACGGAGCAGGCCGATCGTTTCCGCGAAGCAGTCGGCCATCTCGGTTACGGAGTAGCCGGTCGAGTCGTCGGCATCGCCAAAACCGGGTGTATCGATCGACACGACGCGAAACTGCGGAGCCAGCGCGACGCCGGTCTCAATCCACTCCCGCCGCGACAGGCCGAAGACGTGAAGCAGAACGAGCGCGATGGGGGTATCGCGAGTGGCCCCGCGAATCTGGAGGTCAGTCACCGGCAGCATAGGGCTCCTGTGCGGGGTGGCAACGGCGCACATCGAGATAGATGCATGAAGCGCACTCGTACACTGGACGGGTGCCCCCGTCCGTTCTCGTCATCGTCACCTGGCTTGTCGCTGCGCCTGCCATCGCGGGGATTTTCTTCTGTGCGCTGAGCCTTTGGGGGGCGCGGGAGTTTCGCAGGTCCGGTCGCGGGGCTGCCGGCTTCCCGCGGGAGCATCCGACGCCCCCGCCGATTTCCATTCTGAAGGCCGTGAAGGGCCTCGACCCCGATCTGCGTGAGGCCTTGCGCTCACAATGCCTGCAGGACTACCCGGCACCATTTGAACTGCTGCTGGCCGTGCAAACGCTGGAGGACCCGGCCGTGCCGACGCTTCGCTCGCTCGCGGCGGAGTTTCCCCGTCTTCGCATCGAGGTCGTGGAAACGCCGCTGCTGCTGGGTACCAATGGCAAGATGAGCAACCTCGTGCAACTGCTGCCGCATGCGCGCTACGATTCCATCCTCATCACTGATGCCGATATCGCGGTCGGCCCGCGCTACCTGCGGCGGATCACCGCGCCTTTCACCCACACCGAAACCGGCCTTGTGACTGTCGGTTATCGGGGGCGCGCTCATCCACCGGGCCGCCCGACCCTCGGCTCCCGCCTGGAAGCACTGGCCATTGCGACCGACTTTTTTCCCGGGGTACTGACGGCCCGGCTTCTGGATCAGTTCAGCGGCCGGGGCATGCGTTTCGCGCTCGGCTCCACGCTGCTCGTGACCCGTGAGGCCCTTGCCCGTGCCGGCGGACTTCATCCCCTGCTCGACGTGCTGGCGGACGACCACGACCTGGGCCGGCATGTATTTGAGGCAGGCTACCGGGTGGTTTTGAGCCCGGAAGTGGTTTCAACGTCGGTGCCGGCTTATCGCTTTCGCGAGTTCTGGGCGCACCAGCTTCGTTGGGCGCGCACGGTTCGCGCGGTGCGGCCCCGCGACTACTTCGGCCTGGCTTTCACGCATCCGGTGCCCTGGGCGCTGTTGGCGCTCGCGGCAAGCAGCGGCAGTTTTTTTGCGATATCGCTCCTGCTCCTGGCTGTGGCGGCTCGCCTGGCGGTAGCCGGCCTGGTCGGCTATGGGTTGCTGCGCGATAGGCAGGTGTTGCGCGATCTCGCGTGGCTGCCCCTGCGCGACTGCCTCCAGCTTGCCTTGTGGGTTTGGAGCTACGCGGGCGACACGGTGGAATGGCGAGGCGAGCGCTTTCGCGTCGCTGGAGGCAAGCTGGTGCGTTTGTAGTTTCACCCGCGCTCGCTTGGTACGATGGAACCTGGCATGACCACTTCGGCGCCACCGCTTTTGACTCCAAAGGACCCGGCGCAGGCAGGTTTCGGACCGCCGGCGACACTGATCTTTAACGATTGGTACCCGGCCCTGCGTTCGGACCGGCTTCGCGGCACCGCGATGCAAACGGCCCTGTTGCTCGGTATCCCGCTGGTGCTGGGCCGGCGTCGCGATGGGCAGGTCTGGGCCCTGCGCGACCTTTGCCCACACCGGGGCATCCCGCTGTCGGTGGGCCGCTTCGACGGTGAAAATGTGGCCTGCAAGTACCACGGCTGGTGCTTCGAGGCGGGCTCGGGCCAGTGCACCGCCATTCCGTCGCTCACCTCGCACGACACACTCGATCCCCGCCGTATCTATGCGGCCAGCTTTGCCTGCGTGGAGCGCGACGGCTATGCCTGGGTCTACGTGCCGGAGCCGGGCACGGGTCGTCTGCGGGCCGACGCCGCGCTGCCGCCCGTGCCTGAAACGCCGAAGTTTTCCGGACGCTTCCGCTCCGCGCACCTGTCCGCCGAGCTGCCGTGCAATGTCGACCACGGCATCATCGGGCTGATGGACCCGGCGCACGGGCCCTTTGTCCACCAGAGCTGGTGGTGGCGCAAGTCGGCTTCCATTCACGAAAAAAGCAAGCACTTCGAGCCCATTCCCGAGGGGTTTCGCATGGCCGCGCATGCGCCTTCCGGCAACTCCGCCCCGTACAAGCTGCTGGGCGTGTACGGCGAGCCCATCACAACCACTATCGACTTCCAGCTTCCGAACCGGCGCATCGAGACCATTCGCTGCGGCCCGAAATGGTTTTCAAGCCTCACCACGGTCACGCCGACCACCGCGCGCGCCTGCCGCATCGATGTCCATGCCGCGTGGAACGTGTTTTATAGTGTGCCCGGCGTGACAACAGTCGCAAAATGGTTTGCAAAACGGTTCGTCGACCAGGACCGGCAGACCATGGTCGAGCAGGCAGAAGGTTTGCGCCACGACCCGACCCTGATGCTGATCGATGACGCGGACCGCCCGGCCCGCTGGTACTTCGCGCTGAAGCAGGCGCGGCTCGACGGCTCGGGCAGGCACCCGCTGCCGGGGCCGGTGACGCTGCGCTGGCGCTCCTGAGCATGGAGTCAATCAGAACGCCCTCATGTTTCCGGATCTTCCGCCGATAGAGCACGGTAGCTCCACAAGGGCGCGGGGAGGCCTGGGTATGTTGCGGAAATACGAGAATGATCTGGTTCAGATTCTGTTGTGCATGACGTTCGCGGTGCTTGGCTGGATGGTCCTGGCACCCGCGAACCGGTACGAGTGGGTCGTGGACTGCGCGTTGATTGGAGCTGCGATCAAAGCCTGGCTGCTGGTCTCGCTGGTGCGCCGTCGGGCACATGCATCCGGCAAAGCCGTGGAGCCGTTGCCGGGTGGGGCGGAGAAACCGCGGCCGCGCTGGCCGGGTCGAAAGGCCGTTGCCTCACTGGCTGCATCCTGCCGCACGAGGCCCGCGCAGGATGCAGCCACCCCATTGGCTATGACTTACCGGCCATAGCCGCGCGCATACCCTTTCATAAAGGCGTCGCGGTACTCCTGCTTGAACTGGTCGCGCGGGTAGCCGCCCGGTGAATCCGGCACATGCTTGAACGTGTCCACGTGTGTGGGCCGGTAGCTATGCCCTTGTTGGCGGTCACTCTGGCCCTGCGCCTGGCCGGCTGCCCAGCCCTGGCGCGCGCCGAGCATGGGACGACCGTCCTGCTCATGGTAAGCGTCGGCATAGCCGTCCGGACCATGACCCCAGTGCTGGTCGTCATACTGCCCGTGGTTTCCATAGCCGTTTTGAGCCAGTGCCATGCCGGCGCTCAACGTGATGAAAGCTGCCGCTGCGACCATCCTGCTTTTCCAGTGCTTGTTGTGCATGCCATCCTTCTTTCCGGCCGGCTATCGCCTGCCTGTTGTACGGCGTATGGGATGGCTGCGCCGCTGCCCTGGGGTGCCCGAGGCAACACGCAGGAGCGGCTTTTGCCATCCAAAAACGAAGTTGGTGTCCTGAACCGCAACAGCCCTTCGCGGGTCAGCAGCTTTCATCCAAGGATCAAAATCCACGACTCAGTTGCAACCTGGAGAAGAAAACACGTGATGGAGAAAAACGACGCACCCGGATTCGAATTGGACCGTAGAACGCTGCTGGTGCAAGGAGGTCGTGGGCTGGCCGGTGCCCTGCTGGCCACGGCCGCGGCAGACGCCCAAACAGGGGCAGCGTCGCCGGCGGTGCCGCCGGCCCCGGTGGATCGCGGCATGACGCAGGGCCAGAAGATTGAGTTTCCAGCGGAATACGCGACCACGGAGCTGCCCTCGGGTGGCCCGCCCAATGCCGACCCGGTACCCGCTCGCGTGGGTTTCGCGATCGTCGGGCTCGGTCGACTGTCTCTTGAAGAGATTCTGCCGGCGTTCGGCAGCTCCAGGCATGCGCGCCCCGTGGCACTGGTTTCAGGCGACCCCGCAAAAGCCGCCGTCATCGCGGCACAATACGGCATCAGCAAGACATATACCTATGACCGGCTGGAGGATCTGCAGCATAACCCTGAGGTGCAGGCGGTCTACATCGTGCTGCCCAACGCGATGCATCGCGAGTACACGGAGCGCTGCGCGAAGATCGGCAAGCACGTGCTGTGCGAAAAGCCGATGACGGTTTCAGTGGCCGACGGACAGGCCATGATTGACGCTTGTGAGCGCGCACGTGTGCAGCTGATGATCGCGTACCGCATCCAGTACGAGCACAACAATCGCTTTCTGCTCGACATGGCGCGCTCGGGTAAACTCGGAACGCTTCGTGCAATTCACTCCGTCAACACGCAGAACATGGCCGCGCCGTCGCAGTGGCGCCTGGACAAGAAAGAGTCCGGGGGCGGTTCGCTGCCCGATATCGGGCTGTATAACCTGAACACCGTGCGCGCGCTGCTGGGCGAGGAGCCGGTGGAGGTGATGGCGACGATTCACAACCCGCCCAACGATCCGCGCTTCCGCGAAGTGGAAGACCTCGTCCAGTTCACGCTCCGCTTTCCCTCGGGCGTGGTCGCCACCTGTACCTCGACCTACAGCGCGCATATGATCCGGCAACTGGAGGTGATGGGGTCCGATGCCTGGGCTCGCCTGGACAATGCTTACGACTATCACGGGCAAAAGCTGACGGTGCAGCGTCGGGAGGGTATCGCGACCGCAGCCAGCGAGTACACCCTGAACCAGGCCAACCAGTTCGCGCTGGAGCTCGACCACTTTGCCGAGTGTGTGCGCACCGGCCGCAAGCCGCGCACCGGCGGTGCGGAGGGCTTGCAGGACCAGAAACTGATGGCCGCGATTTACGAGGCCGCCGCCACGGGCAAGCCGGTGCAGCTGCAGCCGGTGAGCGGGCTCGACACCACTCGCGGCCCTGCCCTGCCGCCGCTTTCGGTCTAGGGC
>CAXSBW010000065.1:0-18456 GCA_964235795.1 uncultured Acidobacteriaceae bacterium | reverse complement strand
ATCTGACCAGAACTTGTCCTCGTGCGGTTCCGGGCTTCTCCAGTTCTCCCACCTTCAGTACATCTCGCGCGCTTCCGTTTCGCTCATACCATGCTGCTCTCATACGTGTCCTCGAGGCATCGGACCTCGGCTGATACACGCTATGATCCGGCCAGCAGGGAGGCCTCCTTGAGGATTGCAGCCGGAATTGCGGGCAGGGGCACAACCCTTTGTACGCCGCCCATTCGGAAGGCCTCCCTCGGCATGCCGTAAACCACACAGGTCGCTTCATCCTGAGCGATGGTTCTGGCTCCCGCGTTTCTCATGGTCAGCAGGCCCTGTGCTCCGTCCGAGCCCATGCCTGTCAGCAGGACGCCGACGGCGTTTTGCCTGGCGGCGGCCGCGACCGAGGCAAACATCACGTCCACGGCCGGGCGCTGGTAACAAACCTTGGGTCCGTCGTGAAGCTGGACCCGGTACGTCGACCCGGTACGACGAAGCACCATGTGGTAATCGCCTGGAGCAACCAAAGCGCGCCCCGCACGCACTTCGTCGCCATCGCTGGCCTCTTTCACCTCGAAAGCGCAAACCCGGTTCAACCGGGCCGCAAACGAAGCTGAAAACTGCCTGGGAATATGCTGGGTGACAACCATCGCCGGCGTGTTGGATGGAAGTTGCACGAGAACATCGTGGATGGCTTCCGTGCCGCCCGTCGATGCGCCGATAGCAATCACAGTATCGCGGTGAAAGGCGGTCGGGGCCAGGGCGGGGCGAGGAGTTGAGGGAAGGGGTGCGGCTGCAGGAGTTTCTGTCCTGCGAACACGGGCGCCGGCCGCAGCGCGCAGCTTGCCGGGCAGCACTTCGCGAAGTTCTCCGATCGAGTAAGGACCGCTCGGTTTGGCCATGACGTCGACCGCTCCGTATCGAAGCGCTTCGAGCGAGATTTCGCAGGAAGATTGAGCCAGTGAACTGATGATGATCACCGGCATGGGATGGAACTGCATGATCTTTTTCAGAAACGTCAATCCATCCATGCGCGGCATTTCGATGTCAAGCGTCAGAACGTCCGGCCTGAGCGCGAGGATCTTGTCTCGTGCCACATAAGGATCGGGTGCCGTTCCAATCACTTCCATATCTATTTCGGCTGCAATGGCTTCTGCAAGGAGCTTCCGCACGATCGCGGAATCGTCAACGACCAGGACCTTGATTTTTGCTTGAGGGGTCATCGGCTCGGCTCGATTTCCAGCCACGCGACGAGAACCCCGTCCTCGATGGCAAAGGTCTGGCTGATTCGCTTCGTTGAGGCTGAGGGATCGGCCCACGCATGATCGATCTCAGGAAGGGACAGGTCAAAAGGCTGCTTCAGGTTGAGCTGCCCCAGGAGTGTGCCGCAGGCCATGTTCGCAATCTCGCCGATGACCTCTCCAGCCTCCGCGTCCTTGACCTGATCGAGATTCTCGCCGAGGAAGTTGGAAGCTGCGAGACGGGCTGTCGCCAGCGGGACAGAGATCCCGAAGCTGCCGCGCTGGGGACCTTGAAAATCGAGCCTGCGCCTGACCCACTCGGTCCCGGCCGCGGGTTGTAGATACATTTGCTCCTCCGGAGCGATAAAGCACATCGACTCGAGAACTTCAGCCAGGGCGTCCTCCATCCAGGGTCTAAAGTGTTCTGCAATCACGGCGGCTTCCTCCTCCTACCACTCTGTTCATGGCGAATGCGAGATCCTGCGGTACGAACGGCTTTGTGACATAGCCACGAGCCCCGAGAGCCAGGACTCTAGTCATGCGGTCCTCGCTGCGGTCCGTGGAGATAACCAGCACGGGAATCGCCCGGTAAGTTGGGTGGGCCGCGAGTGTTTTCAACAGCTGCTCGCCGCTCATATTCGGCATGTTGATGTCAGTCAGCACGATGTCCACCGGCTCGCTTTCGATGAGGCAGAGCGCCTCCCTTCCGTCACTGGCTTCAAGAAAGCTTTCTATTTCGAAGCCCGCCAAATTAAGAACACGGCGTATCACCTTCCGCATACTGGGGGAGTCATCGACAATCAGGATGTTAAAAGCCATAGTGCACCGTGCTCCTGGAATAACCTGCCTTCACGATTTCTTTTTCAGCTCCGCCGTGTGACGCGACAATCCGTCCACTTCTTACCTCAAGGCGCACACTCCTCGGCAAGGTTCCACCGATGTCCTCGTGATGCAGCATCACTCCCGCTTTCCACAAGATCTTGCGCAAGGCAAGGTAGTTGCGCTTTCCGATGTTGAAGGAGTCAGCGACTCCGAGTACCTGAGCGCCTCCGAGCGCCGTGACAACCAGCCTTTGCTTTTGCGCTCCCAGGTCATAGGAACGATGAAACAGCATCGGTATGCCGGTATCGGCAAACATAAATGGGCGAGCGATGGCCTTTTCGCGATCGAGACCGGCCTCGGGAAGCATGAAGTGCAGCAGGCCGGCTACACAGGCGACCGGATCGTGAATGGCAACCGCGATACAGGACCCGAGCGCATGGGTCGCGAGAACGGCATCAGGATCCCGCGATGCAAGGCAGTCGCTGATGCCGACCGTAAGGGGAGCTGTTCGAGTCATCGCAAGCCTTTTGGTCGAGTGGCGCCGCGAACCGCACCGGTGTTGCGATAGGTCGCCGGCGCGACATACTGCAATGGGTGTTTTACTCCGTTGAGACTTTCTGAGTGACCGATGAGCAGATAGCCGCCTGGGCAAAGCCGGGAAGCCAGTTTGTTCACCACAGCTTCCTGTGTTTGCCGGTCGAAATAGATCATGACATTGCGACAGAAGATGACCTGGAACGGACCGAAAGAGGAACAATCATCCAATAGATTGAATTGCTGAAACCGGATCAATTCGCGCAATTCGCGTTTCACCAGGCATTGGTCGGCATATTGGCCAACGCCCTTGAGCAAGCAGCGGCGCATTAACCCGGGCGGCAAACCACCCAGGCGCGAAATGGGGTAGAGCCCGCGCCGTGCTTGTTCAAGCACCCGAGTGGAGATATCGGTCGCCAGAATGGATGTTCTTGAAAATGCCGCTTCGCCGAGTGCCTCGATCAGAGTGAAAATGGCGGTATAGGGCTCTTCGCCGCTGGAGCAAGCCGCGCTCCAGATCCGGATGTCCGAGTCCATCGGCAGCTCCGGCAGCACGACGTCTCGCAGGAGATCGAAGTGCTGCTGCTCACGAAAGAAACTGGTATGGTTTGTCGTGAGCGCATCAATCATGGAGGTGAACAGGTCACCCGTTGGGTTCTGGCGTACCTGCTCGCAGTAAGACTCGAAGGAGGAGAAGCCGAGATCGCGAACTTTTTTACCCAGCCGCGTGCCAACGAGAACCTCTTTGCCGTGTAAATCGACACCGCAGAAGTCGTATACCATCTTGCGGATCTGCTCAAAATGACGCACTTCCATCGTCAAGGGAGTACGGGAGATCAGGTTCATACTCAACGTCTTTTTTCCCGGAAAATGCCATCCGTGTCGAGGATCAGCCCGATCCTTCCATCGCCTAAAACTGCGCAGCCGGACGTGCCTGGAACGTCCTTGAGAAGCTCTCCCAGGCTTTTAATTACAACTTCCTGTTTGCCTAGGAGGTCGTCTACGAGCAGACAGAAATGTTTCCCCTCTGATTCGACCACGACAAGTAAGCCATCGGATAGTTCAGAACTGCGTGCCTCGATATCAAGCTGACGATGCAGGCGAACAACCGGCATCAGATGCTCGCGGACCAGAACCATTTCATCCCGGCCTTCAATTGAAAAAACCGTTTCGGCCTTCGGGCGGAAGATTTCTTTCACCGCCGAGAGCGGGATAATGTAACGTTCGACACCGACTTCAACAACTAGTCCGTCGATGATAGCCAGGGTAAGCGGCAGCTTGAGGAGAAAGGTGGTACCTTGACCGAGCGTCGAATGTGTCTCGATACGCCCCCTCAGCTTCTCTACATTCCGGCGAACAACATCCATGCCGACACCGCGCCCGGACACATCGGTGATTTTGTCGGCGGTAGAAAACCCGGGCTCGAAGATCAGCTGGTAGATTTCGCTCTCGGTAAGCTGGGCCGCAGGGGAGATGAGTTGCCGTTCCTCTGCTTTGCGCCTGATTTTCTCACTATTCAGACCTCTGCCGTCATCTGAGATTTGGATGATGACCTGCCCGCCCTGGTGGTGGGCGGAGAGGCGTATATGTGCTTCGGGCGACTTGCCGGCTACGAGCCGATCGGCCGCGAGCTCAATGCCGTGATCCACCGAATTGCGTACCATGTGCAGCAACGGGTCCGACAATTCTTCAGCAACAGTTTTGTCGATTTCTGTGTCGGTGCCGGAAGTCTCGAGAACTACCTGTTTGCCGGCCTTGCGCGACAGGTCGCGGATGACACGCTCGATCCGTTGGAAGAGCTGTCCGACGGGAATCATTCGCATGCTCATCGTGGCTCGCTGCACCTCAGCCGTCACTCGCGCCAGTTGTGAAAGATCGCCCATAAGTCGAGAATCGGTGTTGCCGCCGAGCATGGAGTTGTGCCGTATCAGCGATTGAGCGATGACAATTTCACCGACCATATTCATCAAATGATCGAGCTTTGCAGTTTCAACCCGTACAGAGCCTGCGTCTGGAGACTTGGCAGGTTCTTTTACCTTTGCGGCTTGAGTTGCCGGCGTGTATGGTGCTTCCTGCGCCACCACAGCGCTCTGAACGGCGACCACACCGGCACCAACTGCCTGCACGGGTGAACTTATCGGCTGCCCTGGTCTTTCTACCGGCTCGGAAGAAATCGGCAAAGGGAAGACAGGTCCTGGCTCTTCGAGCTTTTGCGCCGATCGATCCGGAGTGATATCTGCTTCTGCATAGGTTGTGTCTGCGCCTGGATCTGAGTTCAGCTCCTCCCCCGCCTGAGCGGGATCACTTTTCACAACGGCAAGCTTCCGAATCCTGGAGACCAGCACCTGGTTGTCAGCGACTTTAAGAGCGACACCGCTGGTTAGGGTGCGGTCAATCGCAGCAAATTCAGCTTGTAGAAAATCTCCGCTTTCGAGCACAACATCCACAATGGAGGAGCCGATAACCAGCTTGTCATTGCGGGCCAGATCCAGCAGAGTTTCTACTTCGTGAGCGACTGCTTGTACAGCCTTGAAGTCAAGGAAGCCTGCCAGTCCTTTAATCGTATGAAATGCCCTGAAAACCGCATGGATCACCTCCATCTCAGTTGGATCGCGCTCAAGGGTGAGCATCTGGCCTTCGATCTGAGAAAGATGTTCGCGCGCTTCGACGAGGAAGTCGGCTACCAGTTCGGCATCCTCAGCAAGAGAGGCAGGTGTGCCGACCGGCGAGGCAGGGCCGTTTGCTTCGAGAGAGGCACGCAGTTCTGCCATCCCGGTTCTGAGCAGATGTGCCATACCGCTTTCCGGCTCAGCCTGGAGCCGGAGCGCTAACGTTTCAGCGATGTCGGCGGCACCTCGCGCCCCTTCGCGCTTTGCCTCCTCGCTGATGCACTGCAGAGCGGTGACGGCAGCGGAACTGCACTCCTCGATCATCATCTGCGTTGCGAGTTCATCAACGCGGGCTTTCAGGGCGACAGACATGCATTCCTCGGGTCTTCAATGCCGGTAATCAGGGGCGTTGCAGCCTTGCACAAACGGTGCTGACTTGCGCTCTGCATGCTTGACTTTGTTGATGACGGCTCTGTCGTAAAGCAAACAGTACACAGGCAAGAAATTTAGAACGATTGGAAGTTGTCCTCCAATGGAAACTCGTCAAACTTGGCTGCTGGTTTAGCAGCCGCGGGCGAAAACCCCGAGAGCGATACCTGGGGCCTCGGACTGAAAGTCTGTGGAGGTCCTATGTGCTGTTTCACTGAAGCCAATCGCGGGGCAGATAGGGTCGGATTAGCGGAGGCAGTGCGTCTAGGCTGAATTCGTAGCGCCCCAACACCCTGACTATTTCGGCGGTCGCTGTCCACCATGGTCTTAAGGCGAGAAACAACGTCCTTCATGGTTTCCGACTGCGCACTCAGTTGCTGCGCAGCAGCGGCTGCCTGTTCAGCACTGGCTGCCGTAGTTTGGGTTACCTGCTTCATCTGAGTGATAGAACCACCAATCCTGTCGATTCCTCGCGATTGCTCCTCACTCCCGAAGCTGACTTCATCAACCATAACTTTGACGCGCGCCGAATCTTCAGTCACGGCGCGGATGGCAGCTGCTACCTGGTCGACTTTGCCTTTGCCCTCACCTGATTTGGCAATCGAATCCTCGATCAGCGTGGCCGTATCTTTCGCGGCCTGTGCGCTTCGTTGAGCCAGGCTACGAACCTCGTCGGCAACAACAGCAAACCCCATACCTGCTTCGCCGGCTCGCGCTGCTTCCACTGCTGCGTTAAGCGCGAGAATGTTGGTTTGGAAAGCGATTTCATCGATCACTTTGATAATCTTTGAGATCTTTCCGCTTGAATCAGTGATTTCGTTCATAGAAACAACCATGTCGGAAAGATGACGATTGGCCAGAGTCACCTTCTCCTGGGATTGGGCCAGCAGCTCCGCTGTTGAACGGGAGTTGTCCGTATTTTTCCTCGCCATCGAGTTGATTTCCTCGGATGAGGCAGCCGTTTCCTGGAGCGATGCTGCCTGCTCGGACGCACCCTGTGCGAGGGACTGACTGGACGAGGAGACCAGGGACGCTGCACTGGCGACCTGGTCTGCTCCATCGCCGAGCTCCGCGATACTGTCGCTTAAAGCCTTGCTGATAGCGCGCGCGATGTAGATGAGTCCGCAACCTGTTAGAAGCGATAAACAAATCATGGTGATGCTGATATAGCGAGCTGGAGCGACCGCGCTTACAGCCGTATCCGCGTAGGAGTTTGCTGCTTTCACTTCGAGGGCGGCTAGCTGATCGGCTGACTGGTTTAAGGCCAGAGCTAATGTACTTAGCTGGCCGTAAGCTTTATCGGATCCGGCCATGTCGCCTTTAAGTACCGAATCATAGAGCGATGAGCCCCCCTGCGAAAGTGCATCCAGTTTATCGAGAATCTGTTCCTGGGTAAGCTGGCGCAACTGCTCATGCCTGGTCGTCCGGGTAAATTCGGCAGCTTCCCGTTTTAATGAATCCAGATCGGCGCTGTATTGCTCATTCCGTTGACTCGCTATCGCTAATTCTCTCAGGTGACCTTCGAGCGCAACGCCGCGCATGTCAGCAGTCATATCGGATGCCAGTTTGTCGATATGAGCAGTGGCAGACAAAGTGCCGACATAATGGTGACCCAGCATGTTTACGTCTTTGCCGAGCGAGTCGACATTTCGGATCGCGAATGCTCCGCCCAGCAATGTGATGAGGAGCATCGTGCCGTAACCTGCGCTTAATTTTCCGCTGATTGTCATTGATTTCATCAGTTCACCATCCCCAAAGCTGTCAATGTTCACTGTGCTAGTTGCTTAGGAATTCAGTTCCGCGAGGTTGTGGCCGCCCATGACGCAATCGATGTCGAGCAGGATCTTAACTTTCCCCTTGCTTTTAGCAATGCCGCAAACGTATGAAGTAGCTGCTTCTCTCCCGAAATCCGGCTTATCTTCTATGTCATCGGACCCAAGTAGCAACACTTCAACGACGCCGTCCACAATGATGCCGACAGGTTGCTCGACCCCGTCCATCTGGGCATGCACGACAACGATGCAGGTTCGTTCTGTGTAGGCCTGATCGGGCAGTTCGAATTTGCGGCGAATGTTCACGACGGGGACGATACGCCCGCGAAGATTGATGACGCCTTGCACAAATTGGGGTGCACGGGGGACCACGGTAATCTGCTGCATCTTCATAATCTCGCGAACCTGCATCACGCTGACGCCGAACTCTTCCACGCCCAATTCGAAGATGAGGTATTTGCCCGCCAAGGCGGAAGCACCACTCTTACCGACTCGCTCTAAAGTATTCAAACCGTCAGCTCCCGGCGTTGTGCCATTGCGATGATGGCGACACAGCCTGTTCGTCTACCGTGTATCGGCACAAACTTCCTTCACGTTCAGAGAATGTTTGTTCGGTTCAGCACCGAGGTAACGAGCAGGCATATTTCTGAATTGCGAGATGCACTGGGCCGGAGCAGGTATCAGCAAGAAAATGCTTCCCGGCACTGAACAAAACGGACAATCTGCCGATAAGCTCCAAAGCCGGACGTCCCGTAGCTGCATTTGCTCGCGAGCGATGGCCGATCAAGAAGGGGCAGCAGGATGGACATTCTTTTGGTGGACGACAGCAAAACGATGCGTTTGCTGGTGCAGCGAGCAATTCGGCAGGCGGGCTTTCGTGGGCTCACCTTTGGAGAGGCTGAAAACGGAGCGCAGGGCCTGGAAAAGCTCCGCGAGGAAAAGCCGAAGATGATTCTTTCTGATTGGAATATGCCTGAGATGTCCGGGATTGAATTTCTCCAGCAGGTCAGGGGTGCTCAGAACAAGATTCCTTTCGGCTTCATCACTTCCGAGGCGTCGACGGAGATACGAGACCTGGCTATGGATTCAGGAGCAAACTTCCTGATTACAAAGCCGTTTACTCCAGAAGACGTGCAGGCGGCCTTGTCGCCGATATTGGGATAGGGGCGCTCTGATGTCTGAACCTACAGCGTATGCAATGACGCAGCTCTTTTCCCAGCTGGTCGGTCGCGAGGTGAAGTTCGCCCAGGGGTCATCGGGCGGAGCCAGCAAGGAGAAGCAAATCTACGGTGTTTACACCGTTCTTCCGCAGGAGGCCGCCATCGTGGTCCAGGCGGATTTATCTCTTCTCGGCTCGTTCGCGGGAGCCCTGGTCGGCCTGCAGGATGATGCCATCCAGGAGCGTTTGGCACAAGCATCAGTGGATGAGCTTCTACGGGACGCGATTCACGAAGTGCTCAATATCGCTTCCACTGTCGTGACCAACGAGGGCAGGGCGGTGTTCAAGAAGATGGTGACAGACCCTGTGTACTGCGAGGGCACTGCGGCCCAACTCCTACAAAAACCGGACCGCAAGACGATGTTTGACGTATCTGTCGATGGCTACAAGGGCGGCCGCTTTATGGTGCTTGCCCAACTCTAGCCGTGAGATTGCCACAGGTCCAGCCTCTCCGAATGAGAGAGGCTGGTTTCAACGAGAGTCAGCTTCTCCGGAGGAAGCGGATGTGCAGCCACCTGAACGCCAGGTCGGCCCTGTATCGGCGCACTGGACGCGCCAGGGGAGTTCCTGAACAAGGTTGCTCATTTGAAAGAGGCCGAGGCCTCTTTCAAACGTGAGCGAGAAAACCGCCGCGAGGTGAGTCCGCCGGTTGCGGGACTACGGACCGGACTCGCTTCAGGACCGGTCCTCGCGTCCCGCCGTCATGTCGCGCGCCACCCCGACCGCCTCGGTCGAGCAGGCCGTCCCGCCGCAGCGCCTTTGCTGGACCGGTGTCACGCTGCACTCAATTCCCGGAATCGAGCTCCTTTGTTTTCAACCTTTGTCCGGGTTTTCACTGCATTGTCACTGCAGTGAAATACCGGACCTTTGTACTCAAATCGCAGACGAAGTTTACTGTGAAGTTCGTCCGGGGTTTGAATGCAAGAGTGGCATCCATAGGAGATTGCTGGCGAGGCGGCATGGGGCGTGGCCCTGCGGCGGGAGGCGGTGGTTCGTCCATTGGCCGAGCAACCTCGACTGAGTGTGGAGCAAGTCGCGGAGGCAGCTCATCAGCTGGAGTTGAGCCGAAGCGTTCTGTACGAGCTCCTGCAGCGTTATCGGCGGCGACCCCAGACCTCCTCGCTTTTGCCGTGGAAGCGCGGGCGCAAGCCGGATGGATTCCTGCTCAGTGAGGAACGGGAAGTTCTCCTCACCACCTGCATCGATGAGTTCTATCTTCGCCCGGAGCGTCCCTCGATCGCGGCTTTGCACCTGGAAGTTCGCCGGCGCTTTGCAGAGTGTGCTTTGCCCTCTCCCAACTACCGAACGATACGGCGGCGCGTGGAAGCGCTCGATGCCCACACCGTGATGCGTCGTCGCGACGGAGCGAAAAAAGCTCGCGAGAAGCTCCGGCCTTTAAGCACTTCTTCCCTTCAGCCCGAGAAGCCCCTGGACCTGCTACAAATCGATCACACCCTGGTTGATGTGGTGGTTGTGGATCGGGAGAACCGACAGCCGATCGGGCGCCCCTGGCTGACCTTAGCCATCGATATCAAAACGCGCATGGTTGCTGGGTTCCATGTGTCGCTGTGGCCGCCATCCACACTATCCGTTTGCATGGCGCTGACCAGCGCGGTGCTGCCCAAGACATCCTGGCTTGCAGACCGCGAACTCCAGACACTGGATTGGCCCATCTCGGGCCTGCCGCGAACCCTGCATGTGGACAATGCCCGCGAGTTCCACTCCGAGGCTCTGGTAAGGGGCTGCCAGGAGTACGGCATTGGGCTCGACCATCGTCCGCCTGGGCAGCCCCACTTCGGCGGCCACATTGAAAGGCTCATCGGCACGATGATGGGAGCCGTTCACCTTCTGCCCGGAACTACCTTTTCCAATGTAAGGCAGAAGGCCTCCTATCCTTCGGAGGCACGAGCGCTCCTGACCGTCTCAGAGCTGGAGCGCTGGCTTGCTTTGCAGATTGCTGGCGTTTACCACCTTTCGCCGCATTCGTCCCTGCGCACCACGCCTATGGAAGCGTGGCAAGAGGCCATGAAGCGGCCCTCATTGCCGGTCCGTCAACCCGTCGATCCGACGGAGTTCTTCCTGAGCTTCCTGCCGGCCCTACCGCGGCGGGTGCGCCGGGACGGCATTCACCTTTGGAACATTCGGTACTGGGACAACGTGCTCAGTCCCTGGGCCGGCCGATTGGAGCGCCCACTCCTGGTCAAGTACGATCCGCGGAATCTTTCCCGCATCTATGTGCGCGATCCAGATGGACAGCACTGGACGGTACCTTACGCCGACTTGGGCCAGCCGCCGATTGCGCTCTGGGAACTGGAGGAAGCAAACAAACGCACCCATAAGGGGATCCGAGCAACTCCCAACGAGCACGCCCTCTTCGCCAGCATTCTGGAGCAGCGCAGGCTGGTGCAGAACGCGGAGAGTCTTTCCAGGCAGCGACGGCGGCGCGAGAAGATGCCAGGTGCGGACGAGCCTGCCGCTGCCACTTCACAAGTGAGCACAAATACGTTTCCGGGGCAAGAGATCCAACCTTATCCGGTTGAACTTTGGGAGGGTGAGTGACAGTGGATGACCTGAGCCACCTTCAGGCTCCATTTCACGAAGCAGCCCTCCTATCCAACATGGAGCGCATTCACTGGCTACGGCAGGAGCGTTGGATTCAGTACCCGCGTGCGGAACGGATCTTGGAACGTCTGATTGACCTTGTCGATTATCCGCCCCATGATCGCATGCCCTGCCTCGTGATTTATGGCTCAACCGGTATGGGGAAGACCCGCATCATCCAGAAGTTCCTGCGGGATCATCGCATCCACTTCGATAGAAAACTCGGAAAGACCCGCTTGCCCGTAGTTTCGATCCAGATGCCGCCTGCTCCGAGTGAACGCGATCTCTATGAGGAGATCCTGGCCGCCATGGGCGGCATCTTCACCTACGGGACGAGTGTTACCGCACTGCGGCATCGCATCCGCTCGCTTGCCCGGCAGCTGGAAGTGCGGATGCTGATCATCGACGAAATCCATTCCTTGCTGGCCGGCACGTTCAGGGAACAGCGCATATTCCTGAATGCGATTCGCTTTCTCGCAACGACCTCCGGCTTCCGCTGGTCTGCGCCGGCACGCACGAGGCCAAGCAAGCCCTTATGACCGACCAGCAGCTCGCCGACCGCTTTGAAGCGGCCGAGCTCCCCGCCTGGGAGAACGACGCCAGCTTTCAGCAACTGCTGCTGAGCTTCGAGTCCATCCTTCCTCTCAGGCAACGCTCTGAGTTTCGCGATCCGAAGGTCCATCAACGTATCCTCAGCCTCACCGAAGGTGTGTTGGTGAGAATCTGCCGCCTGCTCGAAACCGCTGCCTCCGAGGCCATCCGTGGCGGCCAGGAGCATATCAGCCTCACCCTGCTCAAGGACGACCTCGTCGCCGAGTCTCTGGTCTCCATCGTCGATCGCGCAACCGGCGCCCCTCATCCCGATGATCACAACGCATGCTCCGCTGCAGCTACCGTTCGGACCAAAGCCCTTCCGCAACGAGCTGTGCTCGTCCTGGCTCCTTCGCCTTGCAGCTGCCAACTATGTCTCCCTTGAGGAGCTGCTGCTCGGCTTCCAGGCGTGCTATCCCTCAGCTCCGTGTCCGATTTCACTAGACCTGAATCTCGACCCAGAGTTCCTCGCTTCAATAGCCCGGTTCTCCCGTGTGCCAGCCGCTACGCTTCGTCGCCTCAGTCTCGAGAAGCGGGTGGCACACCCGGAATCTTCCCTGCTGCTCCACTTCAGCAACGATCACTCTGGCCGGCGTTCTCGGCACATTCGTCGAAGACTTGGATACGCGTTCTGCGCATGCTGTCTCGCACAGCAGAGCGCTGTGCATGTGCCTTGGAAATGGACCTTCTCCTATCTCAGGCACTGCTCCGTTCATGGCGAACCTCTCTATGGCACATGCGGATCGTGCGGAACAGAGGATCCACTGCCGTTCGGCTTTGCTCCAGCGACAGATTGGATCCCATGTCAGTGGTGCGAAGCGAACCTGTTGGACGAACCTGGTCATAGACATCGCCGTTCTCCAATGGCAGGTATCGCGCTCGAGAAAGCTTACCGGGCAGCGCTGCTCGATGTCCCGGTACAAGCAGCGCTGTGTGGCCGACCAAACAAGGACCAGTTCCGGCGCTTCGTAGATGACACGTTGCGTGTGTTGACGGACCATTCTCTCAGGCGGCCTCTTCCTACCCCGTCCAGCGACGACTTGAGCGCAACTATCTCTCAATTGGTCTTGTGTGCATCGCCTGACTGCGACCTCTATGAACGTCGGGCGCGGTACCGCAAAAGTCTCAAGTTGTGGATATGCATCCTGGAACCACTCACCGCGGAAGCGCGAAGGAGCCTGGCTCGCGCCAGTCGCGCATGGCCTACGCCGCTTCAGAGCCGCCTCGCCTCGGCTCTCGCCCACACTCCCCGCAAATCTTGGGATCACTCTCTCGGCTTCAATCCACTTGGTCCGGCTTTTGAGTACAACGCTTTGCCGAAGTCCTGGTTTTGAGTGCAGTGGTTCGACTCCCACCTGCGTTTTCTGATAATTCAGTGCAGCGTGACAGCCGTCACCGCCCCGCCCGCCACCGTCGCCACGCGCTTGCCCTCCGGGTCGTATTGGTACTGTACGCCTCCGTCGACCGCCGCTACCCGGCTTTCCGCGTCATAAGTATAACTATGCTGCCCATCGGCGAGCATGTTACCCGCCGCGTCGTAGCTCGCCGTCTGGCTGGAGGCCTGATTGTTGGTCGTGGGTAGGTAGTGCCAGTCGAAGCCCGTGCCCGCGGTCAGGGTGTGCTCGGTCTGGTTCCCCCACGGGTCGTAGCTGTAGCCCTCCGTGAACGGGGGAATCACGGCGTTCGTCACCCGGTTCAGATTGTCATACGTGTATTTTCCATGACAGGGCTCATAAACCGGCCAAAGACGTTTGCTATGTCACCCATACGCGGCCTTCTGCGTTCTTTAACTGTAATGCCTCGGGTCCATGATAGTCTTCGTCTCTCAAGGAGATACTTAAACTTCCCTCAGAAAACCTCATGACGACTTCTTCGCCTAATTCAACACCAGCGTTCTGCAACTCATTTCCTTCGAACCTCCGTAAAGCTTCTTTATAGCCGAATGTACGTTCTTCCATCCGGACACCAGCTAAACTGATTTTGGGTAACGTGTACGCCGTCAGGCAGGCATTGCCGAAGTAGACTTGGATATAATCTTCAACAAACCTAACTGAACTTATTTTATGCCCCTTGAGATTCTGTAGTGCAGCGTGCAGCGTTAAATCTAAATTTGTCATAGTTCCTCGCATTCACCCTACATAGCCTGCTATTGATTCTTCAGTGGGATATGAGCTGACACATCATTCTTAGGGACCGTTCTGCCAGTTTGAGGGTTAACTGTTTGACCTGCTCGATTTCCATATGAAACATATTCACCAGGATAGGCTGGCGCAGCTCCACGCGCGGGCGTTGGATCCATTATTCGTACATCGCTCACTTTCGGGTCCATTCCTGCTCCGCCTGATCCTCCTGAATATCCTGACCCCGTCGTTTTGCCGGCGTCGTTCACAACTGGAACGGGACCATTGGCTCCTGCTGGTATTGGCACAGCGTCACCGCCTGGTGTGACAACGAAGCTAGGCGTCGTCGGCGATACTGCTGGAGTGGCAAGTGTAGGCGCATCCGAACTGCTGTTGGATGAAGCAAAGATGCTAGACACGACGTTGCTAACGGCAGCCGCATCCTCATGAATGACCTGGCCCAACGTAGTTACGAAGCCGGTAATACCCTGCGCCACCTGACCAGCCTGTTGTGGCGTCATCTGATGTTGCGGAAAGAATAGAGGAAAAGGTCCAAACGGAGTGGGCAGAGCCTCCTGGTGGCCGTCGTTGTCAGTTTTCGAGAGTGGGTTGTTGTTTACATAGCTGTAGAGATTGAGCGATTGAGGATTGTCCAGCTTCGCGTACGGAACCGGCTCTGCCTTTGCAGCCCAGTCCGGACTGGTAAACCGCCCCATGGTCGAATTAAAGTACCGCGCCCCGAAGTAGTCGTTATCGGTTTCCGAGTCGCGCAGCTTGTCGGCGAAGTGGGTTTCGGTGAAGTCGTAGCCCGGGGTGCAGAGCTGCCCGTCGCCGAACGGGCCCGACAAGCAGCCCTCGACGAAGTTGCCCAGCGTGTCGCCGTTCGCAACCAGCGTGCCCACCTGGTTCACCAGCCGGAACTCGGTCCGCAAGCCGCCCGCGCCCGCCGATCCGACAGAGTCGCCCCAGTGCGTGCCGCCGTTGTCCCGCAGGATCGTTCGCACCATCTGCCCTTGCCCGTTGACGGTGGTCACCAGGCTGCCGCCCATGTCGTACAGGTACTCGGCCGTCACCGCCCCGCCCGCCACCGTCGCCACGCGCTTGCCCTCCGGGTCGTAAGTGTAACTATGCTGCCCGTCGGCGACCATGTTCCCCGCCGCGTCATAGCGCGGCGTCTGGGTGGAGGCCTGGTTGTTGGTCGTAGGCAGATAGTGCGATCAGCCTGGTTCTCCCGAAGCGTAGCTGTAACTTTCGCCACTGTAATGCCCCTTGCGGGTCTGCGTCCGCGCATCGTAGAACTAATGAACGTGCTCGCGTCGGAGCGGTGGGAAACCAATGTAGGAACCTCTTACTGGGTAAGAATGCCACCTTTTTGGAATCGTGCCTTTTCTATATGAAAAATACAATCATCCTCGATATGCATATCCCGATGAAGACAGTCGACGAGCGCCAAGCTATGGGAGTTAATCGCTCCTACTCCTTCTGCGGCCAAGTAGTCACAGATCACATGCAGAGCTAGACCGAACTCGTGCTCATCCATAAATTCTTCAAACAATGCTTTGTACGACACGGCATTATCTGAGGAAAGCAGGTCTGAAAGCTTGAGAAGTGCTGTTTGGACATCTCTATTTATCGCCATATACAATCACCATTTATGGATTCTTAGGTGTGTTGGTTGGGTATCCAGTAACGACCCTTCCATCACGTATGACAACTTGGATGTTGATTCCGCTTCGAGTGCCTTGGATAAGCCGAGTGTTTCCTTGATTTCTCATGGTGGAAGATGGGCTAGTTGCAACATCCGAGATTTCGTGCATTATCCTATCATTACTCCATGAAGAAGGGAACTCACCCTTACCAGAGACGCCCAACCCCGGCGCATGACCTCCGCCAGTAGCGTCTCCTTCAAGGATGTGTGTCGTCGCTTTTGAATCGGCGAGATTGACGAACTCGCTCCCCAAAGTCTGCATTTCCTCTTCAATGGCCGGCCCTTCTTGCTCCCACGCTGGCAGGTCCGCGCCGAAAGTCAATGCAATGGCAACTAGCGGATGGTCGTTGAGGAAGTCGCTTCCGGCGGACATGAAATTGTTGATCGCACTGCCGGCTGCTTGAAGCGGTGTTTGTTGCTGTCCCTGTTGCTGTCCCTGTTGCTGTCTTTGGGGGACAGATCCTTTGCCAACGGTCTCCGTTTCGTCGTTCATGCATGCGGAGTCTTGGCCCTCGCAATCTTTATGCCCGTCGGGGTCCATGTGCGAGAGGGGGTTATTCTCTGCATAGGCATACAGATTCAGGCTCTGAGGGTTGTCCAGTTTGGCATAGGGCACGGGTTCAGCCTTGGCCGACCAGTCCGGGCTGAGAAACCTGCCCATGACCGAGTTGAAGTACCGCGCTCCGAAGTAGTCGTTATCCGTCTCCGCGTCGCGCAGTTTGTCGGCGAAGTGAGTTTCCGTGAAGTCGTAGGTCGGCGTGCAGAGCTGCCCGTCGCCGAAGGGACCCGCCAGGCAGCCCTCAATGAAGTTGCCCTGAGAGTCGCCGTTCGCGACCAGCGTGCCGACTTGGTTGACCAGCCGGAACTCGGTCCGGACGCCACCAGCACCAGCCGCGCCGATAGAGTCGCCCCAGTGAGTTCCTTCCGCCCGCAGCACGGTCCGCACCATCGCGCCCGCGCTGTTCACGGTCGTGACCAGGGCGGAGCTCATGTCGTAAAGGTACTCCGCCGTTACCGCCCCTCCTGAGACCGCTGCGACGCGCATCCCTTCCGGATCGTACTTATACTGCACGCCGTTGTCGACCGTCGCCACGCGGCTTTCCGCGTCGTAAGTGTAATTATGCTGCCCGTCGGCGACCATGTTACCCGCCGCGTCATAGCGCGCCGTCTGGGTGGAGGCTTGGTTGTTGGTCGTAGGCAGATAGTGCCAGTCAAAGCCCGTGCCCGCAGTGAGCGTGTGCTCGGTCTGGTTCCCCCACGGGTCATAGCTGTAACCCTCCGTGAACGGAGGAATGACGGCGTTGGTGACCCGGTTCAGGTTGTCATACGTGTAAGCGAAATTGCCTTGGGCTGAATCGATGGCATGCTTGACGTTGCCGGCCGGATCGTACTGCCACTGATCGGCCAGCACCGTATAGCCGGACAGGTTGATCGAGTAACGGTTCGTCATCCGCCCCCGCTTGTCGTACTGCGACACCTGCCCGTACTGCGCCCCCAGCTCCGCCGTGTACACCCCGCCGAGCGGCGTGTCAGATCATTCTTCCGCTGCGCAGCAGCGTGCTCTTTGATCCGGGCGGCACAATTTCCGGATATAGGCCCGGATGCAGCAAGTATGCCCCCAGAGGGACGGCCTTGCGGATCAGCGAAACAGTTTTTTTCGGAACACTGGGCCACCCGGATCAGGATTGAGAGCTACCGAGAGGTACAGTCCAAGTCTCTTTCTAACTTCTCCATCGACCTGACCATCAGGTCTGACTTCCTGCCCAGACACCTTCAGGAACTCCTTTGAAAACACAACGCCGCCTTCACCAAGCCGCCTCCAACTGCCCTGGGTTCGCTCTACCTTGCCCTCACGGCTCAGCTCTTGTTTGAAGCTTCGATCCTTATTGAGGATCAGAGTTGACGTTTCTCCATTGAGGCTAAAGGCATACGTGCCCGATACAGCGCCGTAACTGTAATCGGCTGCGACAGAGTACCAGACCCAGAAAAGGATGGCCAAAAGTAAGATTCCCCCAAGCATGCGAACAGGAGCAGGCGAAGTCATCGGTCATCCTTTCTTGAGTTAATCAACCTCCGTCTTTGAAGATTTAGTGGCATCTAAGGTCACCCTGTCCGCCGCATGGCAGATTGTCATGTTGGCTGGTCGTTACGCGGGAGTTGTCCTTCGGGGCTTGAGGAAGGCTTAACCAGAGCGCATTGAACATGTCTGTACGGGGCTGTCCGTAATCGGTCCCGTTCTTAGGATTCGCCGGGGCGTTGGGGTTATATTGCTGCCTCAAGGTATTCCAGAGCAGCTTCGGACGCCAGCCGGAGTCCTTTGGGTTCGCCAGTTTGAATTTCTGCAAAATCTTGATGCACTGAGTACTACAGTTCGGACCTACAGCGGTCCAGGTTGATGGATCAGGATTTGCACGAATATACGCGATTACCTGCTGTGCGAGTTCTGGCGACGTTTGGATCGTCAGCGACGAATAGGTCGATCTCACATCGTCAGCCGAGTGCAAGCTGCTCATGTCGAACATGGATTGACCCGGTGCGATCGGAGCATGAATCACAGGTCCGAAACTCTCGATTGCAGAGTCTCCCGTTTGTTGGTTGTATGCGAAAAGGACAGCGTGTCCTGCTATGCCTCCCTGGTCATAGAAGTACGTCACATCCTGCCCATCAGGATCGGTGAACTTCAGCGGGTTATTCGCAGCGTATGAGTACATGTTGAGCGTGTTCGCCGGATTCGTCAGACGCTCGGCTGTGAGATTGATCGGATCGGGACTGGTAAACCGCCCCATGGTCGAATTGAAGTACCGCGCCCCGAAGTAGTCGTTATCGGT
>CAXSBW010000064.1:14525-18660 GCA_964235795.1 uncultured Acidobacteriaceae bacterium | reverse complement strand
GCCGAGTTATCAAACAACTTCGCACCTGTAAACGCCACCAGCAGTGTCAATCCCTGGGCGAAGCGCTTGTCCAGGCGCACGGTCACGGCGTTGTAGTTTGAGTACGCGGAATCCTTGCGGTATTCCGTCACGCTGGTGTACTGCGGGAACGGCCGCAGCAGCTGGTTTCTCTGGACTGTCCGTTGCGAAAGGGCAGAGTTGGGCGTGGTGATGATGCCGTAGAACGGGTTGGGCACCTGGTCTTTCAACGCGCTGCCCAGCGACAGGTAGCTCGGGTCGACCTGGTCTTCGGGCGTTCCCGGATCGCCGTCGACCAGGAACTTGCCCTGGTTGTAGAGCCAGCCCACTTCCAGCACCGTTTGTCCCGGCAGGGTGCGCTGCACTGTCAGGTTCGCCTGTTCCGAGTAGGGACTACGCGAATTCGACTGGGTCAGGTAGTCCGCCGAGATGCCCGCGCCCAGGTTGTTGCCCAGCCCGCCGTTCGCACCGGCTGGAATCTGCACCCCTTGCGGAAACGGGTTGTCGAGCGTGGTCGCGATGGTCTGCTGGCTATCGAAGGAGAAGGAAGGGCTGCTGTAGGTGCTGAAGCCGTCGGTGCCCGCGCCGCCGTCGGCACCGGCCGGCTGCATGGCCGAGGGCGCGTAGACGATGCCGAACCCGGCGCGCACGGCCCAGTTCTGGTCCGGACTCCAGATCACGCCGATACGCGGCCCGAAATCCAGCTTGTGCATCGGGATTTGCTGGCGCCCGAACTGCCCGGTGGAGGCGCCTACAAAGTGCTCCGCCCCTCGCAGATTGCTGAGCGCAGGGTAGGCCGGATTGGCGGCAACCTGGGCCTGGATCGGCGATATATCGTTCGGGTTGAAGTAGGAGAGCTGGTTATGACGGTCGGTACGCGGCTGATCGGCATCCCAACGCACGCCGTAGCTCAGGGTCAGGTGGTTGGTCGCGCGCCAGGTGTCCTCGGCGTACAGGGCGTAGTAGGCACCGGCAGTCGCAAGCGACGGGTCGATGGTGTAGCCGCCGGAATCCGGCAGGCCCAGCAGCAGGGAGGCGAACGGGTTGCCGCCGGCCATATTGCCGCTGCTTCGCGAGGCATCGCCCGCGATGTTCTGCGTCCAGGCCTGCGAGAAGTTAAATTGCCCGGAAGGGTCGCCGTATTGGAAGAAGTTGAGGAATATCTTCCGAAACTCGCCGCCGAACTTCAGGTCGTGCGAACCCTTCACCTTGTCGAAGTCGGCCAGCAGGTCATGGACCGTGGGGTTCTCCTGGTAATCCACAAAGCCGCCGGAACCGAAGCTGCTGTAGCCGTTGCCGATCGAGTAACTAGGGAAGACCTCCGCGTTGGACGTGGCGGCGAGCGAAGCAGGCAGGCCGACCTTGGTGATGTCGAAGGCCCCGCCGGACGGGATGCGCCGATACTGCGAGCGGCTCAGTCCATAGCGGATGTCGAAGATCAAAGTCGGGCTGAGGGTAAAGGTATTGTCGTAGGCCAGGCTGTACGAGCCCGTGGTGTAAGGCCCGTTGTAGCCCTGGGAGGCTACGCCGTTGTTGTCAGGGAAATCCTGAAACGGCGTCCCGTTTTGCGCGTAGTGGGAGAAGCGGGCAAAGGTCTTCCAGGCCTGCGTCCAGTTGTGGTCGACACGGATGTCGAAGTGGTAGTAGTTCGAGGTCGGCGCGCCCTGCGTCACGACGTAGTTGTTGGTGAGCGAGTCGCCGTTGGTGTTGGGCAGCGGCTGGTACTTGAGCGCCAGGGAGCCTGCATTGTCCAGCTGGTTCGCCGGGATGATGTTGCCCGGAAACGGATCGCGGATAAAGCCCATCTGCACCTGGCCATTGCTGTTGGTGTACGTGCCGAGATGTCCGGATCGCGGGTTGTAGATCTGAATGGGCGCGGGCTTGCCGTTGCTGTCGGTCAGGTTCAGCAATGCGCTGAAATCGCCGGTGCGTTCGGCCGCGGTGGCCACGCTGTCCGTCTCGGTCGATGAATCCACCTCACGCGAGATTTCGGCGGCGACGAAGAAGAATGTCCGGTCCTTGATGAGCGGGCCGCCCAGGGTGCCGCCGCCCTGGTTGCGCGAAAGGGGCGGAATCGCGGCCGTGTGCGATGAGAAATAATCCTTTGCGTCGAACACCGAGTTGCGGTTGAACTCAAACAGCGAGCCATGCAGGGCGTTGGTGCCGGTGCGGGTGGCCAGGTTGATGACGCCGCCTGAAAAGCGGCCGTACTCGGCGGGCAGCACGCTGGTCTGCACGTTGAACTCGGCGACGGAATCGACGATGGGGGTGTAGGCGCCGGAGTTGTTGCCGACGTTGTTCTCAGGCAGGATGTTGGTGATGCCGTCGAGCTCTTCCTCGCTGTTCGCGTTGCGCGAGCCCGCGATGTGCGGCGTGGACGAGCTGCCGGAGCCGGTGCCGACGTTATTGACGCCGGGCACCAGCGTCGCGAGATCGAACGGATCGCGACCGTTGAGCGGCAGGTCGAGAATGCGCTTGCCGGTGATGACCTGGCCAGTGGTGGCGTTGGAGGTTTCAAGAGCCGGCGTGGTGGCTTCGACCGTGACACTGGCGCTGTCGCTGCCGACGGCGAGGTTGAAGTCGGCGGGATGGGTCTGGGCGACATCGACGGTGATGTCGTTTTGCAGGGCGGAGGTAAAGCCCGCGGCGACGACCTTGACCTGGTACTGGCCGGGGTTCAGGTTGCCCTGGATGTAGCGGCCGGCGCTGTCGGTCCTGAGCGTTTGCGTCACACCGGTGGCCGTGTTGGTGACGGTCACCGCGGCATTCGGAACGGAAGCGCCGCTGGCATCGAGCACCGTACCGGCAATGGTGCCGGTCGGCGTTTGACTGTAGGCGCTCGGTGCACCGGTGGCCAGCAGGCTGCCGGACAGGAGCAACGAGCGGAAGAAAGTCTGCTTCACAAACATGTAAGGCCTCTCAAGGGGTTCCGAATTGCCTTTTCTTGCCCCGACGATTTTCGGGATCTCGTGGTAGCGTTCCCATCCCGTTCCCATTTAGGAGCGGTGCCGATCAACAACCCGGAGGCAGTATGGTGGGCGCGGCGAACGATTGTCAACAAGAGATGACAGGCCCGGGCGGCGGGTCGGGCGCCGGGGCACGGGGATGCAGCCCGCTGCGCCGCGCCGAGGGACCGGTCCGGCGCAGGCGGCTGAAGATTTGGCCGGGAGCCCTGCTTGTGTTTGCGGCAGCGGTGGCCGGGGCACAGACACCGGTGCCGGGGGCGACCGTCGTGTTTTCGGAGCCCGGCTTTCCGACAGTGGCGAGCGAGCCCGTGTCGCAGGAAGTGTTGCGGCGCGCGCTGGGCGGTGGGACGGTGTTCGCAGGGGTCGCGGCCCTGCGGTCGGGCGAGGTACTGCGTGGAGCTTCGCTGCTGGTGCTGCCTTACGGATCGGCGTTTCCGGCGGTGGACTGGCCGGCGATCGAAGGGTACCTGAACGGGGGCGGCAACCTGCTGCTGGTGGGCGGCGAGCCCTTGCGGGTGCCGGTGCTGGGCGACCGTGAAGGGGCGTTTGCCGCTGAAGCACCGGGCGACCGTTACAGCCGCGCGCTGGACTACCGGCATAGCTACGCGGTGCCTCAAGGGGCCGCGCCGACCCGCTTCGCCTGGCGCGATGGATACGGATTTTTGCCGAAGGTCGAGGTGCGGGCGCGGCAGGTGTTCGCGCAGGAAGGCCGCCTGGATGGGCTGGGTTACCTGCAAGGCGCGGACGGGACGAAGCAATCCGCGCCGGTCATTGTGACGGACCGGACCGGTCACTCGTCCGGCGGACGGGTGGTGGCGCTGCCGTTTACGCCGGAGCCGGGCTACTGGAATTCTTCGAACGGCGTGACGCTGCTGGGCGCGGCGGCCGGCTATGCGCGCGCGGGGGCGATTGCGTTTTCAATCGAGGCGCAGTACTCGACGCTGCGGCCGGGCGAGCTGCCGCAGCTGACGGCGCACCTGCGCGGGGCAGCCCAGGCAGGCGGCGAGGCACGGGTGGAACTGCTGGGGCCGGGCGGGGCTGTTCTGGACCGGGCCGCTTTTGCACTCGGCGGCTCAAAGGTGGACGAGCCGGTACCGTTTCGCAAGCCGCTGCCGCCGGGACTGTACACGGTGCGCGCGACCTGGATCGGT
>CAXSBW010000064.1:12354-14425 GCA_964235795.1 uncultured Acidobacteriaceae bacterium | reverse complement strand
GAAAACGGCTTCGTGGTGGAAGACCTGAGCGCGCTCGAGACCGGGCCGGCGCTCGGGGTCAAGGGGGATTTCCTCCAGCTCGGCGGCAAACCGTTTCTGCCGGTCGGGACCAACTACTTCACCACGGAAGAAAGTGGCTGGGACTTTTCAGGCCCGCGCAACGCCGCCGTTTGGGAACATGACTTTGCCGATATGGAGCGGCATGGGGTCAACTTTGTCCGGACCGGGGTGTGGATGGCACCGGGCAAGTTTGTGGAGCCGCTGACCGGCGAGGCAAATGAGCGCTTTCTGCGCAACTTCGAGGCCTACCTGTCGGCGGCGCAGCGTCACCACATTGCGGTCAACTTCACCTGCTTTGCGTTTTCGCCGCGCGTGGGCGACCCGCGTATTTTTGGGCAGCCGGACGGGGAGGGTTCGCTGCCCAATCCGTATCTCGATGCGGGGGCAGTCCACGCGGAGCAGGAGTATGTCCGCTCGGTTGCGGAGCGTTTCCGTCGCGTTCCGTATCTTTCCTGGGACCTGATCAATGAGCCCTCGTTCTCCAACCCTCGCGTGGTGTTTCATGGCAATGTGCCGAACGGCGACGCGGCCGAACGAAAAGCCTGGCAGGGCTGGCTCGAACAGCACTACGGCTCGCTTGAAGCGCTGGGCGAGGCCTGGCAGGTGCGGCCCGAACAGCTGGGCGGCTGGGGCTCGATCGCGCTGCCGAAGCAGGCCGATCTGAATTACGACCGCTCCGGCAATGCCGATGAGGTGCGGGCGCTGGACTATAACCTGTTTGCGCAGGATGCGTTCAGCGACTGGGTGCGCGGCATGGTGCGGACGATTCGCGCAACCGGCAGCACGCAGCCGGTAAACGTGGGCCAGGATGAAGGCGGGGTGACGGATCGACTGCTGAACCAGTTCTATGCCGGCGCCGGGGTGGCATTTACAACCAATCACACCTACTGGCAGGACCGGGCGCTGCTGTGGGACTCCGTCGCGGCGAAGCGACCCGGCATGCCGAACATTACGGGCGAAACCGGCTACCAGCCGGCCTGGAACCCCGACGGCAGCTGGCGCTATGACGAGCTGACGGGCACGGCGCTCGAGGAGCGCAAGTGGGCGCTGGGCTTTGCCGCGGGCTCGTCCGGCGCGTTGCAGTGGGACTGGGCGCGCGAGCCGGACTTCGGCATGGAGCGCTCGGACGGCTCGGCCAAGGTGTGGGAGGGGATGATGCGCGAGCTGGGCCGGTTTGCGACGGCTGCCGCGCCGTATGCGACCGGGCTGACGCCCCCGGAGGTGGCGGTGGTGCTGCCGCAGTCGCTCCAGCTTTCCGTGTTGAAGAGCCAGGCGCTCCAAGCGCAGCAGACCGCGATACGGGTGCTCTACAACATGAACCGCGTGGAGGCCTACGCGGTGGGCGAGTACCAGACCGATACGCTGGGCAGCCCGAAGCTGATCGTGCTGCCGTCGGCCTACGGGCTGACCGGCAAGGCTTGGGCCGATATCGAGGCGCGGGTGCGTGCCGGGGCGGTGCTGCTTATTTCCGGGCCGTTCAGCGCGGACGCGCACCTGCACGCGACCGGACGGGCAAGCGAGCTGGGGCTGCCGTACACGCTTGCGCCGCTGCAGGCGCACGAAACGGCGCTGCGGACGCCTTTCGGCGAGTTCCCGCTGGTGTACGGCGGGTCAACAACGACCACGCTGGATCGGGCGGTATTGCCCAAGAGCCAAAGCTGGGCGGAGTTGCCGCTGGGCGCGGGCACGGTGCTGTTTTCGGCTTTGCCGCTGGAGCTGAACGAGAACCTGCAAGCCATTTCGGCGGTGTATGCCTATGCGCTGCGGCGGGCCGGGGTCAGCCGCACGTACACGACCGAGGTCGGCCCGGGCATCCTGATCTGCCCGACCCGTCTGCCCGAGGCGACTTTATATGTCATCACGTCCGAGACGGATACGATGCCGGTCGGGTTCAAGGACGGGCGCAGCGGCAGAAGCTTGACGGGGACGCTGGAAGCCGGTCGGGCGGCCTTGTTGCTGGTCGGGAAAAGAGGAGAGCTGGTTGCGAGTTACGGCTGGCATGGGCAGGAGT
>CAXSBW010000064.1:6629-12254 GCA_964235795.1 uncultured Acidobacteriaceae bacterium | reverse complement strand
GCCAGAGTGATTCCGAGATCGATTGTTCATCCTGTAAACGGGGTCGCCCGTCGCGGATTTGCCTCCTCCACCCGCTTGCACGGTTCACTTTCGCGAAAGCCGGGCTCGATACGCCACGGCTGCGACCGCACGGCCTTGGCCGTTCCAGCCCGCACGAACGATTGCATGGATGTTTGTGGCCCGGGCCAGCTATGCTGTGGAGGGTGTTGTACTGAGCGATACCGGGAGTGGTGCCATTTTGAGTTCGAGTGTGACGCCGATGACCGCCGATCCCGTTTTCGATCGCTGTTGGTGGATCTATTCACTGTGTCGGGAGCGCCTGTTCGCCGACCATACCGAAACCATCGCCCACGCACTCGAACCCCTCCTCCGCACCAAGCCCCACATACAACTTCTGGAAGTAGGCTGCGGCCCGGGTTTTTACGCCCGGCGACTGGCTGCGCGCTTTCCTGGCCTGCAGGCGCTCGGGGTCGACACCTCGGAGCGGCTGCTGTCGCACGCGCGCCTGCAGGCGCACCGGGCTCACCTGGGCAACTGCCGGTTTCTGCGCGCCGATGCGCGCACCCTGCACGACTGCATGGAGCCGTCGGACGCGGCGATCGCTTCGCGGCTCTTTCTGGTGGTGCCGGAGCCGGAACGTGTGTTGCGCGCCATCTTCGACACCCTGCGGCCCGGCGGCGTCTTTTTTGTCGCGGAACCCACCTCGCCGCTGCGCACCAGCCTGCCCATGCATGCCATGCGCGCCTTTGACCGGCTCGCGGGCCAGCCTCACGACCAGACGCCTCGGCACTGCGAGGTATTGAGCCGCGGCGCCTTCAGGAGCCTGATCGGCGGGCAGCCGTGGAGCCGCGTGCGGCAGTGGCAGGACCGGCGCTACCAGTACGCGCTGTGCGAGAAAAGCGCGTGAGCCACCTGTTCCGCGTACTCGACCCCGGCACGCGCAGCAGCGAGTGGGCCGGCCGTTGCGCGTTGGCGGTGATGGCGAAAGCCCCGGTGCCCGGCAAGGTGAAAACGCGCCTGAGCCCGCCGCTGAGCCCGGCGGAGGCCGCCGGGCTGAACGCTGCGTTTCTGCGCGATACCCTGGCGAACCTGCGCGCGGCAACGCTTGCCTGCGCGGCCGAGTGCGTTGTGAGTTACACGCCGGTTGGGCAGGAGGCGGCATTTGCCGGCATCCTGCCTGAGCAAACACTGCTGGTGCCGCAGCGCGGCGACGGCTTCGGCGAGCGACTGCTGCTGACCGCGCGCGACCTGCTTGCCTGCGGCTTCGGGTCGGTGTGCCTGATCGACTCCGACAGCCCTACCGCCCCGACGGGCGAGTTTGTGCGCGCGGCGCAGGCGCTGACGACGGACAGCCCCGGCGTGGTGCTGGGCCGGTCCGACGATGGCGGCTACTACCTGCTGGGGCTGGCACAGGCGCACGCGCGCCTGTTCGACGAGATCAGCTGGAGCACGGAGCTGGTGGGCGAGCAGACGGCGGAGCGCGCGCGGGAGCTCCGGCTGCCCGTCACGGAGCTGCGCCGCTGGTACGACGTGGACGACGCGGGCTCGCTGGCGCGCCTGCGGGAGGAGCTGCGCGCGGGCGGTGACGGCTACGCGGCACCGCACACGCGCGCTTTTCTTCAGGCGCTCGACGGGGCGGCGCCACCGCGAGATCGTGCATGAACGCACCGCCGTGGGCGATGCGATCGCCGGCGTGGCTCACCAATCTCGGGCTTGTGCTCTTTGGGCTGATTTTTATCGAGCTGACCGGCACCGGGACCCAGGAGTTCCATCGCTACATTCACGGCTACGGCGCGGGGATCTTCGGCCAGATCATCCTGTATCTCGGCGCGTTTGCGCTGATCGACCGCTCGCCGGGAAATGAGGCGACCAATGGAGCGACGCTGCCCATCGTCTTTGCGGTCGCGCTGTGCGCGCGGGCCGTCGCCGTCGCCGCGGACCCGTTTCTGTCGTCGGACGTGTACCGCTACGTGTGGGACGGCATGGTGCAGGGGGCAGGCATCAACCCGTATCGTTACGTGCCGGCCGACCCGCACCTCGACTTTTTGCGCGACGGCGCGATTTACCCGCTGATCAACCGGCGCGATTACGCGCATACCATCTACCCGCCGGGCGCGCAGTTTTTGTTTCTGGTGATCGCGCACCTGCAGCAAAGCATCGTTTTCATGAAGCTGGCGATGGTGGGGTTTGAGGCCGCGACCTGCGCCGTGCTGATGCGCTGCCTGCGCCTGCTGGGCCAGCCGCGCGAGCGGGTGCTGCTGTATGCCTGGCACCCGGTGTGCCTGTGGGAGATCGGCAGCAGCGGCCACATGGATGCCATGGCGGTGACGGCGATCGCGCTGGCGACCCTGGCCTGCATACAGGGCAGGCAGCTGCGCGCCACCGGCTGGGTGGCTGCGGCGACCCTGCTGAAGCTGTACCCCGTGGCGCTGCTGCCGGCCTTTGTCCGCCGCCGTGTCGGTGCGCCGTTGCTCCTGCTGGCCGGCATTGTGGTGGCGGGCTACGTGCCGTACCTGTCGGTCGGGCGCGGCGTATTCGGTTTCCTGTCAGGCTACGCAAAGGAGGAGGGCGTCGAAAGCGGCACGCGCTTTTTCCCGCTGGCCTGGGCCGCGCGGGTGCTGCACCTCCACATTGCGCCGGGCGTTTACATGGCCGGCTGCGCCGTGGGGCTCCTCGGGCTGGCCTGGTGGGCGTTCCGTCGCGGCGCGCGGGGGGCGGCCTGCGTCTCCTCCGGGCTGCTGCTGGCCACCGCGATGAACCTGTGTTTCTCGCCGCACTACCCCTGGTACTTTTTGTGGCTGGTGCCGTTTCTTACCCTGTGGCCGTGGCGGCCGGCGTTTTATCTCGTGCTTGCGATCACTTACCTGCTGTCGACCCGTTTCGGCATGCCCGGCGAGCCGCTGTACCAGATGAATGTGCGCCTGTATGGCGGGTTTTTTCTGCTGCTCGGCTTCGACCTGCTCACCCGCGCGCTGCCAGGCCGTAGCATGAGGAGCACAGGCCCCTCTGCGCAACCCGCACTGCCCCTTGCCGAATCGAGGCCCCGATGAGCACCCTGCCCGCCGCCCACCCCGTGCCGATGCGCCGCTACTTTGAAACGTCGGAGCTTTCCGTCATCGTCGAGCACGAGCCGGTCTGCCTGTACCTGGAAGTGACCAACCGCTGCAACCTGCTGTGCACCACCTGCCCGCGCACCTATGAGCAGCTGGAGCCCGAGGCCGACATGAGCTGGGAGCTGTTCACGTCGATCGTGGACCAGGCACCCAACATCAAGCGCGTGGTGCTGCACGGCGTGGGCGAGCCCATGCTGGTCCGGTACCTGCCGGAGATGGTGCGCTACCTGAAGCAGCGCGGCGTGTATGTGCTGTTCAACACCAACGGCACGCTGCTGACCGAGCGCAACGGGCAGGCGCTGATCGACGCGGGTCTGGACGAGCTGCGGGTATCGCTCGACGCAGCCGACGCCGGCGTCTTCCAGCTGGTACGCGGCAAGGATATGTTCGATCGCATCGTCACGAATGTGCGCCGGTTTCGCGCGATGCAGGCCGAGCAGGGGCGCGAGCTGCCGCGGGTTTCGCTGTGGCTCACGGGCCTGCGCGAAACACTCGACCAGCTTGAAAACTTTGTGCGGATCGCCGACTCCGTGAACGTGAGCGAGGTGTATCTGCAGCGGCTGGTGTTTTTCACGGAAAACGCGAATGGGCTGGCGCGGGCCGAGAGCGCGCTGTTTGAAAAAACTACGGCCGACGAAGAAGGGGTGATTGCGCGCGCGGCCGCGCTCGCTGCTTCGCTCGGCATCGCGTTCAGCGCGTCGGGCGCGACCGAGCCCGAGGTCAGCATCAAGAAAAGCAGGGACGACAGCCCGTGGACGCTGTGCCGGCGGCCCTGGTCGCTGATGTACTTCACCGCGACCGGCCGCGCGATTCCCTGCTGTATCGCGCCGTTTTCCATGCACGGCTATGGCAGCTTCACGCTGGGCGACGCCACCCGGCAGACGCTGCGCGAGATCTGGAACGGACCCGCGTACCGGGAGTTTCGAGAGCAGCTGCTGAGCCCGGCGCCGCCGCGCGCCTGCGCCAACTGCGGGCTACGATGGAGCCTGTGAAGCAGCTCAGCATTGTGATTCCAGCGCTGAACGAGGAAGCCGCGATCGGGGCTTTGATTGCGGAAATATTCGCGACGGTGCCGCCCGCTCTGTTGCGCGAGTGCATCGTGGTGAATAACGGCAGCACCGACGCGACCGCGGACCGGGCTCGTGCCGCAGGTGCCCTGGTGGTCGATGAGCCCCGGCGCGGCTACGGGCAGGCCTGCGCGAGCGGCGCGGCGCGAGCGACCGCGGACGTAATCGTGTGGATGGACGGCGACGGCAGCGATGTGCCGGCGGAGGTCGCGATGATCGCGGGGCCGGTGCTCGACGGGCGCTGCGACTTTGCCATCGCGTCGCGCCTGCGCGGGCAGCGCGAGCCCGGCAGCCTGCTGTGGTCGCAGATCTTCGCTGGCCGGCTTGCCGGCACGGCCATGCGGCTGCTGTACAGCGTGCGCTACACCGACATGGGCCCCCTGCGCGCGATCTCGCGCACAGCGCTCGCCGGCCTCGGCATGTCGGAGATGACCTACGGCTGGAATCTGGAAATGCAGATGAAAGCCGCGCGGGCAGGCTTGCGCATCCTGGAGATGCCGACCACCTGCCGGGTGCGGCGCGGGGGTGTGTCCAAGGTCGCGGGCTCCCTGTCGGGCTCGATCAAGGCCGCGTACCGCATCCTGCTGGTGCTGGTGCGGATCGCCGCCATGCCGCGAGGGTAGCCGCCGTCGCGGTACGCCGGAGTCTGCATCCTACTCTGCGGCGGAGGGTACAAAGATGAGCACGTGGGCGACTCCCGGAGCTTCGACTTACGCAAAATCGACCCGGTCTTCCAACCTGGTGGGCTGGCTGCTGGTGGCCGCGGGCATCGTGGCGATCCTGCTGCCCTTGCTGGCGGGCGTCGCCGTCACCGCGATCGTGGGCTGGCTGCTGTTGCTCGCGGGGGCCGCGCATTTTTTCTTTGCCTGGTCGGCCCGCAGCGCCGGTTCGGTCGTGTGGCAGATCCTGCTGGGCGTGTTGTACGTGGGCGTGGCGTTCTACCTGATCGGTCACCCCGCGCAGGCTCTGGTCACGCTGACGCTTCTGCTGGCCTCCTATTTTGTCATCGAAGGGGTGCTGGAGCTGGTGATGTACGCGCGGATGCGCCGCTCGCACCGGGCCGGTTTCTTTTTGTGGGACGGCATCGTCACGCTGCTGCTCGGCGCTTTCATCTGGGCGCAGTGGCCGTTCAGCTCCGCCTGGGCGCTCGGGACACTGATCGGCATCAGCCTGATCGGCAGCGGCATCGCGCGGCTGCACTTTCGCCATGGGCAGCCCTTTCCAGGCGGCATGCCGACCCCGGCATAACTCGGCGACGCACACGATGAAACGCTTCACCATCGCGCTGTTTTTGCTTGCCGCAAGCCCGACGCTTGCGCAGGAAAGCGGGGGCGGCACCTCACCCGATGCCGCGCGCGCGACGGAGATCCGCGAGCTCAAAAGCGAGCTGGCACGTATCTCCGCCAGGCTGGACGCGCTTGAGAAAAATGGCGCCGCCCCGGGCC
>CAXSBW010000064.1:0-6529 GCA_964235795.1 uncultured Acidobacteriaceae bacterium | reverse complement strand
GCACGTATCTCCGCCAGGCTGGACGCGCTTGAGAAAAATGGCGCCGCCCCGGGCCCTGCTCCCAGTTCCGGTGCCGCGGCCAGCCCTGCGGCCAGCTCGGCGGCCAGCCCCGCGTCCAGCCCAGCGTCCAGCTCGGCGGCCAGCTCGGCGACCAGCCCGGCAATTGGGGCCCCCGTATCTCTGCAGCCGGCGGCGACAGCCTCCGCTCCGGCCCTGGCCGCGGCACCGGCTTCCAAAACACAAACCCCGGCGACCTCGGGTCCGGTCCTGACGTCGGACGATGAACGCACCCTCGGGTTCTTTCGCTCGACCACCATCGGGCTGGCCATCGACGGTTACTACGACTACAACTTCAATGAACCGATCGGCCGCGTCAACCTGCTGCGCGCCTACGCGGTGACAAGCAACGGCTTCAGCATCAACCAGGCGGACCTGGTTTTCGAGCACCTTCCCACGACGCGGGAGCGTGCCGGCGGACGCATCGACCTGCAATTCGGGCAGGCGACCGATACGCTCCAGGGTTCGGCCGCGAACGAATTGCGCCCGCAGGTGTGGCGCAATCTGTTCCAGGCTTACGGCAGCTACCTGGCTCCGGTCGGCAGCGGGCTCCGGCTCGATTTCGGTAAATTCGCGAGCTCGCTCGGTGTGGAAGGCAACTATACCAAGGACCAGATCGCTTACACGCGCTCTTTCCTGTTCAACTACTTGCCGTACTACCACATGGGCCTGCGGGCGTCCTACGATGTTACCCCCAGGCTCAACCTGACTTATTGGCTGGTCAACGGCGTCAATGAGTCGGAAGACTTCAACGGTTTCAAGTCACAGGCTTTTATCTTCACCCTCAAGCCCGCGTCGACCCTGACCTGGAATGTGAACTACTACTTCGGCCAGGAGCAGCATGATGCGGTGCTGAACCTGAACCCCGGAGTCCCCACCGCGCCCACGCAGCCCGGCCTGCCGACGGCGAACATTTCGCCGGCACCGAATGGCCGCGAACATATCTTCGACACGTATGCGACATGGAATGCAACCCCGAAGCTGACACTGGTCGGCGAGGCCGACTACCTGCTGAACCGTACCTTTGCCGAATCCGCCCCGGCCAAAGTCGCCGCCGGCGCTTTTTTCATCAAGTACGCGCTGCCGGGGAACTACGGCATCGGGGGCCGCACGGAGTACTTCGACGACCGCTCCGGGCTGTTCAGCAATGTGCCGCAGGCACTCAAGGAAGTGACGCTGGTTGCCGATCACCTCGTCGCGCCCGGCTTCCTGGTGCGCGCCGAGTACCGGCGCGACTTTTCCAATCGCCGCTTCTTCCTGACCGATGTCGCCGGAGCCCTGAGCCCGTCGCAAACCACCGCCACCCTCGGCCTGGTGTACTGGTGGGGCACCAAGCAGGGCGGCTGGTAGGGTGATCCAACGAGTGATGAAGAATTGGTGGGCCCACCAGGACTTGAACCTGGAACCAACGGATTATGAGTCCGCTGCTCTAACCAATTGAGCTATAGGCCCGCGCATGCCCACGGCGCTGGTGGCGCAGGAACAGTGTAGAGCAGTTTTCAGCTTTTCCGGTTTTCCGGCACGGCGACGGCTCGAAACTGCGTGGCCAGTTGCCGTAGTTTGTCATTCAGATTGCCCCCGGCCAGCGGCTTGCCGTGCCCTGGCGCGACCACGGCGACGTCCATCGCGGCCAGACGCTCCACTGAGTCCTGCGCAGCGGCCCAGTCGGAGGTGAAGTAGGACGGAGGGCCGTGCAGCTCCGGCGACTGGGCCAGTGCCGCCTCAAAGAACGCTTCCGGCTTCGTGGTGCAGAAAGCATCGCCCACCAGCAGCATTCGGTCGCTCGCGCGATAAAAGGAGCAGTGACCGGGCGTGTGACCAGGCGTGTGGATGACCTCCCAGCCGGGCATGGCCGCGCACGGTCCGGACTCGAGCGGCTGGAGGCGTCCCCGCAGGTCGGCCGGCCCCTTTGGATAGAGCGGCGACAAAAGGCTCATCAGGCCGCCGCCCGCGCCTGCGTTTGGGGCCGGGTACTCGCGGTCGCCCGTCAGGTACGGGAACTCAAGGGTGTGCGCGTAAACCGGCACATCCCAGTCTTCAGCGAGTGCCGGGGCAGCGCTCACATGGTCGAAATGCCCGTGTGTCAGCACGATGGCATTGGGCGGATTGCCATGGTGCTTCTCGGCCCAGCCGCGGATCCGGCCTGCGGTCATCGGTAGAGCCGCGTCAATGAGTGTCCAGCTTCCGTCAGCATGCGTGACTGCGAACACATTGACGAACGCGATCCGCAAGCCCTGCACCCCCGCAGCGATCGCGTCCATCGGCACGATCTGATCGTCGCTTACCCCTACCTTGTCCACGGTTCCTGGCCCTCTGACACTACGATGCGGGATGGCTGGCCGGAAGGCTGAGCCCCGCCGCAAAGCGAGGCTCTGGAACGTCGCTGAAACCTCAAATTCTTGAGTGAGACCCTTTCTACGGCTTCCACTTCTGCAGGAACTGGTGCACGGACGCCGACTCCATATGCCGCATATCGGAGAACTCGCCGCTTTGCCCGTAGATGGACTTGCCGTCGGGCTTGAGGACCGCGAGCGCGGGCACGCCTTTTTTCAGATTCACACCGTACTTCTCGCCGATGTCGATGTTCTGGTCGATGCGCCCGACGTTCACATCCACCAGCACGAAGTTCTTGTCGAGCAAAGGCTGGTTGTTCGGCTGGTGAAAGTACACGTTTAACACCTGACAGTCGCCGCACCAGTCACCGCCAAAGTCAAGCAGCACCCGCTTGTGCTCGCGTTTGGCGGTGGACAGGGCGGCGGCAATGTCGGCCTGCGCCGCGCTTACCTCAGGGTAGATGTGTGCGTGCGGCAGGGGCTGTTGGGCCACCACGGCAGCGGAGCCCAGAATCAGCGCCAGTGAGGCACCGGCTACGGTCAAGTTCACTTTCATCGCTCCTCCTTGTTTCGGTTCGCAGTCCGGCCAGCATACCGCACTTTTGTGTCCGAACCCCAGCCGGCTTACAGCTCGGTCGCATGGGTGGCCAGCAGGCCCTTGGCCCTCTGCACAAACTCGGCCAGCGGCATGGACCCGCCGTCGCCCTTGCCGCGCGTCCGTACACTCACGGCGGCCGCCTCGGCCTCCTTGTCGCCCATCACCAGGATGTACGGCACTTTTTGGAGCGTCAGCTCGCGGATTTTAGCGTTCATTTTCTCGTTGCGGCCGTCCAGCTGCACCCGCAAACCGGCCAGCTCCAGCTGCGCTTTCACCTCCTGCGCGTAGGCGAGGTGGCGCTCGGAGATGGGCACCAGGCCCACCTGGACGGGAGCGAGCCACAGGGGAAACGCACCCGCGTAGTGCTCGATCAGCACGCCGAAAAAGCGCTCCACCGAGCCGAACAGCGCGCGATGCACCATCACCGGCTGGTGCCGCTCGCCGTCCTCGCCCACATACTCCAGCTCAAACCGTGCGGGCAGGTTGAAGTCGAACTGCACCGTGCCGAGCTGCCACAAGCGCCCAAGCACGTCCACCAGCTTGATGTCGATCTTGGGCCCGTAAAACGCAGCCTCGCCGGGAATCGTCGTATACGCAATGGCTTTGCGATCAAGCGCGCGCTGGAGCGACCCGACCGCCAGCTCCCAGTTCTCATCCGAGCCCGCGTAGCTCGCGCGGTCCTTCGGGTCCCAGGTGGAAAGCTCGACCTTGAAGTCGGTGAAGCCGAAGGTCTGCAGCACGGCCTGCGCGAAATCGATGCAGCCCACCACCTCGTCCTCGATCTGCGAAGGCATGCAGAAGATGTGGGCATCGTCCTGCGTAAAGCCGCGCACCCGCAGCAGCCCGTGCATGGTGCCCGAGCGCTCGTAGCGGTACACGTTGCCCAGCTCCGCGTAGCGCACCGGCAGGTCGCGGTAGCTTTTCGGGGCGTTCTTGTAGATCAGGATGTGGAACGGGCAGTTCATGGGCTTCATGCGGTAGTCCGCATCGTCCAGCTCCATGGGCGTAAACATGTTGGCCGCGTAGAAGCCTTCGTGCCCGCTGGTCTGCCACAGGTTGACCTTGGCGACGTGCGGTGTGTAGACGAGCTCGTAGCCGCGGCGTGCGCACTCGTCGCGCATCCAGTCTTCCATGATGCGGCGAATGATCGCGCCCTTCGGGTGCCAGAAGATCAGCCCCGCGCCGGCAAGCTCCTGGATGGAAAATAAGTTCAGCTGCTTGCCCAGCACGCGGTGGTCGCGTTTGGCGATCTCTTCCAGGTGTTTGAAGTGCTCGTCCATCTGCTTCGCGTTGAAAAAAGCGGTGCCGTAGATGCGTTGCAGCTGTGGGTTGCGCTCATCGCCCAGCCAGTAGGCCCCGGCCAGCGACAGCAGCTTAAACGCCTTGACGCGGCCGGTGGAGGGGACGTGCGGGCCTCGGCAGAAGTCGGTGAAGTCGCCTGATGCATTTCCGGGCTGGCCCGAGCCGCCGTTCCCAGGCTCCGGCGCGCCGGAACCGCTTCCGGAACCGCTTCCGGAGCCGCTTCCGGAGCCGCCATTTTTGTAGAGCGAGATTGCCTCGCCCGGCTCGGTAAAGCGCTCAATGAAGTGGACCTTCATGAAATCGCCCTGCGCCTCGTACTCCGCCAATCCCTGCTCGCGCGGCACGTACTCGCGCACAAAGTTCGCATTGCGCGCAACGATCTCGGCCATGCGCCCTTCGACCAGCTTCAGGTCTTCTTCCCGGAGCGGCTGCGGCAGCAGCACGTCATAGAAAAACCCGGCATCGGTCGCGGGCCCGTGCCCCAGCTTGACGCCGGGGTACAGCTCGGACAGGGCGGTCGCCATGACGTGCGCGGCGGAGTGGCGCAGCACGCGCAGGGCGTCGGGGTCGGTTTCCTTCAGCAGCGCGAGCGCGACATCTTCGCGCAGGGGCTCGCGCAGGTCGACGAGTCGCTCGGCGCTGGGGTCCGGGTCGCCGTACATGGCGGCTTCGGTGACGCCGGCCTCGGCGGACGGGTCGCGCTCGGCGGCGACCTCGGGCACGCGCAGCGGACGCACGCGCGCCACGACGACTGCTTCGGCCAGGCGCGGGGAGATCGCCTGCGCTATCCCTAAAGGCGTCGTGCCGGAGGGCACTTCGCGCACCGCGCCGTCGGGCAGCTGTACTTTGATCGATGATTGAGTTGCTTGCTGTTCGCTCATACGTTAAGCCCAGAATACCCTTAGCTGAGTCCAGGCGCGGTACACTCCTGCGCATGCTTATCGTCCGTCCCGCGACGCCTGAAGACGCCACCGCCATTGCGCATGTCGCGAGCTGGCGCACCACCTACGCGGGCCTCCTGCCGGACGCGTATCTTGCCGGCCTTGTATCTTGCCGGCCTTGATGAGCAGGAGCGCACGGCCCAGTGGCAACACTGGCTTACGCTCAATGTCGCCATACTTGTCGCCGAACTCGATGGTCAAATCGTCGGGTTTGCGGGCGGCGGCCCCGTGCGCGAGCCGCTCAAGCACTACGACGCTGAGCTGTACACGCTGTACCTGCTGGCGCACGCGCAACGGAGAGGCGCCGGCACGCGCCTGCTCGCAGAACTGGCGAGCGCGCTCAGAGCACGAGGGTTGCGGAAGCATGCTGGCCTGGGTGCTGGCCGGGAATACTTCGCGCGGCTTTTACGAGCGGACGGGCGGGGTGCTGCTTGCTGAAAAGCAGGTTGAGATCGGCGGCGCAACTCTGCCCGTTGTCGCTTTCGGCTGGGCCGATTTGCGCCTGCTCCGGTAAATTTCGCGGCTAAAATGACGACATGCAAGTCACCGTCCAACTCGCCCCTGCACTGGAGGCTCGACTCGCTTCCGAAGCCCGCTTACGCGTCGTGCACGTTCGCTGTATGCAAAATTAATTGAGGACATAGCGAATACAGGGGAGTCCTTGCCATGATGTTTCACGTTACGCTGGAGCCGTCTGAGGATGGTTGGCTTGTCGCCGAATGCCCCGCCTTGCCCGGGTGCTTTTCGCAAGGCCGTGACGAGAAGGAAGCACTTGAAAACATCAAGGAAGCAATTACAGGCTGGCTCTGGGCCGAAGATCAAAAGGCTGTGAGCAACCTGTCACCGGAGCAGGCCAGGCTTGTAGTCGCGGTCTAGCCGGCAGCAGGAGCATGGATGGCAAAGCTTGCAAACATCTCAGGCAAAGACGCTGTGAAGGCTTTCGCTAAAGCAGGCTGGCAAGTGTCGAACCAGGTTGGCAGTCACGTCACGATGGTCAAGGCAAGCGCAAAGACCAATTTATCCATCCCATAGCATAAGTAGCCATCGGCTTGTTGCGCGGTGTGATTCGATCCGCAGGTATGACAATGGACGAGTTTTTAGCTCTGCTTTAGCGCCACCACTCCGCCCGCACCTCCACCCCCGGCACCACTTCCGTCGGCAGCCCTGGTTCCGGCGACCACAGCTTGATTCCCGGCTCGGCGAAGATACGCTCGATCGGCTGCCGCCACGCGTGCAGCGCCAGGTCGAACAGGCCCCAATGGATCGGCATCAGCAGGTCGCCGCGTTCGCGACCGCCC
>CAXSBW010000063.1:11886-18955 GCA_964235795.1 uncultured Acidobacteriaceae bacterium | reverse complement strand
TATGGTCTTTGTTCTGGACAATTACGATTCGTTTACCTACAACCTGGTGCAGTACCTGGGCGAGCTGGGGGCGGAGGTGGTGGTGCGTCGCAACGACGAGCTGACCGTCGATGAGGTGGACGCGCTGGGGCCGGAGCGGATTGTGATTTCGCCTGGGCCGTGCACGCCGGCCGAGGCGGGGATTTCGATTGGGCTGATCCGGCGGTTCACGGGCCGGGTGCCGATTTTAGGGGTGTGCCTGGGGCACCAGGCGCTCGGGGCGGCGTTTGGCGGACGGGTGGTGCGCGCGCCCAAGCTGATGCACGGCAAAACGAGCCCGGTGGAGCATGATGGGCGGACGATTTTTGCCGGGATTGAGAGCCCGATGACCTGCACACGCTACCACTCGCTGATTGTGGCGGAGGAGGGGTTGCCGGCGGAGCTGGAAGTTTCGGCCCGGGTGGCGCTGCTGCCGGGCGAAAGCGGGCCGGGGGTGATTATGGGGCTGCGGCATCGCGAGTTTCCGGTGGAAGGGGTGCAGTTTCACCCGGAAAGCGCGTTGACCGGGGAGGGCAAGCGGCTGATGGGGAATTTTCTTGCGCTGTGACTCACAAAGCCCTGGAGCGCAGCAGGGAAAGAAACAAAAGCAGAAGAAGGACGCCGACAAACACCTGGATGTCCGCATTGGCGCGTGCAGCCGAAGACTGAAACGGCACAAACGCAAGTACAGCCCAGGCGCAAAGGGAGATAGCGGAGGCCAGAATCATGCTGTAGCCTGCCTCCCGGTTTGCCCGGTACCACAGCTCCGGCGAGGCCATGGTTTTGGGAGTTCGTACGCCGTAGAAATTGTTCGGTTTGACACGTCCAAGCAGCATGGGAATGGCGAGACCGACGATCAAGAGCGGCAGAGTTCCCATGACTCCATAGAGCGGGATGGGATGATGCGAGTTCATAGTGGACCTTTGCTTCCCTGCATTCTTTTGGGCTGCGCTTTCTTCGGCTTGTCGGCCGTTGCGCAGAAGGTCACACCCGCGGTCGCGTCTGTGTCGACCGAAGGCGTGACGGTGAAGGGCGCGATGAGTGTTGCCGATGGGCGCGCGACGCTGGCGAACAACGGCGAGATCGCGGCTGGGGAGCGGGCGGCAATGCTGGAGCTGGTGCGCGGGGGCACGGTAGAGGTGTGTGCCAGCACGACGCTGCACCTGGCGCGCGATGTGACGGCACGGACGGCGGGACACCCGGACGATGCAGGGCTGATGTTTTCACTCGAGCGGGGCGCGTTTGAAGCGCATTATGCTCCCGGGGCGTACGCGGACGTGGTGTTGACGCCGGAGATGCGGCTGCTGGTTTCAGCGCCGGGGCAGGCGGACCTGAAGCTGCGTGTAAACGCGCAGGGCGATACGTGCGTGGACAATGCGGGGGAGAACGCGCCGTACGTGGTGGCAAGCAGCTTGATGGACGGCGGGGCGTACCGGGTGCGGCCGGGGCAGCGGGTGATGTTTGTGCATGGCTCGCTGAACGAGGTGGTGGACAACGAGCGCGAGCCCTGCGGGTGCCCTGGCGCGCCCTCGGCCGAAGTCGCGAGTGGCGCAGGGGGGCCGTCTTCAGCGACGGCCGACACGGCGTTTCCGCTTGCGGTGAGCGAGGGTTTGCAGCCGCCGCCGGTGCTCGACGGCACAGCGCCGGTGGTGCCGAACGGGGTAGCCCATGCGCAGGTGTCGGCGACGCTTTCGTCGAGCGGATCACTTGGGCCTCCGCCTTCGGTTGCGGCCCCGGCGCCAGCCCAGACCTCGGTTGCGCCGCCGGCAGTCGCGGCACCGGCACCCAGGCGCGGTTTTTTGGGCAAAGTTGGGCACTTCTTTTCGAAGCTGTTTGGGGCGGAGTAGCGATGGGTCGGGGCTGGGTCTCGTGTTTGGGGTGCGACCGGCTGCGCTAGAATGTTGTGAGCGCTGTTGACCCAGCCAGGCGCTACTCGCGCAAGGAGTTCCCCCGTATGGCGATCCCCGCCACCCAGATGCGTCCGGGCATGATTATCAAGTTCAACAATGAGCTGCACACCGTGTTCGCGGTGGAGCACCGCACGCCCGGCAACCTGCGCGCGTTTATCCAGGCCAAGCTGCGCAACCTGCGGACCGGCTCGATGTTTGAGCATCGTTTTCGCTCGCCCGACCCGATCGACCGGGTGATCGTGGACGAGATTCCGATGGAGTTTTTGTACAACGACGGCGACGATTACTACTTTATGGATACGTCGACCTATGAGCAGACCAACCTGAAGCGCGACACGCTGGGCGATGCGGTGGAGTACCTGACGGCGAATCTGCAGATTACCGTGTCGATCTTCGACGGGGTGCCGGTGGGCATCGACCTGCCGCAGACGGTGGAGCTGACGGTGATTGAGACCGAGCCCGGGCTGAAGGCGGCGACGGCTTCGTCGGTGACCAAGCCGGCCAAGCTGGAAACGGGACTGATGGTGCAGGTGCCGCCGTTTATCAACGAGGGCGAGAAGATTCGCGTGGATACGGCTGAGGGTGTGTACCTGTCGCGGGCGTAAGTCCGACTGCTTCGTGCCCGACGAAAGGGAGCCATCCCGGGATGGCTCCCTTTCCCGTTTTGGGAATCAGTGCGGGCCAGGGCTGTGATCTTTCGTAATCTTGTCGCTCTTTTGTGTCGCTGCTATGTTCGGTTTGCGTTTGACACAGAAGCCATACCAAGAGGATCGGAATGAAGCACTTTGTTGCACTGGGACTATGCCTTGCCATGAGCTGCAACGCTTTGGCTGCCGATAACAGCTACAAAGTCATGTATGACGGCGGTTCCGTGCCCGGACTGAAGGCCGGCAACAAGGCCGAGATCGAGATTGAACCGAGGCAGATCCGCCTGGTACGGGACGGCAAGGACGCCGTTGATGTTGCGGCCGGTACGGTGACGGAGATCACCTATGGAGAAGACGCGCACCGGCGCGTGGGTGCCGCGATCGGCCTGGCGGTTGTGTCGTTCGGGGCCGGGGCGCTGATGGCGCTGACGAAATCGAAGAAGCACTATATCGGACTGACCTGGGCGGATGGAGACACCAAGGGCGGCTTTGCGATCCAGTGCGACAAAAACGACTACCGGGGGCTGCTGACGGGGCTGGAGGGGATCACCGGCAAACACGCGGTTGATTCCACTTCGCTGACGGTCAAGAACTGAAAGCCTGCTGGATGCAAGCCGGGCCGAACCGGCATCGGGGCATGCGTCTTGCGGGCAAGTGCCGGCTCGGCTAGGATGGCAGGCACATGAACAGGCATCGGGGATTCGTGCGGATTCGGGTCGTGGGGCTGGTAACACTGCTGGTGGGCGTGGTGCTGCTGGCGATTCTGCTTCTGTCGCAGGGCGCGGGGTACGGACCCAATCCCGGGTTTGTTCACCTTTATGTGGCGCTTTGGCCGATCAGCCTGGAGATGATGGTGCTGGGGGCGGTGGTGCTGGGTCTGAGCTGGGCGGTGCGCGGGTTGATGGGTGACGGAACCGGCGACGGAGTGCGCGGGCTCGAACGGTGATGGGACCCATGATGTCGAGTTGGGCATCGGGCTGGGGGATGTCCCTGGTGGCGGAGATCGTGGAACCGCATGGATCGGTCGTCGGCGAACGCGGCGGCGACGTCGCCGGGGTGCTGAGCGGGGTGGCTGCGATCTGTACGGCGGTGGTTTGGCCGGTGCTGATCGGGCTGATCCTGTGGGGGTTTCGCGAGCCGGCGGCGGAACTGCTGCGGGCGGCGGTGGGGGTCGCGGAAGGGGCGACCCGGTTCAAGATCTGGCAGATCGAGTTCGACAAGGATGTGCAACAGCAAGTGACGCAGAGCGAGACGGCGGCGCTGGTGACACCGGTGATCGCGCCGGCGGATCCTTCGAGCGGTGCCTCGGTGAGCGCACGGGCAGCGTCGGCCGCAACGCAAGCGGCGGCAACGATCCCGAGCGGAGAGGTGACGGCGGCCGCAGGGGTTCGGTCGCTGCTGGAGTCGGCACCGAACTCGACACTGCGGAAGTCGGCCGAAGGGGCAATCAAAGCGCGCATGGTAGGGTTTGCCCAGCAGTATGAGACGGTGAGAGCGTCGATGCATGCGGGCACGGAGCGGACACGGTCGATGAACGCGGTGGTGGCGAAGATGCGGACGCTGGCGCTGGCGGCCGACTTGTACCTGGACGAGTGGATGAATGCCGGCAGCTCGCCGGGGCTGCGGCTGGCTGCAATCTGCATTCTGCAGATGAAGCCGGAGATGCGCGCGGTCTCATGGCTGACTGAGCGGATGCGCGCCGAGCAGCCGTTTGTGTTTTTTCATGCCTCGGTGGCGTTGTTGAACACGGTGCGTCGCCATGGGGCGAGCGAGCGCGAAACGCTGGGCACAGCGCTGCGGACGGCGCTCGAACAGGTGCAGAGCTTTGGGGAGAAGGCGGATGCGAACACGGTGCGGTCGTTGACGCTGGCGCTGTCGGAGCTGGAAGCGTGAGCGCGCCATTCTGATTGTGGTCTCGACACCCACGTCAGCCTTTCAGCGAACGTGTCTTGCGGCTGGGTTCGTCGACGGACAACGGCAACAAGGTTGTGCCACCGAAATGCCGAGGTTTAGCTCGATGACCTGACGGCATACACGTTCGCTGTACAACGGTCAGCAATCAAGGCATATCCATGACTCCATGGCCTGCTGTCTTCGCTTCGCCATTTCAGCCATCCTTTGCTTGTCCTTGATGGATGCAGTAGAAGCTCAGGTTCCTACAGTGGCCATGACTGTGGATGACCTTCCTTTAGCCTCCGGTATTTCGCTACAGCAAAGAGCAGCCGAGGCCAAAAGAGCGAAGCAGGTAAACCAGGCTATATTGAAGTCTTTTCGTCGCCATCACGTTCCGGCTACAGGCTTCGTCATCGAGCAAACAGCTGAGTCAGTCGGCCTTCCTGCAAGCAGGGAGATCCTTGAACAGTGGACTCGACCCGGGTTCGGACTTGGCAATCACTTCTACTCTCACCCGGACGTGAACACACTTTCCATCCATGAGATTGAGCAGGAAATCCTGCGAGGAGAATCTACTTTCGGGCCCTTGTTGAAAGACAAAGGCCGCAGCCCGGAGTTTCTGCGCTTCCCGTATAACCACACAGGCGACACTAAAGAGAAGCACGACGCGATCGCTGCCTTTATGTCGGCACATGGCTATCGCCTGGCTCCGTGCACGATCGACACGACCGATTACGAATTCAACCTCACGTACACGCTCGCTCTTTTACGCAACGATAAGCAGACTGCGGCAAAGGTCAGAGAGGCCTATATCGCTTACAGCGGGGCGGAGATCGACTGGTACACCGCACTTAACAAGCAGGTCTTTCCCTATGAACCGCCACACATCATGCTGCTGCACGATAGCCCGCTCAACGCAGCCACGATGGAGGAAATCCTGGCGCTTTTTGAGAAAAGGGAATACAGGTTCATCCCATTGAATGAAGCTCTCAGAGACCCGGCTTACTCCGTGCCGGAGACCTTTATTACCAGGTTCGGCCCCATGTGGGGTTATCGATGGGCGCAGGAGAAGCAGATCAAAGTGGATGGACGGAACGAACCCGATCCTCCAGCATGGATCAGTCAGTATGTGAAAGATCATGGGACAAACAAATGACTCCCGATCACTTCGGCAGGATTTCATTTTTCCCTGAGGGGACTTTGCGGATGGAGGCTTCGGAGAGCCGGAGGTGGGCGGTTGAGATCTCGATCGGGACCCGGGCGATCCAGTTGTTGAGCGAAACATCTTGGTAGACGGGAGCTTTGAAGAGTTCGAGAAAAACGAGATCGTCGGTACCGGTGTTTTCGATGTAGTGGCCGGCGAGGGCGGGAACGAAACCGACATCGTTGGTGTGGAAGTCCATGGTGCGGGCCTTGGCGCCGGGTTTGAAGACCGTCATGCGGGCGCTGCCCCCGATGTAGTACTGCCACTCCGACCCGGAAGGGTGCCAGTGCATTTCGCGCAGGCCGCCGGGTTTGACCCGTACAAGGGCGGCGGCGATATTTTTGGAGATCGTGAAACTGGTTGAATCGGCGACCCGGACTTCGCCGCCGGCGGCTTTCCGGGTGGGCGGCGTTTCACCCAGGCGATAGGTGTACTGCTTTTCAGTTTCAAGGTACTGCCCGAGGGCGCGCCTGTTTTCTTCAAGAGAGCGCGGCAGGGGGGCCGGAAAGATGTAGAGCTCGTGAGGCGGCAGCTGGGCAATTTCGGCGTCGTTCCAGCCCATGTTCTTCTTGAGAATGTCGGGCGGGGTGTGGGCGAGCCAGTCGGAGATCAGGAAGGTCTCATCCTCGGAGAACTTGCCGTCGTCGAAGACCAGCAGGAACTCGCAGCCGTGCTCGCCGAGACCCTGGATGGAATGCGGGAAGCCGGCTGGAAAGTACCAAAGGTCGCCTGCCTTGATGTCATCGACAAAGACCTTGCCGTCGGGCTGGAGAAGGGTGACGCGAGCCTCGCCGGTGAGCATGTAGGACCACTCGTCGGAGGTGTGCCAGTGGAGTTCACGGTAGGAGCCCGAGGTGAGGCGCATGTTGACGGCGGCGAGGTCCTGGGAGCTGGGCAGCTCGCGCTCGGTGACCTGGTGAGCCCAGCCGCCGCTTTCAAGTCGCTTTTTGGTTAGGTCGAAGGAGTACCAGATGGGTCCGACATCGCCGTGGTCGGTTGCGGGAGGCAGGTTGGAGTCGGGATTTTGACGGAGCAGCGGCTCGTTTTCCGGGCCGGGATCGCTTCGACTATCGTCCTTGCGACCGCCGATGGCTTCGGATCGCGTTTGTGCCAGGGCCTCGGCCGCGGCGACGCCCAGCCCTGCCGCCGCACCCACAAAGGCTCGTCGTGAAAACCCGCTGCGTTCTTCGTCACTCATGCCGGGAGCACTCCTGCGTTCCTGGGATTCGCGCAACGCCGGTGTGTTTGCATGCGAGCGGCATTTGGGTGAGACTGAGCACACACGGTGAGGCGCTGGGCTGCTCGATTTCAATGGATGGAGTGAATGGAATGTCGAATGAATCGCCTTTAACAAAAGCGGAGTTGATGGAAGCGCTGCAAGGACAGAGCCAGAGATT
>CAXSBW010000063.1:10185-11786 GCA_964235795.1 uncultured Acidobacteriaceae bacterium | reverse complement strand
CGCCTTTAACAAAAGCGGAGTTGATGGAAGCGCTGCAAGGACAGAGCCAGAGATTTGACGAATCGCTGAACGGGCAACGCCGGGAGTTGATGGAAGCGCTGCAAGGGCAGAGCCAGAGATTCGATGAAGCGCTGAACGGGCAACGCCGGGAATTTCATGAAGCTTTGCATGAGCTGCGCCAGGAATTTGGTGAAGCACTAAACGGGCTGCGCCAGGAAGTGGTTGAAGCGTTGCATGTGCAGCGCCAGGAATTTGGTGAAGCACTAAACGGGCTGCGTCAGGAAGTGGTTGAAGCGTTGCATGTGCAGCGCCAGGAACTTGTGGCTGAAATCTCTCGCCAGACGGAGCGGGTGGAGACTCGTTTGTTGACCGAGTTTCACAAGTATGCGCGCCGCGCGGAGATTTTGCGCAAACGGACGGACAGCAATCTTGAGTCGCTCGGTGAGCGAGTGGAGCTGATTGAGTCGCGGCTGGATGAGATCGACGACCTGCGTCGCAAGAATGCAAACTGATTTATCCGCAGACTCGGCGGCAGGGGAACCTGTTGTACGCCGGTACTGCGTGACGGGCCGGGTGCAGGGTGTGGGCTTTCGGTGGTTTGTGCATCGGGAGGCTGAAGCATTGGGATTGCGGGGCCGTGTGCGCAATACGGATGGCGGCGCGGTGGAGCTGATTGCAGCGGGCACAGGGGCACAGTTGGCGGCACTGCGCGCGGCGCTGGAGCGTGGCTCACGCGGCAGCCGCGTGGATCGAGTGGAGCAATGGGACGAGCCTGCGAGCGAAGCCGCGACGCTGCGGGCTTTCACAATTGAAGGAGCGTGGTAAAAGCGTATGCCCGAAAGCAGCGACAACAGCATTTATTTGAAGAGCCTGGTGCGCACGGTGCCGGACTTCCCGAAGCCGGGCATCTTGTTTTACGACATCACGACGCTGCTGAAGGACCGTAAGGGCTTCGCGGACCTGATCGACGGACTGGCGTCGCACTACGTTGCCGATGAGATCGACCTGGTGCTGGGTATCGAGGCGCGTGGCTTTATTTTTGGGCCGGCGCTGGCGTACCGCCTCCATGCGGGGTTCGCGCCGGTGCGAAAGCCGAAAAAGCTGCCGGCGGAGGTGATCCGGGTGAGCTACGACCTGGAATACGGGTCGGACACGCTGGAGTTGCACAAGGATGCGATCGCACCGGGGCAGCGGGTACTGCTGGTCGATGACCTGCTGGCGACCGGGGGCACGATGGAGGCGACGCTGCAACTGGTAAAACAGCTGGGCGGGGTGGTCGCGGGGATGGCGTTTGCGGTGGAACTTGATTTTCTGAAGGGCCGGGAGCGGTTCGCGGAGTACGACGTGTTCAGCTTGCTGCATTACGCGGAGTGATCCGGGGCAGGCTCCGGAATGTGGAGCAGAGTCCCCAGAGTCCGGCTTGAAACGCCGGACTCTCGAGCCCTTGAACCCGCGGTCTGGAACGGGTTCCGTCCCGCAGCCGCCACGCCGGCGAACTGTATGAGCCCCGCCTGGACCACGGATTGCATGCGGGGCTTCACCGGAGCGAGTTCGTGAACCCTGCTGCTAGGCCGCTCGAGCCCCTCGCACAAAGTGCAGGA
>CAXSBW010000063.1:8700-10085 GCA_964235795.1 uncultured Acidobacteriaceae bacterium | reverse complement strand
CGAGTTCGTGAACCCTGCTGCTAGGCCGCTCGAGCCCCTCGCACAAAGTGCAGGATCACGGCGATGACCGCGAGGATCAGCAGGAGATGGATCCCAAAGCTCGCGACGTGAAACACCACAAAACCGCCCACCCACGCCAATACCAGGACCACGGCCAGAATTAAAAACATAGGTTCTCCTTGCAGGGCGCGAGATGAGTGTCGGCCTCGTCGCCGCTTATGCCCATGCTCGGATGCCGGGCGCGTGAAAAGGTTTGCCGGGCCGGGGGAAACCTAGCCCTGGGGCTCGTGGTCGCCGCTGCCGCGGAGCGGGAGGTCCTTGCTGAGCTGGAGAAGGCTGGCGTCCATGGATTGCTCTTCGGCGAGCGTTTGCGCGAGCAGGGGGGCTACTTTGTCGAGCTCCATGCGCTCGGCGTAAACCTGCGCAGTGCCGTAGCTGGCGATTTCCCAGTGCGCGATACGGCGAACGGTGGCGAGCAGCGCTGCGTCGATAACGGGCGGGTCGCCGGCGTCCCCCAAGCGGTCTTCGGTTTCCGACAAGAGGGCGCGCATGCTTTTGCCATGGCCGCCGCGCGGGCTGTCCTCAAGGATTTCAAAGATGGACTGGAGCCGGGCCAGCTGCTCCTTGCTTTTGGCACCGTGGTCGGCGAGGACTTTTTTCAGCGGCGGGGCATCGGCACCCGTGGCCATGCGGCCCAGGGCTTCGGACACAAGGGACTCGGAGATATAAATCTCCTGGAGTTCGTCGATCAGCAGTTTCTGAAGGGAGGTGAATTGCATGCGATGCTCCTGCGGGAAGTTAGCCGGTTGGATGCGCGAGGTTTGCCCCTGGAGGGACACGGAAACGGAGAAGCCGGCGGCAAGCCAGCCCTTGCGCCGGAACCATTGTTCCAGCGCCGCGGCGAGTGCCGGCAGGGGTACGCGGAAGCCGGCCTGAAGCAGGCCGTCGGCAACGGGGAGAGTGTCGTCAAAGACGGCGCTGTTGGTGAAGTTGCGCATGGCAAAGCTGTCGAGCCAGCGCAGGGGGACGGGCTGGGGTGGCGAGTGGTCGCACACGAGCGCGATGTGGAGTGTTTGGGCGAACATGGAGGCATCTCCCGGGAGGGTTTTCGTGCGCTCCATCAAGTACGGCGCTTGCCGGAGGGGTAGCTGGAGGGTAGCGTAAACGGTATGGCGATATTGGGCAAAGTAGCGATCCTGGGAGCGAACGGCGCGATTGGACGGGGACTGGGGCCGCTGCTGGGGACACGCGGCGTGCCGTACCGGGTGGTGGGGCGCTCGCTGCTGGGGCTGCAGGTGCGCTTCAACCAGGAGCCGCTGTGCGAGCCCATGCAGTGGGACCCGGAAGACGCAGGGAGCATCGCGGAGGCGTGCGCCGAGGCGGGC
>CAXSBW010000063.1:0-8600 GCA_964235795.1 uncultured Acidobacteriaceae bacterium | reverse complement strand
GCGCCGAGGCGGGCACGGTCGTGTACCTGGTAGGTGTGGCGTACTGGAAGTTCAAGGACCACCTGCCGCTGATGAAGCGGACACTCGGGGCGGCGCAGAAGGCAGGCGTGCGGCGTTTTCTGCTGGTGAGCTCGAACTGGAGCTACGGCATGCCAGCGAGCGCGGAGCCGGTGGACGAAGGGCATGGGCGGCAGCCTGTGACGGTGAAGGGGCAGATTCGGCGCGAGCAGGAGGATATGGTGCTGGCGGCGCACACGCCGGGCACGTTCGCGACCGGCGTGCTGCGGATAGCGGACCTGTACGGGCCGCGCGTGGAGGCCAGCGCGCTGTGGAGTGCATTTCAGGCAGCCAAGCGCGGGACCGAAGCGCAGGTGCCGGGGCCGGTCGACCAGCCGCATGAGTTTGTGTACGTGCCGGATGCGGTGGCAACGATTGCCCGGTTGATCGACACGGACGCGGCATGGGAAGACGAGGACCGAGGTCCGGGCCGGAGCTGGAACCTGGGCGGCGTGGGCGTGACAACGATCCGGACGCTGGTGGAGCGGGTGTTTGCGCTGGAAGGAAAGCCCTCGAAGTACAACGTGCCGGGACCATGGATGATGCGGGTCGTGCGGGCAATGAACCCGTACATTCGCGAGCTGGCGGAGTTGCGCTACCTGCAGGAGAACTCGCTGCTGCTGGATGACCGCAGGCTCGATGCGCTGCTGGGCGGGCTTGAAAAAACGCCGTATGACGAGGGGATCCGGGCGACGCTGGCCCTGCGCTAGAAAGCGGTCTCGTCAGCGCCGGGTGGCTTCGGCCCTGGCTGCGAGACTCGCTCAAGGCTTACCCGCGGTGCCGGGGCCTGATGAGACAGCTTTCAGGCGAGTCCGCGGTCAGCTTGCGCCGGGGGCGAGCTGGCCCCAGTAGGTGAGCGAATCGCTGTCGCCGGTTCGCGGCAGGGGCGGCAGGGCAGCGGTGTTGCCGGCCTGCTTCAGTACGACGGCAAGCGCGTCGAGCACCTCGGTGACGCTCATGACGTACATTTCGCGGCCGTTGTCGAAGCCGCTCTCAATGGATTGTTTGAGGTAGTAGCCGGCGATCTGCGACGCGAGCTGGTCGGTGATGACAAAGCCGGTGCGTTGCTTGTACTCGACCCAGGCATCGTTCGGCATGGCGATCCAGACGGCTCGCCCATTGACGTCGAAGCGCACGTCGAAAGCATCGGCGTGGCGGGTGGCGATAGCCAGCAGATTAGCCTTCCAGCGGCAGTGAAGGGTTTCCCCGGTCCAGTGATCGGCGACTTCGAAATCGTCATACATTCCCCTAGCCTACGTGGGCGCCGGGTCCGCGGCAAGTGCGAGTGTGCCGTACAAAGATTGCTGAAAATGATTGCTGAAAATGCAAACATATTTTCTGCCGCAAGCGGCGTCCAACTAGCAACCATACCCTGAACGACCGTTTCTACACAGGAGCCACACGTGACAACCCGTTCCCCTCAATCTTCCCAGCGGTTTGAAGAAAAGCTGAAGGCTCAGCAGCAGTTGCTTGAGCGCAACATGATTTCCGCGGTGCAGGAAGGCCGCCAAAGCAGCACGGACGATCTGCAGGATGCCGCCGACCATGCAGTGCAGTCGTACCAGAAGGAACTGCTGTTTCTGCAAGGGACGCAGGGGCATAGCCAACTGGCGCAGGTCCGTTCGGCGCTGGATCGCCTTGAAGACGGCAGCTTCGGCGAGTGCCTGCACTGCGGGACGGTGATCGGCGAAAAGCGCCTGGAAGCCGTGCCTTGGACTCCTTACTGCATCGCCTGCCAGGAAAAGGTGGAAAATGGCGAGATCGCAAGCCCGGTGCGTGCTGCCTGAGCATACTTGCCGGTAAGGGATCTGCCAGTCCCGTGACGGCCGACCGCTGCTAGACTGGGAATGGCCGTGGGTCGACCCTCCCGCGGCCTATCCCTGATAAAGGCTTACATCGATCCCGTGAACATCCAGACGAATCCACCCGGCGGCGCGTTTACGCGTGTTTCTTCCGCGAACCCTTCCTGGTTTGAACGCAACAGGGCGCTGGCCTTGCGGCTTTCCGTGCTTGTCGCGCTTGCCATTGTGATCGTCATCGCTGTTTCCATCTGGTGGAGCCACCAGCGGAAAGCGGCAGGGACAGCTTTTAATGCGGCGATGGATGTTTACGACGCACCGATTCAGCAGGCAGGACAGCCGCCGGTGCCGAATGTGAAGAGTTACCCCTCAGCCTCGGCGCGCGCGCGGGAAGCGCGACCGTTGTTCGAGGCAGCTGCAAGCCGCTACCAGTGGTTTCAGGCTGGGCGCAATGCGCGCTATTTTGTCGGATTGACCGCCGAGGACATGGGCGACACCCCAGCTGCCGAAGCAGCGCTGCAGCAGACGGCCAAGAGCGGGGATGCGAGCCTGTCGGCTCTGGGCAAAATGGCTCTGGCAGGGCTGTATGCCACCACGGGCCGGGCCGGGCAGGCAGCGACGTTGTACGGTCAGCTGATCGATCATCCGAGTACGACGGTCTCCGCCAATGCCGCACGCCTGGCGCTGGCCGCCTCGGAGCAGGCGACCAATCCGCAGGCCGCAAGCCAGTTGTATGCCAAGGTCAAGGATACGGACAAGACCACGGCTGCCGGTCAGATCGCCGCGCAAAGGCTGACGGGCAAGTAAGGCCCTGGTTCGAACCACGCAGGGCTGCCTTTGCGCGGAAGGCTGCCTTCGACCTTCTCTCCCGTGGCCCACCGACGTATCGAGTGGCCTATCGGGCTGCGTCGGCTCGAAACTTCTCCTTGATGAACTCAGTGACGAACGCGACCAGAGCCAGTACCGCCGAGGCGATAAACGGGCTTTTGTGACCGGTCACGTAGTAGCCGATGGGGGCGTTGCTTGTGGCCAGGATCAGCAAAAAATCCACCACGAACATCACGGAGTAAAGCAGAGCCGGGTGAACATCAAAGGCCATCACGCGGGCCGCTTTGATAATCACCGCATTGATGAAGCCCAGGGTGAAGGCAATCGTGAAGGTGGACTGGATATAAGCGCTATGGAAGCCAGGCAGGACGCTGGCCAGCCCAAAGAAGGTGAAGGCAAAAATAGCCCAGTTCAGGCCGAATGAAAAAAGGGTCAGAATCATAGTTTTTGAGACGGTTCGGCTGAATCATAGCTGACGCCGCATGCTTTTGCGACCCTTAAGGCGGGGGTGTCCCACAAAAGACACCGGGTGTGGGAGTCTTAAAGCATGACAAAGCATGCATGGCTGCTCTTTCTGCTATGGGTTTCGCCGGGGGCGGCAGGGGCACAAGCCCTGCCGAGCATTCCAGCTCTGCTGGCGGACGTGCAGGCGAACCAGCGCGCACTGGATCAGACTCGCGAGCTTTACACATTTCGGGAGATCCAGGTGCTGCACGAGCTGGACAAGCATGGCGCCGTGCGCAAGGAAGAAAAGCGGGAGTACAACGTATTTTTTGTGAACGGACACCCGATCCAACGGCTGGTGCGCAAAGACGGGGCTGCACTCTCGGCCGCGGAAGAAAAAAAGGAAGCTGAACACATCGCGAACAAGGTGCAGTCAGCCGAGAGTACGCCGCCCGGAGACCTCCTGAACAACCGGCATCAGGTGAGTATCAGCCGGCTGCTGACAATCGAGCACCTGAGCGGAGAACGGCGGGTGACGGTCGACAACCGTCCGATGATTGCGCTCGACTTTGCAGGCGATACGAAGGCTCAAACCCACGGCATTGCAGAGGACGCGTCGAAACACCTTGCCGGTACGCTCTGGATCGATGAGCACGATCACCAGGTACGCCGGGTTGAGGCACGGCTCGATAGCCCATTTCGGCTGGAACTGGGGCTGATTTCCCTATCGCAAGGGTCGAATTTCACCTTTGACCAAAAGATCATCAACAACGAAGTATGGCTGCCGACCGGGGCCACTGTGCACATTGAGGCGCGCGCGGCAATCTTCCTCGGCTACCACATCCAGGTCGTGATTACGGACGACCAGTACCGCAAGTTCCAGGCCTCTGCCGAACCGGGAGCCACCCCTCCGCCGAAACAGTAGGCGGAGACTGGCGCTCGGCTTGGCGGTGATTTGCTTGGGGTATTAACAGAAAAGGGTCGCTCCCTTGTGAGCGGCCCTTTCTGTTTCCAGCGCCCGGTACCTACTGTTGTGGCTGCCCGGCGTCGTCGTTGTTGCGATGCATGCCTCTCATCTGCGACATGCGTTCCTTGCGGTCAGCGATCATCTTCGCGTACCTGGTTTTCTGCTGGTCATTCAGTACAGCTTGAAGCCTGGAGTTGGAGTCATCGTCCAGTGTCTTCATCTTTGTCATGCGATCTTCTCGCGAGATGCTGGCATCCTGGTGCATCTGCATGAGCTGGTCGTGCCGATCCTGCAGGATCGGCTTGATCTGGGTCTGCTGATCGCTCGTGAGGTCCAGGGCTCTGGTTAAATGCGCGAGCTCCTGATCAGGAGACATGGGGCCGCGACGCATTCCGCCATGTTCAGGGGAGAAGCTACTCTCCTGGGCCGAGGTGTCCTGGGAGAAACCGGGTTGAGCGAGCAGCGATCCGCTGGTGCAAAGACCGATGCAAAGAGTGCCGGCAACGATGGCGGGACGGAGAATGGAAAGCATAAGGTGCTCCTTTTTACTTTTGTAAAGACCCAGGCACGGCCTGAAAGTTGTCACGGGATGCTGGATTCTCAAGAGGAGGCATGGTGACCGGGTTGCTCCTCAGCCCGCACTGCAGCCATTCAGGGCCTGCCTGGCCCTCTGCCGGCCGGACTGCGTACCCGAGAATCGCGCGATATTCTCGCTCCTGATCGAAAGCGCAATGCTGGCAGCTGGGGCGGTACGCGAGAGTCGGCGTATTCTTCAGCATGATCGTCCAGCTATGTCCCTGTTGTGGACCAATCCGCAATGTTCGGGTCGCTACGGATGGTTGCGAGAACACAGCGCCATGCTCTTGAAGTGCATCGACGAGTGCACCGCCGGAGCCGCTCGACGCCCGCCAAAGCCATCTGCTTCCGACTCGAGCGTACCAGTGGATGCTGAGAGGGGCTGGATCGGCCATTGTGATCGAAACATTTCTTTGGTTCTGAATATCGATCAGAAAGGCGGGGCCTTGCCCCGGCCTTTCTTCCGCCAGGTAAGAAACATGGAGGACGACGCCTGTACATTGTGGGACGGATTGCAGGCTTAGAGCTTTTGTGTGGAAGGGCCGGACTGCTGTGGCAAGGTAAGTGTCGGTGCAGCAGCAAAGCAACAGAAGGTTGAGGAGACGGATCGTCCTGAAAGCGCGCACCCCTCCAATGTACCGTGTGCAGTCACCTGACGCAGAAATGGCCACGCTTTCGCGTGGCCATCTGAGGTTATTACCGGCGATCTCCTAATCTCCCACACACCTGCGCGTGCAGTACCATCGGCCCAGCGAGGCTTAACTTCCGTGTTCGGGATGGGAACGGGTGGGACCCTCGCAGTATGGTCACCGGTAAACTTGGTGGCGTTTTCTTCAGGTTTAACGCTGAAGTGACTAGTGTCTTCTTCACCAGTCCGCCTGGATGTTTCACAACGAAATCGATTGGGGTGATGCATTTTTGAACCGTTCGTACAGTACAAGGCTTGTGTTGAATGTCCATCGGTGCGAACTGCACAGAGTTAATTCTATGGACAAGCCGAACGGGCGATTAGTACTGGTAAGCTGCACGCATTACTGCGCTTCCACCTCCAGCCTATCAACCAGGTGGTCTTCCTGGGCCCTTCAGGGAGATCTCATCTTGGAGCGTGCTTCCCGCTTATATGCATTCAGCGGTTATCACAACCGAACTTCGCTACCCAGCCGTGCCCTTGGCAGGACAACTGGAACACAAGAGGTTCGTCCATCCCGGTCCTCTCGTACTAAGGACAGCCCTCCTCAAATCTCCTACGCCCACAGCAGATAGGGACCGAACTGTCTCGCGACGTTCTGAACCCAGCTCACGTACCGCTTTAATAGGCGAACAGCCTAACCCTTGGAACCTTCTACAGCTCCAGGATGCGATGAGCCGACATCGAGGTGCCAAACCGGAGCGTCGATATGAACTCTTGGCTCCGATCAGCCTGTTATCCCCGGCGTACCTTTTATCCGTTGAGCGATGGCCCTTCCATACAGAACCACCGGATCACTAAAGCCTGCTTTCGCATCTGCTCGACTTGTAGGTCTCACAGTTAACCACCCTTATGCTTTTGCACTCGACGACTGATTTCCAAACAGTCTGAGGGTAGCTTCGCGCGCCTCCGTTACAATTTAGGAGGCGACCGCCCCAGTCAAACTACCCGCCTAACTATGTTCCTCTCCCGGATCACGGGAGCAGGTTAGAATCACAACGCTCACAGGGTGGTATCTCACCGTTGGCTCCACCAAACCCAAAAGCCTGGTTTCAAAGCCTCCCACCTATCCTGCGCAGCAAGGGTCATAATTCATAGTTAAGGTGTAGTAAAGGTGCACGGGGTCTTTCCGTCTAGCTGCGGGTAACCGGCATCTTCACCGGTACTACAAGTTCGCCGAGCAACTCGTTAAGACAGTCGTACGATCGTTACTCCATTCGTGCAGGTCGGAACTTACCCGACAAGGAATTTCGCTACCTTAGGACCGTTATAGTTACGGCCGCCGTTCACCGGGGCTTCAGTTCAAAGCTTCGCCTTGCGGCTAACCTCTCCCTTTAACCTTCCGGCACCGGGCAGGAGTCAGCCCCTATACGTCGTTTTCGACTTTGCAGAGACCTGTGTTTTTGTTAAACAGTCGCCGTACGCGTTTCACTGCGGCCCCCTCGAGCTTTCACTCTACCGGGGCGACCCTTCTCCCGAAGTTACGGGTCTAATTTGCCGAGTTCCTTAACAAGCCTTCACTCGAGCGCCTTTGGATATTCTCCTCGTCTACCTGTGTCGGTTTGGGGTACGGTTCCCAACTACTCTCCTTAGAGGATTTTCTCGGCAGCGTGGAATCAGCAGCTTTCAGGCATACGCCCTACTGTTTTACGCCTCAGCGTTATGCTCCCGTGGATTTGCCTGCGGGAACCGCCTTTCGCGTATCAAGCCCTATAGCCATAGAGGGCCCTGCTTATCCTTCTGCGTCTCCCCATCGTCAAACGAGAGCTGGGAGGTCCGGAATATTAACCGGATATCCATCATCTACGCCTTTCGGCCTCGACTTAGGGACCGCCTAACCCTGAGCGGATTAACCTTCCTCAGGAAACCTTAGACTTTCGGCGCGGAGGGTTCTCACCTCCGTTATCGCTACTTATGCCGGCAGGGTCTCTTCTCAACGCTCCATCCGTCTTCTCAGTCGGACTTCACTGCTGTTGAGAATGCTCTCCTACCACGCGTACTTTGAAGTACGCATCCGTTGCTTCGGTGTACAGTTTTAGCCCCGTTGTATTGTCGGCACCGGACCGCTTGACCAGTGAGCTATTACGCTTTCTTTAAAGGATGGCTGCTTCTAAGCCAACCTCCTGGCTGTCTGAGCGTTCCGACTTCCTTTCCCACTTAACTGTAACTTTGGGACCTTAGCAGGCGGTCTGGGCTGTTTCCCTCTCGACTGTGAAGCTTAGCCCCCACAGTCTGACTCCCGGACTGGTTGTCAGCGGCATTCGTAGTTTGGTTGGATTCAGTAAGCCGGAAAGCCCCCTAGTCCATCCAGATCTCTACCACCGCTGCAAATCATCCGAGGCTAGCCCTAAAGCTATTTCGGAGAGAACGAGCTATCACGGAATTTGATTAGCCTTTCACCCCTACCCTCAGCTCATCCGAGCTTTTTTCAACAAACACCGGTTCGGTCCTCCAATAGGTTTTACCCTACCTTCAACCTGGCCAAGGGTAGATCATCCCGCTTCGCGTCTATTCCTGCCAACTGAACGCCCTATTCAGACTCGCTTTCGCTTCGGCTCGCTTACGCTTAACCTTGCTGACAAGAATAACTAGCCGGCTCATTATGCAATAGGCACGCGGTCAGACATTCCCTTACGGGCATAGTCCTCCCACTGCTTGTAGGCACACGGTTTCAGGTACTTTGTACTCCCCTAACAGGGGTTCTTTTCACCTTTCCCTCACGGTACTGGTTCACTATCGGTCAGAAACGAGTATTTAGCCTTACGGGATGGTCCCCGTGGATTCAAGCAGGGTTTCACGTGCCCCGCCTTACTCAGGTATCCGCTTCGAGTTCCGATCGTTTTCGTCTACGCGCCTGTCACGCTCTATGGAGGTCTTTTCCACGACCTTCGACTAACGACGGAATTGGTAACTCTACTGTTGCGGACCCTACAACCCCCGTGCCACCGAAATGGAACGGGTTTGGGCTCATCCGAGTTCGCTCGCCACTACTATCGGAATCGAGATTTCTTTCTTTTCCTTCAGGTACTGAGATGGTTCACTTCCCTGAGTTCGCTTGATCCCGCCTATGAATTCAGCGGGTCATTCCCGAGGTTTGCTCGGGAGGGTTTCCCCATTCGGAAATCTCCGGATCAACGCCTGTGTGCGGCTCCCCGAAGCTTATCGCAGCTTGCCACGTCCTTCATCGCCTGTTTCTGCCAAGGCATCCACCGTGCGCCCTTAGTAGCTTGACCATAGAATT
>CAXSBW010000062.1:16226-18970 GCA_964235795.1 uncultured Acidobacteriaceae bacterium | reverse complement strand
GAGCTGTCCGTAATGGTTCCAAAGATGCCGCTGCTGGTCTGGGCCAGACAGGGTGCGGCCATCAGCAGCGCCATCGACGCGTAAACCATCGCCCCCCTGCCGGGAAAGCGCTTCGTCCCAAACTGACCTGCGTTTGTAAAGCGTCTAGAGAATCGGTGCATCGAGTTGCCTCCAAAGGTGGACCGTTTGTGCTTTTTGTATGGGAACAATGTAACCGCTTGCATGAGGTGTCGCAAACGCCCGGGATTCATGGTGTGCCGAAGTATCAACACGGCTACGAACCCTTGTCAACGGGAAACAACAAAGGGCCCAAACAGAGCTGTCGGTCGGCCTTTTCTTGTATCGAGTGACCGCAGGCGGCATGCCATCGATCCGCGTGTCAGCGCAGCTGTGCCGGGAGCGTCCATGCGGCTCTTCGCAAAATGTATCCACTTCCGGCATGATGGGTGCATGAACATCCTGGCGGTGGCTCATCGTGCGCAGGTGTCCACCGCAACGGTGTCCCGCGTGATCAACGGCACGGCTGTGGTCGCGCCGGCCACCGCGGCCCGCGTGCGAGATGCAATCGCGGCGCTGAACTTCTATCCGGACGGCAATGCCCGCACACTCGGAACAGGCCGCAGCGGCATGTATGGGCTGATCATCTCCGACATCACCAATCCTTACTTTCCGGAGCTGGTGAAGGCGTTTGAAGACAATGCCGTCGAGCACAACCAGGAAGTCCTGATCGCCAATACGAACTACGACCCCAAGCGGATGGAGATCTGTGTGGCCCGCATGCTGCAGCGCAAGGTCGACGGGGTGGCCGTCATGACGTCCGAGCTCGATGAGCACCTGATTCACACGTTTTCCCGCCGCAAGATTCCCCTCGTCTTTCTGGATGGCCCGGCAAGCGGCCCCGGCATCAGCGTGGTAAGGCTGAACTATGAAGGCGCGGTGCAGGCAGCCATGGATCACCTGTTTGCGCTGCGGCACCGGGACATCGCTTTTATCAGCGGCCCCCTGAGTCTGCGTTCGGCCCAGGTGCGCCTCGAGGCGTTCCGCCATGCACTCGAGCGGCTCGGCCTGGTGACCAGGCCCGAGGACGTGCAGGCGGGGGATCACAGGGTGGATGGCGGACACGCCGCGATGTTGCGCATTCTGCAAGGCAGCAAGCCGCTGCCCACCGCGGTTCTCGCTTCAAACGACCTGACGGCGATCGGGGCCATGGGCGCCATCCGTGAAGCAGGACTGCGCATTCCAGAAGATATTTCCGTGATCGGTTTTGACGGGATCAGTTTGAGCGCCTACACACAGCCGGCACTGACCACCCTGGTGGTTCCGCGCAGCGAGCTTTCGGCTTTGGCCTTTCGCAGCCTTTACCAGTACAGATCATCGACCGACGGGCAGCCTGGAGAGGGAAGTGGAAGTCATGAGTACCTCCTCGAACCCCGGCTGGTCGTGCGCGGCTCGACGGCGATCGCACGAGGTCAGTACGACTGATTTTCATGATGCTCGTTGTGATGAGCCGGAAGCCGTGCACCATGCGCCGGTTGACACGGCCTGAACCAGCCCCTAATGTTTGTCGCGAAGCCGAATTGTTCCCAGCACGGTTTTGAATCCTGTTGTCATCTCTCGAGGCCTATTTTGTTGCATACAACACACCCCGCACGAGCCGTTCTGGCCGCCCTGCTTTTTGCCGGTGCAAGCCACTTCACCCTCCAGGCGCAAAACCTGAACTTTCCCGCAGCCACGGTCAGCCCCGCTGTATCCATGGGCTCTGCTCCATCGTTTGCCAACTTCAACGGCAAGCTGTATGCCGCATTTCGTTCGAACGACAGCCGCAACGTTCTTTTTGTCAGCTCGTCCACGGACGGCGTCAATTTTTCCGCGGCGACCGGATACTTTGGTATCCAGATGGGCTCGGCACCGTCGCTGGCTGTTTTCAACAACAAGTTGTATGTAGCTTTTCAGGCAAACGATCCGAGCCATGAACTTTTCATTGCGTCATCGACAGACGGTGTGAACTTTTCGCCGGCCAAGGGATACGCGAATATCCAGATGGGCGGCGCGCCGTCTCTCGCGGCGCTCAACGGAATGCTCTACGTTGCGTTTCAGGCGAACGATCCGGGACACGCCATCTGGATCGGCCAGTCGTCTGACGGCGTCAACTTTTCGACCGGGATCGATGCTGCGGACACAACAAACGGGGCACCGTCGCTGACGGCTTTCAACAACAACCTGTACCTGGGGTTTATCTCCAACGACAGCCGCAACGTACTGTATGTCGCATCCTCTTCGAACGGCAGCTTCGGAGCGGCCACTGCTTACCCGAACATCGCCATGGGAACAGCCCCTACCCTGGCTGCGGCCAACGGCGCGCTGTATGTCACTTTTCAGGCGAACGACCAAAGTCATGAACTGTTCGTGACCGGTTCGACTTCGGGCACCAACTTTCCTGCGGCCACCGGCTTCAGCACCATTGGCATCGGCGGCGCCACGGCAGCGGCGGCCTTTGGAAGCGGGCTGTCGATCGGCTTTCAATCCAACGATTCGCGCAACCTTCTCTTTACGACCAGCAATGCCGGAGCCGCCAGCAGCAGCAGCGGCGGCGGCAGCGGTAGCGGCTTCAACTACACGATCTATCCCGGTTACATCGGCATCGACCTGAATAACAATACCAATGGCGCATTTTCTGACGCCCAGGTGTATGTGGAAGTACTGGCAATCGATCCAAAAACCAATGTATTCAGCTGGGTCAAGCC
>CAXSBW010000062.1:14226-16126 GCA_964235795.1 uncultured Acidobacteriaceae bacterium | reverse complement strand
CTCAACGTGCATTTCGATTGGTACGAGTTCACTTACAACAGCTCAGGCCTGTTTATCAACACCACGCAGGTCGACGAGTTCGGTTTGCCGCTGCTGCTCGATGTTTACGGCGCGAATCGCACCTTTCATCAGCAGACCGGTATCAAGGAGACAGTGGCGCAGATTGACCAGGAGTATGCCTCCGAGGTGCCCGGCAACTTTACTTCGACCGGCGTGAACAACCTGCGTATCTTCTCCCCGGCCAAGACTACTTTCGGTGCGGGACAGGCGAACGGAAACTACTTTGACGGCTACATCAGCCAGGCCTGGAGTTATTACGCCAACAATCCTCTGAATGTAACCCTTGGTGCACGAAGCTTCTCGGGCCGCACCAGCGGCAGCAACTTCGTTCTGAACGAAGTCAATACCGGCAATGGTGCTTTCCAGGGCGGGACCAACTACGTGATTGGTTACCCCAACACGCAGCAGGTGCTCGGGTGCAATGGCGTCTTCGCCACCGGCGACGGTTCCAACGCAGACAGGAACCAGGTCGAGCTCGCAGCGGAGGCGCAACTGTGTGCGGCGTTCAACCGTCACGTGGTTCAGAACTCCGGCACCTGGGGTAATCCTTCGTCCTTCTACACCGCCGATCCGGCCAACGACTATGCCGCGTTCTGGCATCGTCACAGCGTCAACGGGCTCGCTTATGGATTTGCCTACGATGATGTATCGGGGCAGAGTTCAACCATCACCACGGGTCAGCCTGAACATGTATCATTCGGCATCGGATGGTAGGACCCGGGAGCGCATGGAGTCCATCGCGCGATGGACTCCATGCGCTCTCAACGCCTTTTCCAAGGATCCTGCGACGACGCTTGCGTTCTCCTGATCGGCATGGATGCATGCTTGATCGGGGTACCTCGCTCGCCTGGCCACGGCTCTAGTTGGGCCAGGGGCCCGGGCGAGGAATGCGAGCAGGTTGAATCATCGCGACCTGGCATCTATAATGGATCATGAGCCAAGGCTCAACCGCATGAGCGGACAGGTTCTTACCGATTTGGCCCCTGCCTGAAGCCGGCAGCCGGGCCGACAGGCTTCCCCTTCCAAGGGGAGTGTAACGCTCGTGAAGAGACAGACTCTCATTCACGTCTTCGGACGCGGGTTCGACTCCCGCCGGGTCCACCGGGATGCTTCAGCCGACAAAGCTGCAAGCCCTCCGGTGGGCCCGTCACGGTTTCGACGGGGGCAGGGGATCGAGAGCTGACGAGCCGGGCGATGTGGCCTCCGTTACCGGACACATAGACGACACATGCCAACAAGGGTGAGTTCGCCAGCAAGTCGAATGTTGTGAGCTTCCCGACCAAGTCGGTAGCCCCAGCGTTTGCGCTTGCTGCCTAGTCTTGACCGACTAGACCAAGTCAGGGAGTACTTGGTTCCTCAACCTCTCCAACCCGGTGAAGCCGGGGTTTACTCTCCTGAAACAACCATTGCCGCCGATAGCTTATCCTTAGTGAAATGGATACGGAAACAGCACCTTGCCGGCTTTGTACTGAACTGAACCAGTTCCTCCACTCGGCGCGACAACCCGAGTCACCCGCCCTGCTGGTCGGCCTGAGCGAGGCCGGGCTGCGCAACCGAGCGCATCAGCGGCAGGAGCGCCTGCTCAAGGCTGAGGCAGATCTTCGCAAGCATCAGAAATCCATGCATGGTATAGGGGTGGAAAGCGTTCCTGTGCTCGCCGACGAAAGTCATCCTGCTGCTGAACCCGTCGCGGCTGAGTAGGCCGGGACCCCAGCCATGTCTGCAATGAGTGGCTTGCCGCGAGCCAGCCTGGGTGACGAGCGTCGATTCCAGCGTCGCTTTTAGGCCGTGGATCGTCACCCACGTTGGCCCGCGTCGCACGTCAGGCCCTTTCCAGCTG
>CAXSBW010000062.1:9226-14126 GCA_964235795.1 uncultured Acidobacteriaceae bacterium | reverse complement strand
GCCTGCAAGGACGTCGTACGCAAGGCATACGGCATTCTCATGCAGCCCGAAGGTACAGGGGCTGTTGATCTGGAATATCTGCAGAGACTTCGCTTGCTCTTCGCCCCATTATGGACTAGCGTAAGTTGCATGGGCGAACAAAAGGTGAACTCGCTTTTCCCGATCTTGCAAAACAGCCCCGATCCGCTCACCGGCATGGCCCGGCTGGCTGCTGAGGCAACCATAGCCGGCGAGGGACACCTGGTGCGGTTCCATGCGCTTCCCATCCGTTCCGCGCTGAATCGTTCGGTTTCCAAACGAAAGCTGCGCTTCGCGCGCACCATCAACCCCTACCGGGGTTGCGAATTCGCCTGCCGTTACTGCTATGCCCGTTACACTCATGAGTTTCTGAACTTTGCCGATCCGGCAGCATTTGAGCGGGAAATCTACATCAAGCAAAACCTGCCCTGGCTGCTGCAGCAGGAGTTGCGCGGCTTCGACCCATCCGAGGAGATCGCCATCGGGACGGCCACCGACCCATACCAGCCCGTCGAACGGCAGGCCCGGGTCACGCGCGGCGTGCTTGAAGTCCTCTCGCGTCAGAGCGGGCTTCATATCGGCCTTGTGACAAAATCCACACTGATCGAGCGCGACATCGATCTGCTGACGACCATCGCGGCCCGCAATACCCTGACCCTGCACATCACCATCACAACCACCGATACACGCCTGGCCCGCAAACTGGAGCCGCGCGCGCCGCGACCCGACCTTCGCTTCGAGACCGTGCGCCGTCTGCGTGAGGCCGGTCTTGTCGCGGGTGTTTTGTGTTCCCCACTGTTGCCCGGCATCACTGACAATGGGCCGGCGCTCAACCTGGTCGCAAAGGAGGCAGCAGCGGCAGGCGCGAGTTTTTTCGCGGCAGAGCCGCTGTTTCTGAAGTCCTGCTCGCGTGAAACTTTCTTTCTATTCATCGCCGACGAATTCCCGCAGCTGTCGGCCGGCTACGCCGAGCGCTACCGGGAGGATGCATTTGTCAGCCCCGCCTACGCCGCTCGCATCCGGGCTCTGGTCGCCGGTATTGCAAGCCGCCATGGGCTGCCCCGGCGTTCCACCTATGCCATCCTGACCCAGCCGGAGCCCGCCGGCTCTGCGCTGCCGCCCGGAAAGCCGCCGGCCCAGGCTTCGCTCTGGCCGGAGCACAGCTTGGGCGACCGGCTTACCGGGTGATGATCACTTCGTACAAATTGTCCTTGGCAAGGAACGAGCGTGTGTTGCTGAAGGCTGAAAACAGCTTTTCAATGTTGCGGTTGGTGTAGACACGCCGCACCGGGAACTTCTCCGTCTCCTGCATCTCGACTGAATCGCTCTCCGTCAGGTGGTACCGGTAATACTCCGTATTCGGGCCCACCATCTTGGTGTGAAAGATCGCAAGCAGGCGCCCACCGGGTCGCATCGCTGCATGCAATTGATGAACCAGGGGCTGCACCAGTGGCTCCGGGATGTAGTCGAGCGCGGTCCACAAAAGGACCACATCGAACTCTCGGCCGCCGAAATCCATATTTTGCGTGAAGAAGTCGGCGGTGTTGAATCCAGGCTGCTCCCCGGGCTCTGTCGGGGGCAGCTCCCAGCCTCCACGCAGGGCCTCTGTCGCCAGGTCCGCCATCCAGATGCCGTGGCCGGCCTGCGTCAGGTAGTTGATGTTTGCCGGCGAGGTCGGGCCCACGTCCAGTACGCGCAGGCTGGCTTCCGCCGCCAGGTGCTTGCGCAGCGCGGCCCAGGCGCTGGAGTGCCTGGGGATGCGCGGCCCGGACAGGACCGTGGGACTTTTGCCTTTCAGGCCGTCTTGCTTTCCAAACAGACTGCGGAGCAAAGGGGGTAGCCTCGCATGAAACTGTAGTCCGGGAACCGCAAACAGCGGCCCCCGGGAACTGGGTGCGGCCGGCCCATCAGGCTCAGCCGTAAGAACCGCTAAAAGGCCTGCGCGACAGGGATGGCTGCCTGTGCCTGGCCAGTGGCCCCGGTCGCCGCCGCAGCTGTACTTTGAACGAGGTCGACCTTGCCGGAAAAGCCGGCGTTTTCCTCGATCGAAAGGCGCGAAGCCTGGATATCGCCGACCAGCGTCGCTCCCGAACGCAGCTCCACCCGGCCCGTCGCTGCGATATTGCCGTTCAACTGCCCGATGATGATCACGTCGCGAGCCGCTACATCGGCCTGTACTTTCGCATTCGCCCCGATGGTCAACCGGCTGCCTGAGAGCGTGATGGTGCCTTCCACGAAACCGTCGACCACCAGGTCTTCACTGCCGCGTACTTCGCCTCGTACCTGCAGGCTCTTGCCGATGCTTGCGCTTACGTTTTCCGCCACTGCCATTGGTTCCATCTCCTCAACGCCTGCTTCCCTGCCGGCTCTTGTTCACTTTATATGCTCGGTAGGGGCACAGCAACCGCCGGCGCACCGCATGCCTCTACACTACAAGTCCTTGCCGTGTGCACCAAGTTACATCGGTGCGCGTCCAACCGTATGGGCAGAAAAGTGCCGTCACAGGACTCGAGGACCGTACGCGATGCAATCTCTTTCAGGCGTCATGACAGCAAAGGCGCGCAGGGGCCGTGGCAGCTTCCGGCTGGCCTTGCTGGGTGCGGCTTCCCTGCTGTCTGCGGCCTGCCGGGCCCAGTCCGTGCCCGATCCGCTGGAGCTGGTGCGCCATGCCTCCTACAACGAACTGCACGGCTCCGGTGCGGCGCACCCCTTTCGCTATCGCATCCACAAGGTCGATGACGGGAAATCGATCGTTCGGGATGTGATCGAAACCAGGGACGGCGACGTGGTGCGGCTGCTGGAAACTGACGGGAAGCCGCTCGACCCGGCGGCCAACAAAAAAGAGCTGGACCGCCTCCAGGCGCTGCGCAACGATCCCGGCGTGCAGGCGGCCAGGCACAAGCACGACGCGGAAAACAGCAAACGCGACAACGAAATGGTCACGCTGTTGCCCGGTGCTTTCCTCTACACCTATGTCGGCATGGCTGCGGGGCCCAATGGACCGTGCTACCGACTTCACTTCGAGCCAAACCCGCAATACACACCGCCCGACCGGCAGGCAGAGGTGTTTCACGGCATGGCCGGCGAGCTCTGGATCGACCAGGCCCAGCAGCGAATGGCGCGCTTTGAAGCTCACCTGATCGAGGATGTCGATTTCGGATGGGGCATCTTTGGTCGCCTGGACAAGGGCGGCACGATCCTGGTGCAAAATCGCGACGTAGGCAGCCATCACTGGGAGACCGCGCACATGCGGCTGAACCTGACGGGCAAGATCGCGATGGTGAAGTCGCTGCGGATCGACACGACGGAAGATTCGTTCGACTTCCAACCTGTTCCGGATGAGGGTTACCAGGCCGCTGTCGGTTTGCTCGAACAGACACACGTAAACTAGACCGATCCGTCGGCGGGCATTCAAACACCGGCGTCGACCGGGAGCCGCGCTCATGGGATCGTTTCTTCTTAGGCTGACCTCGTTACTGCTGATCTCCTCCTATGCCTGGGCCTGTGCCTGGGCCGTCGATAAAAGCGAACTGCCGGGCGGCACCCTTTACCCTCGCGTGCTGAGGGTCCAGCATGGCGATGTCGGCTCGGCAGGCCGCATCCTTGCCAGCACAACGGGGCACATCTTTGAAAGCGATGACGAGGGCCGCTCGTTTCGGCTGATTGCCGACATCACCCCGCGACCGGGAAGCAAGGAGAGGTGCTGTGCCACGCTCTACGAACTCCCTCGGCGTGTGGGCAGCCTGCCTGCGGGGGCCTTGCTGTACTCCGCGTCTTTTCTTCAAGGGGATGTCCCCTCGGTCGAGGTCTATGTAAGCCTGGACGAAGGCAGGAGCTGGCGTTTTCACTCCACGGTCGTGCAGCGCGGCGACCGCAGTCATGGCTTGTGGGAGCCGCAGTTTCTGTTGACCGGCGACGGAGCGCTGGCTGTCCTTTGGTCCGACGAGACAGACCCTTGCTGCAGTCAGAAGCTCGCGCAGTCACGCACTGTCGACGGAAACACCTGGAAGGATGAAAGCGATACCGTGGCCACGACGGTCCACGCGGATCGTCCCGGCATGGCTATCGTCACCCCGCTTCCGGACCACTCTTTCGTTCTGACTTACGAGATATGCGGCCCCTACCACTGTGCCGTTTTTGCCCGCTCGTCGCAGGACGGCTGGCACTGGGGCGAACCGCGCGATACCGGCCACCTGCTGCGCACCGCCGACGGCACATACCTGGAACATGCGCCGGCAAACTTCTGGATTCCCGATGTAAATGGCGGCGTCATGCTGGTGACGGGGCAGCTGGTGATGAAAAGCGATGGTTCTGTGGATCCAGTCCGTAACGGGCGTGCGTTTTTCTCCACGCATGAACCGGGGAGCTGGACCCCCTGGACGCTCGTGCAGGGCACCCATCGATGTGCCCCGTTCTTATGACAACTATTGCCCTAACTACTCGTCAGCGCTCCTTGCGGTACAAAGCGGGCAGGGATTGCTGGAATTGACCTCCGATTATGACGCACAGGGCACCTGCCGAACCTACTTTGCCACAGCGCCGCTGCAATCCGTGCTTGGCGGATTGCTCTATACCGCTCCCAGGCAATAAGGGTGACGGCTGACAAATGGTTTTTTGCACAAATCGTTCCCGTCATCATGAAAAAGGGGCGGCGCAGGACTCCAGCGCCGCCGCTTTCGCGGGCAGGTCCCTAGCTGAAATTGGAATCATCCCCGCCGAAGTCTCCTCCGCCGTCGGAAAAGTCATCCCCGTAGCTCGAGTCCGAACCGGAGTCGAAGCCGCCCTGGGGCTGCTCGTCAGGCCCGGCAACACTGTCGCCTCCTCCGCTGTTGTCGCCATAGTAGTTGTTGATCACTTCTTCACGCGGGGCACCTTCAAAGCC
>CAXSBW010000062.1:7316-9126 GCA_964235795.1 uncultured Acidobacteriaceae bacterium | reverse complement strand
GCAAGCGCGCCGGCCGCGACGCCGGCCGCAGTGGTCGCCGCGGACCGCAGAAAACTCGGCTGCCCACTCGGAGCCGCCTGAAACGCCCCCATAGGCTGCTGCTGGTTGTACTGGGGCGCGGGCGCACCATATTGGACGGTCTGGTACCCGCCCTGGGGGGGTGGGGGTGGGGCCGGCGCGTCATGGTGACCCAGCAGGCTGCCCAGAAAGCTCGTGGCCCTGGCCGGCGCGGGCGGGGCCTGCTGCATCTGGGTCAGCTGCCGCTTTGCCTGCTCCAGCGCGATGTTCTGCACCAGCACTGTTTGCGCCAGCATGTACAGGGCATCGGGGTTGCGCCCCAGCCCATTGTTCAGCAGTCGCTCCGCGCTGTCGTCTTTTTCCTGCAAACTGGTGCTGTTGATCTTTTGCACCAGGTCCTGCAACATGGATTCTTCCTGCGGGGTCATGCGTTTCTCCTTCATCCAGGGCGACGGTACCGCCGGGGGATGCTCCGTTCACTTAGACGCAAGCTCTTCCAGGGAGTTGGCGCAGCATGACGTGGAATCGCACTCAGGCGACGGCGTACGCCCGTACCTCGTCCCTGCGCACGGTCAGTTGCTCCACCAGGTCTTCACGCACGGCAAAGCCGCGGCCCGGCTCCGTCGGGACCGGTATCTCGCCGAGCGAGGAAACTTCGACCGGCGGCTCGATGATGTCGTCCTGCCAGTAGCGTTTGGAGGCCGATACATCCCCGGGCAGGGTAAAGTTCGGCAGCGACGACAAGGCGATGTTGTGCGAGCGGCCGATCCCGGTTTCGAGCATGCCGCCGCACCACACCGGGATGCCTCGCTCCATGGCGGCGTTATGGATCCCGATGGCTTCGGAAAACCCGCCCACCCGGCCGTTCTTGATATTGATAATCCGGCAGGAACCCATCTCGATCGCCGCCAGCGCATCCCGACGATTACGAATGGACTCGTCCAGGCAGATCGGCGTTTCGATCTGGCTTTGCAGCATCGAGTGATAGTAGAAATCGTCATTCCACAGCGGCTGCTCCAGCATGAGCAGGTCGAAATGGTCGAACGACGCCAGGTGGCCGGTATCTTTCAACCGGTACGACGCATTGGCATCGGTGGATAGGCAAAGGTCGGGCCAGCGATTGCGAATGGCCTCAAACACCTGCACATCCCAGCCCGGCTTGCATTTGACTTTCACGCGCTGGTAGCCGTCGGCCACCGCGGCTTCCACCTTGTCCAGCAGTTGTGGCACCGAAGGCTGGATGCCCAGTGAAACGCCGCACGAAATCACGGTTCGCGAGCCGCCGAGCAGCGAGGCGAGACTCACGCCCTCGGCCTGCGCCTGCAAGTCCCAGATTGCATTTTCAAGCGAGGCCTTGGCCATCCTGTGCCCGCGCACCTGGCGGAAGATGGCGTGGCAGTGACCCCCATGCTGCGGCTCCGCGTTCAGCAGGGCCGGGATCAGCTCATTGCGGGCAATCAGCCACGCGGTGTCGATCGTCTCGGAGCTGTACCAGGGGTGTTCGCCGGCGACGCACTCGCCCCATCCGCGAAGGCCTTCGGAGGCAACCTCGACCAGCAAAACCCGCCGGTGCGTCGTCAGCCCGAAGCTTGTCTCAAAAGGCGCGACCAGGCGCATCTGTATCTCGCGAAGTACAACGGAGTCGATCTTCATACGCGTCCTCCTCGTGGCCTGCAGGTACGATCTTAGCGGCAGTGCAGCTTGTTTGCCGCTTCCATCCCTTCACAAAGCAAGGATGGCCGTTCCGATTCGGGACTTTGCATCGCGCACAGGGCAGAACGAGACGAGCGGC
>CAXSBW010000062.1:4284-7216 GCA_964235795.1 uncultured Acidobacteriaceae bacterium | reverse complement strand
AGCCGCCGGACGAGGCGATCGCGCAGTTCGGGGCTTTGCAAACTGTTTGTCCGGAAAGGCTCCCTTGCCTGGGCGCCTTTCTGGCAGCAGCGCCGGCCCACGACAGTGTAGGGGCGCGAGCCCGGGCCCGGTGAAAGAACGTGTCGGATGAGCTGCGCGAGCCGGCCGCTGCCGCCCCGCATCACTCCTGGCCATGGCACAGGAGTCATGCCGTGCCGGCCATCGAAGTGAAGCCCTGTGGCGGCTTGAAAATGCGACCGAGCGCGGCTTTCTCAACGACCCCATGCCCCAACGGTGGGATCCCCTGCTCGAGCCGGTGCGACGCGACTCGCGCTTTCTCCACCTGCTCGGCACTGTACGCGAGCGCTGGGAAGCCCTGGAGGTAGGGCCCGCGATCTCCGCCGGGAATCCCGCGAAGTCCCTACTTCCCTTCCCGCCGGGTAAAGTGCACCCCCGGCACCGCGCGCAGGCGCTCCGCCGCCCCTTCGGCGGTGATGTCGCGCTGTGGCATGCCCAGCATTTCAAAGCCCACCATGAACTTCTTCACCGTGGCCGAGCGCAACAGCGGCGGATAAAAGTGCGCGTGCCACACAAAGCCGGGGTGCTCTGCTCCGTCACACGGCGCGCCGTGAAAGCCCATCGTGTACGGGAAACTCGTTTGGAACAGGTTGTCATAGCGGGTGGTGACCGCCTGCAGGATCCCCGCGAGCCCGGCACGCTGTGCGCTCGAAAACGCATGGAGGTTCGCCACGGGCTCGCGCGGCACGATCAGGGTTTCAAACGGCCACACCGCCCACCACGGCACAACACACAGAAAGGCGTCGTTTTCGCAGACGATACGGACTTTTTCCTGCTCTTCCAGTGCCAGGTACTCACCCAGCAGCGCCCTGCCGTGCTCCGCGAAGTAGGCGGCCTGCGCCGCAGCCTCGGCCGCGGGTGCGTCGGGCACGTGGCCGGTCGCCCAGATCTGACAATGAGGGTGCGGATTGCTGGCACCCATCATCGCGCCCCTGTTTTCAAAGATCTGCACATACGCGATCGCCGGGTCGGCGCTGAGCTCCGCATCCTGCGCGACCCAGGCCTCCACCACGCGCTCCACGTCCGCGGGCTGCATGCGCGGCAGCGTGAGCGAGTGGTCGGGGTGGAAGCAGAGCACCCGGCATCGGCCATGCTCCGGCTCCGCCCGCAGCAGGGCTGATGCAGTCGGCAGGCTTGCCGGCGCGGTCGGCAGAATCGCCGGGTAGTCGTTGTCGAAGACATACACATGCTCATAGACGGGCGTGTGCGCGCCGCCGGCCCGCGGATTGCCGGGGCACAGGTAGCACGCGGGGTCGTAATGGAGGTCGTTGAAACCGGCGGCCGCGCCGACCTCGCCCTGCCAGGGCCGCTGGGTACGCTGGGGAGACACCAGCACCCACTCGCGGCGCAGAGGGTTGTAGCGGCGATGAGGCGCGGCCGTGGGCAACGGCGATGGCGTGGGCGATGGCGTGGACATGGGATCATTCTCCTTTTTCTCGCCGGCGGGTACCGTCGTCGAAGCACCCTGCAGGCTGCCCGCATTGCTTCCCGGCGCGGCCCCGCCTTATTCTAAGCGCTGCTTATGATGCAGCCCACCTTGCCGCCGATCGCCGCGCTTCAGGACCACGCCACGCGGCTGTGGCATGAGCAGGCCGAGGCGCGGCCGGCCGCCCAGGGGCAGCTCGAATCGCTTCTGCTGACCCAACACCGCGCCAACTTCGACCTGTGGCACATTGAAGACGCGGCGCGCACCCCGGCTCTGGCGGACGCGGCCCTGGCCGGGCACAAACGCGCCATCGACCGCGTCAACCAGCGCCGCAACGACCTGGCCGAAGGGTGCGACCTGGCGCTTTTGAAGCTGCTGCGACCTTTCGGATTGCCCCACCCCGAGGCCGAGCTGCACTCGGAAAGCCCGGGCCTGATGATCGACCGTCTGTCCATCCTGGCGCTCAAGATCTTTCACACACGCGACGAGCTGAGCCGGGGCAACGCGCCGGCCGGGCACACCGAGCGCAACACGGAACGGCTGGCTGTCCTGCTCGAGCAGCGCTCTGATCTTCAGCTTGCGCTGGACCGCCTTTGGCGGCGTGTTCTTTCCTCCGAACGCCGCTTCAAGGTCTACCGGCAGTTGAAGATGTATAACGATCCCAGCCTGAATCCTTCGGTGTACCGGCGCGTGCCCTCGCACGACGAGGCCCCGGAGCCTCCGATCATTTGACGGCGCGCTCGCGCCTGCGTATAAAACGAGGCAACCGGGCTTTTCCGCGTGCGCCCGTTCACCGCCACGGCAGGTACCGTGGCACCCAGCAACCGCATGGAGGCACAAAGGCCGCCCGCATGTCCAAGTCCGTTCACTCCCCCAAAACTCTTGCCGCGAAAGTACACCCTTTCGCCAACAACGCCCAAAAGGAAGCGCTGGGTGCCTACGGTGCTGCGCTCCAGCATATGCAGTCGGGCCGCTTCGACGAGGCGCTCGCGGGCTTTGAAGCCCTGGGTGACGGCACCCCGCCCGAAGTTCGCGAACGCGCCCTGGTGTATCACCAGGCCTGCCGCAGGCAGATCGAGCAGCAGCGCGGCGAACTGCGCTTCCACACACTCTCCGAGCAGTACGACTACGCCGTCGCCTGCATCAACAACGGCGATTACGAGGAGGCGCGCGACCAGCTGGAAGCCATCCTGACCGCCGATGACCGGCTCGATTACGTCCACTACGGCCTGGCCATGCTGCACGGCACCACCGGCCAGGCCGAAGGCTGCCTCCATCACCTGGAGCGCGCCATCGACCTGAATCCGCACTGCCGCGTCCAGGCCCGCAGCGATGTTGATTTCCGGCCCATGGCTGACGATCCCCGCTTCACCGAGCTGCTTTATCCGGAAGCGGTCTAGCGCGGAGCTGATCGCGGAGGTCGCCTAT
>CAXSBW010000062.1:0-4184 GCA_964235795.1 uncultured Acidobacteriaceae bacterium | reverse complement strand
CTTTTGCGCGGGCTCAAGCGTTTCACCGCCTCCAACGTTTCGGTTGCGGGTACCGCCAGCGAGGGCCTGATCAGCGACCTGGCCGCGATTGTGACGGTCACTGACGACGGCGGTTCTTCCGGGCGTCTCCGCAAGGACTTCAACATGCTGCCGCCGGGCGACCTGCGCAACTGCATGGTCGCGCTCAGCGAGGACGAGCAGCTGTTGTCGCGCCTGTTTCGGCATCGCTTTCGCTCGGGCGGCGAGCTGGAAGGCCACTCTTTCGGCAACCTGTTTGTCGCTGCCCTGCAGGAGATGACGGGCGACTTTGCCCAGGCTGTCAAGCTGGCGGCCGAGGTGCTGGCGACGCGCGGGCGCATCTACCCCTCCACCAACGCCAATGTAGGACTGGTCGCGCGCATGGACACAGGCGAGACGGTGCGCGGCGAAACGGAGATCACGGGCAGCCGCGCCCGCATCGTCGAGCTCGCCCTCGAACCGTCGCATGCCGCGCCTTTGCCGGAAACCTTGGACGCAATCGCGGCGGCGGACCTGATTACCCTTGGTCCCGGATCGCTGTTCACCAGTGTCATCACGAACCTGCTGGTGGCCGGCATTCCGGAGGCGCTGGTGCATGCCCGCGGCACGCGTGTGTACGTGTGCAACCTGATGACGCAGGGCAACGAAAGCCTCCATCTCACCGCATCGGAGCACATTGAGCGGATGTACGAGCATGCGCGCGAACCGTTTCTCGATTACGCCCTGATCAACACCGCCCCGGTTCCCCCGGCCATCCGCGAGCGCTATGCCGCCGAAGGGGCGGAGGTGATCGAGCCCGACATGGAGCGAATCGAGGCCATGGGCATCCGCTGCATCGCCGGGGCATTCGCAGCCGAAGGTGACGTGCTGCGTCATAATGCAGACCTGGTCGCGCGAACCGTGCTGAGGCTGGCGCTGGCAGACAGAGCCGTGCATCGCCGGCGTTCGCCCTCCCAATTCCAGAGTTTGACGTAAAGCTGTACAGGCCTCTACCGAAACATGTACATTCATGATAGGCTGCCTTCATGAACATCACCGTCACCAGTCTGCGTCGTGACCTGTTCCAGGTGCTGGAAAAGGCGAGATCAGGTGAGGAGGTCATCGTGACACATAAGGGAACGCGGTTTCGGCTGCAGCCGGAGGTGCCGTCGAGCAAACTGGACCGGGTAACTCCGCTCGGTGTCGCCGCTGCCGATCTGTCGGATGAGGGCTGGAAAGAAAAAGAGCAGCTGCAGACTGACTGGGAAGCGAAGTGGGACAAGAGGCTGGGCTCCTGATCGCTTACCTCGACACGCATGTTTCGTTGTGGCTGGTGGAGGCGAAAAAGGAAAAGCTGAGCCAGGCCGCACGACGGGCGATCGAGCGTTACGACCTGCGAATCTCGCCTGTTGTGCTGCTGGAGCTCGAGTCCCTGTACGAGATTCGCAGGGCACCGATCGCAGCCGTGGCAGCGTCCGCCAAGCTTCAGGCCGAGCTGGGTGTTGAAGTCTGCACTTACCCGTTTCCAAAAATCGCCTACGCGGCGTTGAGCGAAACCTGGACGCGCGATGCCTTTGATCGCCTGATTGTCGCGCATGCCAAGGCAAACGGAGCAGCCCCGCTGATTTCCGCCGACGAACGCATTCGCGAGCACTACAAACCGGCGATCTGGTAGTTGTTCCCGGCTCAGCTCGTCGTACGCTTCAGCTGGCCGCAGGCGGCATAGATATCGCGCCCGCGCGGGCGGCGTACAAAGGCCGCGACCCCACCGGCCATGATGCGTTTTTGAAACGCCTCCGCCACGGCGGGCTCGGGCTGGGCATAAGGGGTACCCGGGCCGGGATTCCAAAGGATCAGGTTGACATAAGCCGGGAAGCCCGCCGACCTGACCAGCGCGACAACCTCGTCCGCATGCTCGGGCCGGTCATTGACGCCGCCGAGCAGCACATACTCAAACGTGATCTTTTCGCGGGCCGCAAGCGGAACGGCTCGCACCGCATCAAGCACCGCGCCGATGTTCCACTTGCGCGTGATCGGCATGACCTCCGCGCGAACCCCGTCGTTCGACGCATTGAGCGAGAGTGCCAGCCGCGGCCGCGCGGGCTCGGCCGCGAACCGCAGGATGCCCGGTACGATACCCGAGGTCGAAACTGTCATGCGGGATGCATGAAGCCCGACCGGGCCGCTCAGCAGCCGGAACGCAGCGATCCAGGCGTCGTAGTTGAGAAACGGCTCGCCCATGCCCATGAACACAAGGTTGATGCGGTCGCGGCCCAGGTGCACGCCCTGGCGCTTGAGCACCGCCACGACCTGCCCCGCGATCTCACCCGGCGTGAGGTTGCGCACAATGCCCATCTGCGCCGTCAGGCAGAACCGGCAGTTGACCGCGCAGCCGATCTGGGACGAAACGCAGAGGGTCGCCCGGCGCTGGGGTGCGTTTCTCCCGCGCGCATCGTCGCCTTCTTCCCAGGGCTCTTCACTGTCCGCGTTCGGCATCCACACGGTTTCCACCGTTTGGCCGTCGAGCCCCGCGATCAGGTAGCGTTCCGTGCCGTCCACCGACCGAAACGTTTCTATGATCTCGGGCAGGCCGACCATGTAACCAGCCTCGCGCAACGCCTCCCGCAAACCCCTGGGCAGGGTTGAGACCTCGTCGAGCGAACCGGCCCAATCGCGGTACAAGGCCTGTTCCAGCTGTCGCGCCCGGAAGGGCTTTTCGCCCAGGCTCGCGGCGAGCTCGGTCAGTGCGGGCAGCTCGAGCCCGAACAACGGCAGCCCGGCCATCGGGAGCATCGGCCGAGGCTGGACCTCTACAATGGGAAAGATCCCGCTGGAAGACAATGTGGACATGAGTGCTTACCACTCAGGATACCGCAGCGGCTATAGGACGGCATGACAGAAACGCAGACAGTGTACGAAGCACCGGATCGCAACATTCGCCGCACCACCCTGCCCAACGGCATGATCATCCTGACGGAGGAGATGCCTCACCTGCGCTCGGTCGCCATGGGGGCCTGGGTGCGCGCGGGCTCGCGGCACGAAGCGCCGGAGGTCAACGGCATTTCACACTTCGCCGAACACATGGTTTTCAAGGGCACGGCGCACCGATCGGCCCAGCAGATCGCGCGCGAGGTGGACGCGATCGGCGGCAACCTGGACGCCTTTACGAGCAAGGAGACCGTTTGCTTCAACATGAAGGTGCTGGACGAGCACACCCCCAAGGCGCTCGATATCCTGTCGGACCTGGTGCTGCACCCGACCTTTGCCGAAGAGGAGATTCGGCGTGAACGCGGGGTGGTGCTTGAAGAAATCAAGATGGACGAGGACAACCCCGACTACCTGGTCCACGAGATCTGGACGCAGAACTTCTGGCAGGGTCATGCCCTGGGCAGGCCGATTCTGGGAACTGAAAAAACAGTCGGTGCGTTTGAGCGGTCGACGCTGCTCGACTTCTACGATTCGCGCTTTCGCGGCGGCAACATCGTCTTTTCAGCCGCCGGGCACCTGGACCACGATCGTTTCGTCGCCATGGTCACGGAACGATTCACGGCGCTGCCTGCGGGTGAGTCGCTCTCGGTCGAAGCCCCGCCAAAGACCGCCGCCAAGATCATTCTGCGCAACAAGAAATCGCTTGAGCAGGTGCAGCTCTGCCTGGGTGTGCCGGCGCGCCCGCTGGCCGATGAGTCGCGCTACATCTCGCTGCTGCTCAACACAATCCTGGGCGGGGGCATGAGCTCGCGGCTGTTCCAGACCGTGCGTGAAGAGCACGGCCTCGCCTACTCCATCTACTCCGACCTGAGCCCTTACCGCGATACCGGCTCACTTTGCGTCTTTGCCGGCACCTCGGCCGGCAAAGCACCGGAGCTGATTCGCCTGGTGATGGGGGAGCTGCGTCGCTTGAAGGAGTCGCCGGTCGATGCGGACGAGCTGCGACGCGCCAAGGACCAGCTCAAGGGCAACCTGCTGCTGTCGCTTGAAAGCTCCGGCTCGCGTATGTCGAACCTGGCCCGTCAGCAGATGTACTTCGACCATTTCTTCGGGCCCAACGAGATCCTGGAGCGGGTCGAGGCCGTAAAGATCGAGGATTTGCAGACCATGGCCCAGTCCCTGTTCGAGTCCGAACGAATGGCATTGACCATGCTGGGTCGGCTCGAGGGAGTCAAGGTGGAGCGCGAACAGCTGGCCTG
>CAXSBW010000061.1:0-19151 GCA_964235795.1 uncultured Acidobacteriaceae bacterium | reverse complement strand
ACAACGATGCGACTGGAACAGGTTCTATACGGAGTAGAGATCACGAAGCGGGCAGGCCCGGCGGGCGGCTCGGCTGACGTCCGCGCCATTGAATTCGACTCGCGCGAAGTTGGGCGTGGGTCACTGTTTGTGGCCATGCGCGGCGGCTCGGCCGACGGCACGCGCTTTGTCGCGGACGCCGTGCGCTCGGGAGCGCTGGCTGTCGTCACGGATGCCGGCCCCGAAGCATTGGCAAAGCTGGAACAGGAGTTTCCGCGCCTGCCGCTGGTGCTCGTCCCGCATGGCCGGCGCGCTCTCGCGACCCTTTCTGCCAACCTGTACAACCACCCCGAGGAGCTGCTGGCGCTCACCGGTGTGACCGGCACCAACGGCAAGACCACGACCACATTCCTGCTCGACGCGATGCTCCGTGCCGCCGCGCGCGCGACCGTGCTGGTCGGCACGATCGAGTACCATGTCGCGAGCGACGTGCGCCCATCGCCGCACACCACCCCCGAAAGCCGCGACCTGCTGCGCCTGTTTGCCGAGGGCGCCGCGCTGGGTGCGACCGAGGCCGTCATGGAGGTGAGCTCGCACGGGCTGGAACAGGGCCGGGTGCACGGGTTGCCGTTTGATGTTGCGGTGTTCACCAACCTGACGCAGGACCACCTGGACTACCACGGGACAATGGCCAAGTACTTCGCCGCGAAACGCGGGCTGTTCGACGGGACGGCGACTGGGGGCCAGCCCCCGAGGGTCGCCGTCATCAACGTGGAGGACGACCGGGGGCTGGAGCTCGCCACCCGCGCGCGCGAGGCCGGCGCGGAGCTGTACTCCTACGGCCTGGGCGTCGGCGAATTCCGCGCTGAAAGCATCGCCGTCAGCCCTTCGGGCATGCAATTTACGCTGCAAACGCCCTGGGGCGCCGAGGAGATTCACTCGCGACTGACCGGTCGCGTCAACGTGCAGAACATGCTGGCCGCTGCTGCCGCGGGGCTCGCGCGCGGGCTCGCATTGCCGCAGATCGCCAAAGGCGCGGCCGCTCTCGACCATGTGCCGGGGCGATTTCAGACGGTCGGTCTCGGCCAGCCGTTTACCGTTGTCATCGACTACGCTCACACCGAGGACGCGCTGACCAACCTGCTCGCGGTCGCGCGCGAGTTCGCGGCAGCCGAGGGCGGCCGCGTGCTGACCCTGTTCGGCTGCGGTGGCGATCGCGACCGCGCCAAGCGTCCGCGCATGGGCGCGGCTGCGGGCGCGGGCAGCGACTTTTGTGTGCTGACCGGCGACAACCCGCGCGGGGAAGACCCGCAAGCTATCCTCGACGACGTGCTGCCCGGTTTGCGCGAGTCCGGCGTCCGCTACGTTGTTGAACCGGACCGGGCTCGGGCGATTCGCGCGCTGCTGGCCGAGGCGCGCGAGCACGACCTTGTATTGATCGCCGGCAAGGGCCACGAGAAGACACAGGAGATTGCCGGGGAAAAGCTGCCGTTCGACGACGCCGAACAAGCAGCCGGGGCGCTCCGCGAGCTCGGCTACAAAGGCGGTTCGCGATGAAGCTTTTACTCAGAACCTGCGCGGACTGGATGGGTGGCGAACTGCACGCGGAAGGCTCCGGGCAGGCGCAGGGCTACTCGATCGATTCGCGCACCCTGAACCCCGGCGAGCTGTTTTTCGCGGTCTCCGGCGACAACCACGACGCCCACTGCTTTGTTCCCGGCGCGTTGTCGCGAGGCGCTGTCGCGGCCGTGGTGTCGCGAGCCAAAGTCGCCGACTTCCATTTAGCAAACAGCCCGCGCATTGAAGTCGACGATCCACTGCTCGCCCTGCAACGGCTCGGCGCCGCCGTCCGGCAACACTGGGGCGGCACGGTCGTTGGGCTGACCGGCAGCGCCGGCAAAACCACCACCAAGGAGATGGTCGCCGCCGTGCTCGCGGCGAAGTACCCCGTGCTCAAGTCCGCCGGCAACCTCAACAACCACTTCGGCGTGCCGTTACAACTGCTGCGGCTCGAGTCCGCACACCGCTATGCCGTGATTGAAATGGGCATGTCGGCCCCCGGCGAAATCGCGCTGCTGGCCTCGCTCGCACGGCCCGACTGGGCGGTCGTAACGAACGTCGGCATGGCCCACGCGCAGAACTTCGCCGACGGCATCGAGGGCATTGCGCTTGCAAAACGCGAGCTGGTGGACGCGTTGTCACCGGAGCTGGGCATCGCTTTTTTGAACGCGGACGACGCGCGCGTTGCCGGCTTTGCGAGCACGTTTCGTGGCCGGAGTGTGATGGCCGGGCGCGCGGAGTCCGCGCAGGTACGCGCCATCGAAGTGGAAGAGCTCGGCACTGACGGCCTGCGCATGCTGGTCCGCGCAGGCGGCGAAGAATCCGGTGTGCGGCTGCGATTTCTGGGCGCGCACAATGCAACGAATGCGCTGCTGGCACTCGCGGTCGGCCTTGAAGCCGGCGTTCCGCTCGAAGAAGGCGTCACCGCGCTCGCCGCGCTCACCCCCGGCGACAAGCGCGGGGAGATCATCGAGTGGCGCGGCGCGCGCATCCTGAACGATTGCTACAACTCCAACCCTGCAGCGCTGTCCGCCATGATCCAAGCTCTGATGCAGGTGCCCGCCCAGCGCCACATCGTGGTCGCGGGCGAGATGCTCGAGCTCGGCCCCGAAACCGGCGCGCTCCACGCCGCCTGCGGCGAAGAGGCTTCGCGCGCAGGGGCAAGCTGGGTCCTCGGCGTGCAGGGGGCCGCACTCGCCTTGGCAGAGGCCGCCGCGAAGCTCGGCACCCCGGCGCTGTTTTTCACAACCGCCGCCGAAGCCGGTGCGTGGCTCGCACGCGAGCTGCGCCCCGGCGACGCCGTGTTGCTGAAGGGCTCGCGCGGCGTGCGATTGGAGCGCGCGCTGGAAGCTCTGAACATCGCGTAAGTGACTACGTTTTGGCGATAAGATCCAACTCTTCGTGCTTGCTTCAAGGATTGCGATAGTGCTCACGTTTTTATCCAGGGCAGAGTCGAAGCTCCAACTGCGGGGCTAACGCGCAGCTTGGAACTTGATTCAGGAGGACTCGATGACCTTGAAAAGTGCAGTATTCACGTCTATGTGTTTCGCATCGGTTTGTGCCGCGCAAACACCCGATGCGACAAAGCAGCCGGCAAACGTTGTGACTTATTATTACCGCTTAACAGTCACTATCGGCGCTCATAATGCGGAGCCGGCGCAGGATTTTGTGCTGAACGTGCCCGTAACTGCAGGTAAGCCGGGCATGGCTGAACTCAACATATCTACCGGAGCCATGGGAGAGCCGAATAGCTTGCAGCAAGCGGTTGAGGCAAGCGATGTAGAAGAAACGCCAACTGGTTTAAAGGCGAGAATACAGTACGTAAGTGAGAGGGCGCGAACATTCGCTCCCGGGCAGAGCGAGCCTCATATCAACCATGTGCGCTTTGAGCAGCAAGTAGATGTACCGCTGGGTCAGTTGACCCGCATTTCGCCGGCAGGGAAGTTGGTGCCGCTCGGTGAAGCTGCACAACCGTCTGCGCCTCCCTTGCCGTCACCTCCGCAAATCTCTTTAACAGCTGTGAAGCTGTAAGCGCCCGCACCAGACTGATAACAGCACCGGGGTCACCGAGAGCGGCTTTCTCGGCAAAATACCTGCATAACGCCTGTAAGATAAGGCGACCGCCCGGAGACCCCCGTTGCTTTACTGGCTGCTCTACCAGAAACTCTTCCCCTACGTTTCGCCCTTCCGCATCTTTCGCTACCTCACGTTTCGCACCGCCTTCGCCTCGCTCACGGCGCTATTGATCGCGCTGTTTATCGGCCCTTACGTGATTGAAAAGCTGCGCGAGTTCCAGATCGGCCAGTACATCCGCGAGGATGGCCCGCAGGCACACCAGAAAAAAGCCGGCACCCCCACCATGGGCGGCGTGCTGATCTGTATCGCGATCCTGCTGCCGACGCTCTTGTGGGCCGACCTGTCGAACCCGTTTATCTGGCTGGTCATGCTGTCGACCTTCGGCTTCGGCGCGATCGGCTTCGCCGACGACTACATCAAGGTGGTGCACCGTCGCAACCTGGGGCTGACGGCGCGCGCCAAGATGGGCTACCAGGTCCTGGTTTCGACCGGTGTCGCGGTGGCGCTGGTCGCGATGCAAACGCAGGGCAGCTACTCGACCCAGCTCGTGGTTCCGTTCTTGAAGCGGTTTCACCCGGCGCTCAGCATCCCGGTGCTGCTCGCGGTACCTCATCTTCACCTGCTCGCGTTTTTGCCGTTTATCGTGTTCACCGTGCTGGTCATCGTGTTTTCAAGCAATGCCGTCAACCTGACGGATGGCCTCGACGGGCTCGCGATCGGGTGCACGATTATCGCGGCGGCGGCGCTGACCGTGCTGACCTACGTGAGCGGTCACGTTGTTTTCGCGGATTACCTGGAACTCGAGCGGATGCCGCTCATCAGCGAACTCACCATCTTTTGCGGTGCCATGGTCGGTGCCAGCATCGGCTTCCTTTGGTACAACGCCCATCCAGCTGAAATCTTTATGGGCGATGTCGGCTCGCTTGCGCTCGGCGGCGCGATCGGCACGGTCGCGGTCGCCATCAAGCAGGAGCTGCTGCTGCCGTTTATCGGCGGCATCTTCGTGCTGGAGGCAGTTTCGGTCATCCTCCAGGTTGGCTCGTACAAATTGAGAAAAAAGCGCATCTTCAAGATGGCACCGCTGCACCACCACTTCGAGCTGAAAGGCTGGTCTGAATCGAAGGTGATCGCGAGGTTCTGGATCGGCTCGCTGGTGTTTGCGCTGTTTGCACTGACGACTTTGAAGCTGCGGTAAAGAGAGCTGCTGAAGATTTAGTATCGGTACACGGAGGGGTTTATGGCGACGACCGCGTACATGGCCGTGAGCGAGTACCTGCGCACCGGGTATGAGCCCGATGCCGAGTATGTAGATGGCGAGATCGAGGAGCGTCCCATGGGAGAGTTCGATCACGGCAGCTGGCAGGCTGCCATCCAGCTCTGGTTTTTACTCCACCGCGAGCCATGGGGCATTTGGGTGATACCCGAGCTGCGGATCCAGGTAAGCCCGACCCGCTTTCGCGTACCCGATGTGACCATCGTGGACCGGAGCCTGCCGCGGGAACAGATCCTTACGCACCCGCCCGTGGCAGTCTTTGAGGTGCTTTCGCCTGAAGACCGCATTCCGCGCATGATCGTCAAACTGCAGGACTATGAGCGCATGGGTATCCGGAACATCTTCGTGGTGGACCCGGAGGACGGGTCGGTCTGGAAGTTTGGTCAGGGAGAGCTTGCGCCAAGTGAGTCCGGGAGCTTGCGTGACAGCCCTTGCCTGCTCGACTGGGAACAGATCAGGAAGTATGTAGCCGGGGAATGATGGACCTTGCAGGAAAACGCGTACTGGTGGTGGGCCTGGGCCGGTCGGGGCTGGCGGCAGCCCTGTTTCTGCGCCGTCATGGCGCGCAGGTCACGGTGTCCGACGTCCGCAGTGCCGAGGCACTGGAAAAAGAGATTCCCATGCTGCTCGAAGAAGGCATCGCGGTCGAGGCCGGCGGCCACGGTCTGCTCACCTTCCGAAGGCAGGATTTGCTGGTTGTCAGCCCCGGCGTATCGCTCGATACACCGGAGATCCGCCAGGTGCGCGCCTTCGGCCAAACCGTGCTGGGCGAGGTCGAGCTGGCTTCGCGTTTTCTCCAGGGCCAAACCCTTGCCATCACCGGCTCCAACGGCAAAACGACCACCACGACCCTGTGCGGCGACATCCTGGCAGCTTCGGGCACCCCGACGGTCGTCGGCGGCAACATCGGTGTTCCGGTCGTTGCGCTGACCGACGAGTCGCGCGAGAACGGCTGGAACGTGCTGGAGCTTTCGTCTTTCCAGCTGGAAACGACGGAAACGTTTCATCCCCGGATCGCAGTCCTGCTCAACATCACGCCCGACCACCTGGATCGTCATGGCACCTTTGACAACTACCGCGCCGCCAAGGAGCGTATCTTCGCCAACCAGGCCGCGGACGACTTCCTGGTGCTGAACGCGGACGATGAGGTGGCGCACCGGGCCGCGGTCCGGGCCCGCTCGGCCGTTTTCTGGTTTTCGCGCACCCGCGTCATCAAGCAGGGCGCCTTTGTTCACAATGGCATCGTCATGTTCCGTATGTCGGAGCAGTCGCCGGCCGAGCCTGTCCTGCCGCTTGCGGAGATCCCGCTCAAGGGCGTCCACAACCTTGAAAACGTGCTCGCCGCCGTGACCGCGACCCGGCTCGCCGGCGTGGCTCCTGAGGTCATCCGCGCGACCGTCGAGCAGTTCCAAGCCGTCGCGCACCGGCTGGAGTTCGTGGCGGCAATCGGCGGCGTCGCTTATTACAACGACTCCAAGGCGACCAATGTGGACTCGACCGCGAAAGCGATCGCGTCTTTTGAGCGCGGCGTCCACCTGATTCTCGGCGGCAAGGACAAGGACTCCGACTACCGCCTGTTACAGCCGCTGATTGCGGAGCGGGTGCGCGCTGTGTACACGGTCGGTGCCGCGGCGGAAAAGATCGAACTGCATCTGCTGTCTTCGCGACCCGAGGCTGTGCCCGTTCACCGTGCCGGCACCCTCGAGCACGCGGTCGAACTGGCTGCTGCTGCCGCCAGGCCCGGCGATACCGTCCTGCTGGCCCCCGCCTGCTCCTCCTTCGACCAGTTCCGCGACTACGAGCAGCGCGGTGACCGCTTCAAGGAGCTGGTGCACGCCTTGTCGATGCGGCAGGGCACCCCGCAAGGCATATAACGGATGGCGAAGCGCGTCGGCGTTGATAAGTGGATCTTCTGCATCACGCTGCTGCTGGTCGTCGCCGGGCTGCTGATGGTGTTTTCGGCGTCCGCCGTGATGGCCAGCGCGCGCTACGGTTCGGCCTACAGCTTTGTGGTACGGCAGGCGATCTACGCGGTCGCCGGGCTCGCGGCCATGTGGGCGCTGATGCACGTGGACTACCGCAAGTTCAACAATCCGCAGGTCGTGTTTCCGGCCATCGGCATCACCATCATCCTGCTGGTCGCGGCCTTTTTCGGGCATGACTCGCATGGTGCTCACCGCTGGATCAAGCTCGGCCCCATGCAGTTTCAACCGTCCGAGCTGAGCAAGCCCACGCTTGTGCTTTTCCTCGCGTGGTGGCTGCAGGACCGGATGAACCGGATGGAAGACCTGCGCGAAACCGTTCTGCCGGCCGCCGTACCATCGCTTTTGTTTATCCTCTTGATTGTCAAGGAACCCGACCTGGGTACGGCCATGGTGCTCGCTGCCGTCACAGCGCTGCTGCTTTACCTTGCCGGCATGAACTTCAAATACCTGGGGTGGGCCGTGCTTGCTGCCATCATCCCGCTGTATTTTTTGTTGTTCCGGGTCAAGTTTCGCCGCGACCGCATCCTCGCGTTTTTAAACCCTGACGCTGACCCGCTCGGCAAGGGCTTCCATATCATCCAGTCGCTCATCGCGGTCGGTACCGGCGGCTTCCACGGCGTGGGCTACATGGAGGGCCGGCAGAAGCTGTTTTACCTGCCGGAGCCGCACACCGACTATATCTTCGCCAACATCGCCGAGGAGCTCGGGTTGATCGGGGCGCTCTGCATCCTGGGGTTGTTTGTCGGTTTTGGTTACCGGGGCATTCGCGCGGCGATCCTGTCCACCGACCCGTTCGCGCGTCTGCTTGCTTTCGGCATCACGGCGACCGTGATGATCCAGGCGTTTTTCAACATCAGCGTTGTGATCGCGCTGGTGCCCACCAAGGGCATCACGCTGCCGTTTGTCTCCTACGGCGGCACATCGTTGTTCATGACCCTGGCCTCGGTCGGTGTCCTGCTCAATATCACGCGGGAGCTGGAATGACCGCTTCCCTGCGAGTGCTGATCGCGGGCGGCGGCACGGGGGGCCACATTATCCCGGCGCTTGCGATTGCCGATGCCCTGCGTGCCGCGCCCGGCAGTGCGGAGATCCTGTTTCTGGGCACGCCGCGAGGGCTTGAGTCGCGCCTGGTGCCTGAGGCCGGGTATCCGCTGGAGCTGATCGAGGTAGGCCAGCTCAAGAATGTTTCGCTCGCCATCCGCGCTCGCACCCTGCTGGACCTGCCCCGTGCCGTGCTGCGGGCCCGCTCGCTGCTGCGGAGTTTTCGGCCGGGGGTTGTGGTCGGCGTCGGCGGCTACGCGTCCGGCCCCGCGATGGCCGCGGCCATCCTGGCCGGCGTGCCCACGCTTGCTTTTGAGCCGAACGCCGCGCCCGGTCTCGCAAACCGGCTGGTCGGCAGGCGCGTTTCGGCCGCGGCCGTCAACTTTGCCCCGGCTGCGCGTTTTTTCCGAAATGCCGAGGTCACGGGCATTCCGGTGCGCGAGGCTTTTTTCACGCTGCCGCCCCGCCCGGTCCATGCTCCACCTCACCTGCTGGTGTTCGGCGGCAGCCAGGGCGCACGCGTATTGAACCGCACCCTCCCTCAAATCCTGTCCGCGCTGCTGGATGCTGTTCCGGGGCTGACGATCCTGCACCAGGCCGGGGCGCGCGCCGCTGATGAAACGCGGGCGGCTTTCGCAGCCACGGGGGCCGACCCTGCCCGTTGGGAGGTCCGTGCTTTTCTTGACGACATGCCAGGCCGGTTTGCCTCGGCAGACCTGGTGCTGGCCCGCTCGGGCGCGAGCACGGTGGCCGAGCTGTGCGCGGCTGGCAAGCCGTCACTGCTGATTCCGTTTCCCCTGGCCGCCGACGACCATCAGCGCCGAAACGCGGAGGTGCTGGCCGAAGCTGGAGCCGCGACGATGCTGCCCGAAGCGAAGCTGACCCCGGAGCGGCTGCTGGCAAGCCTGGAGCAGTTGCTGCGTGACCGGCAGGGAATCGAACGCATGAGCGCGCAGGCGCGCACGCTGGCCCGGCGCGATGCCGCAGAACGCATCGCCGGGACGGTACGCCGGTTGGCGGAAGGCAGCCCCCACGCATAGAAAAAGGCTGCGCCGGTTGGCGCAGCCCTTTTCAGCTTGAACATTTCCGGCGAAGTTCAGCCCGGGTTAGCGGTGGCCGCCGCCGCCGCCGTGGAACCCGCCGCCGCCTCCACCATGGAAGCCCCCGCCGCCCCCGGCGTGGAACCCGCCTCCGGCGTTCGAGAAGCCGCCCCCATGGAATCCGCCCGGGGCCGCTGTTCCGCCATGAAACCCGCCGCCTACAGCACCGCCGCGGAAGCCATTGCCTACGACGCCGCCACTGTACCCGCCGCGATAGGCCCCGCCGTACCCGCCGCGATAAACCCCGCCATACCCGGCGCGACCGAGACCGACATAGCCGCCGCGACCGTAGCCGCCATAGCCGTATCCGGCGCGACCGTAGCCGTAGCCCCACGGGCGGCCGTAATAGCCGCGATACCAGGGCCCTGCCCCGATAAACACCCCACTCAGAAACCAGTCCGCCCCGTAGTAGCCGTAGGGCGCGCAGGCATAGGGGGCATAGCTGTAATAACCGTAAGCGCACACCGGGGCTGCATCGACATACTCATACGCGGGATACTCGACCGCCGGGCCAATGCCGATGCCCACCGCGACCTGCGCCTCGGCAGGTCGTGCGGCGAGCGAAAGCGGCAAAGCCAGCAACGCCGAAAAACCAAGTGCACGAAAAATGCTTTTCATCTGTAATCTCCTCTTGCGCCGGGGAACCCCCGCGTTCCGCGCTGCCCCCTGCCCGTTCAAAGGAGGCTGCCAGTGAGAACCCGCCTCGCCCTCGCAAGTTGCGCCGGTGTGTGAACGAGCCATTGTGAGGGGCTCGGTGCGGTACTCTGCTTGCAGTCCTCCTTATGTTTGCCAAGGCACAACGGGTTCACTTCATCGGCATCGGCGGCATCGGCATGAGCGGTATCGCCGAAATCCTGCATACCCTCGGCTATGCCGTTTCCGGCTCCGACCTGCGCGCGAGTCCCATCACAGAGCGGCTGCAAACGCTGGGCGCGACTGTGTTTGAAGGGCATTCGGCTGCCAACGTCGTCGGTGCCGGCGTGGTTGTGGCTTCCTCGGCGATTGACGAGCGCAACCCGGAGATCGCCGAAGCGCGCCGCCGCAAGGTCCCTGTCATCCAGCGGGCCGAAATGCTGGCCGAACTGATGCGCCTGAAATACGGCATCGCCGTCGCGGGCATGCACGGCAAAACTACAACCACCTCCATGATCGCGAGCGTACTGGGGGCCGGCGGGCTCGACCCGACACTGGTGGTCGGCGGACGCGTCAATACCCTCGGCTCCAACGCCCGGCTCGGAACCTCGCAATACCTGGTCGCCGAGGCCGACGAGAGTGACCGGTCCTTTTTGAAGTTGTCGCCGATCCTTGCTGTCGTGACCAACCTCGATCGCGAGCACATGGACTGCTACCGCGACATGGCCGATGTGGAAGACGCCTTTGTGGAGTTCATGGACCGCGTGCCGTTTTACGGCGCGGTCGTAGCCTGCTGCGACAACGCGCGCCTGAACGCCTTGCTGCCCCGCGTGCGCCGGCGGGTTTTTACGTATGGAACAAGTCCGGAGGCCGACTACATCGTGCGAAGCCTGCCGCTGCTGTCGTCGGAGCCGACGGACATGCCGGTGCGCTCGCGATTTGATATCGCCGCGGACGGGCAGGTTTTCGGGCCTTTCGAGCTGCTGGTGCCCGGACTTCACAATGTCCTCAACGCAACGGCGGCGGTCGCGATCGGGCACCAGCTGGAGGTGGCCGAAGCCGACATCGTCGCCGGACTGCGGCAGTTTCGCGGCGTCGATCGCCGGTTCCAGCACAAGGGCACGGTGCGCGGGGTGGCGGTGGTCGACGATTACGGGCATCACCCGACCGAGATCGAGGCCACTCTCAAGGCCGCGGAGGACTGTGGATATGTCCGGGTGCACGTGGTGTTTCAGCCGCATCGCTACACCCGCACCCGCGACCTGCTCTCCGAGTTCGCCGGAGCTTTCAGACGCGCTCACTCGGTGGAGGTCCTGGACATCTATGCCGCGAGCGAGCCGCCCATCCCCGGGGTCGACAGTCCAGCCCTGGTCGCGGCCGCAGTGCACCCGGAGATTCGGCATGCGCGCAGCTTTGATGAGGCCGCCGGCCACGTCGCTGCGCGCGCTCAACCCGGCGACGTCATCCTGACGCTGGGGGCCGGCAGTATCTCGCAGGTAGCGGCGCTTATCCTGAAGGCATTGGAAGCGTCCGTTCCGACCGGAACCTGAAGTGTCGCCGTGCTCGATATTTCTCTTGACCGTCAGGGCCCCGCTAGCCTTACACTACTGGAGTAGCAAACCACTTGAGCTGCAGGTGCAGTCGCTCGACCGACCACACCCGCAGGTTAAAGTGGACCTAACCGAGAAGCTTACGGACGATGTCAACGACCACGTCCGCGATCTTCAAGGCAAGCAACACGCCGTTCCAAAGCTGATCTCTTTGGACGGACGGTTTCTGCACCTTCATGCGAGAAACCCTTTCTACGAGTGAGCCCCCGTTGCTGCGGGGGCTTTTCTCGTTGTGTGGCCGATGGAATCGGTCCACTGCCGTCACCCTACGGCACCATCCGCGAAATCGAGTTCGGAAAGTGACGCGGACGTTACCAGCGTGAGTTCTCCGCATCATTTTGCTCACGCAGGGTGGGGAATCGGCAGCGATCCACGCTATAGTCAGGGTGGCGATTCTCACGACCTGGCTCGGGCGTGGCAAAACTGACAACATCGGCAAGCCGACAAGAACCCTCTTCTCGCTCCTCCGCTCTTTTGGAGGACGAGGATGAAGCATTTCTGCGTCCGGCTCCTTCAGAACGCAAACAGCCCCGCACCTCCAGGCGCGCGCCGGATCTCGTCCCCAACTACGAGGCTGCCGCCGACGCCGAACCCTACCTGCGGACCCGCCGTCGTGTGGCCCCGCGCAAAGGGAACCGGTTTCGCCTTCTGCTCCGTACCAGGATCGGCCGCGTCCTGCTCGCCCTCACTGTTCTGCTGGCTTTGTGCGCGCTGGCAGCCGCGCTTTGGGCAGTCCGCTCGTTCTTTCAGCACGATCCCCACTTCCGCATCGACTCATCCGCCTCGATCGAAGCAACCGGGAACACCGAGCTAAGCCGTCCGGACCTGCTGCGCGTTTTTGGCTCCGACCTGGGCCGCAACATCTTTTTCGTTCCGCTTGCCCGGCGCGAGGCTGCTCTTGAGGCCGAGCCCTGGGTGCGCCACGCCACCGTCATGCGCCTGCTGCCTCACACGCTGCGGGTCACCGTCCAGGAGCGCACACCTGTCGCCTTTGTGCGCGTGGGTCGAGCCATCGAACTGGTGGACGGAGACGGCGTCCTGCTCCCCATGGCTCCGGCGACACTGGCGAGCCGCCACGATTCCTTCCCGGTGGTCGTCGGGCTCGACCCCGGCAGCCCGCCCGAGTCGCGGGCCGCTCGCATGCATGTTTACCGGCAGTTTGTCGCTGCGCTCGACGCCGGAAGCGAAAAAGTCTCGTCGCAACTCAGCGAGGTCGACCTCCTCGATCCGGAGGATGTTCGTGCCGTGGTCCCCGCGCAGGGCTCCGATATCCTGCTTCACTTCGGTAACAGCGACTATCTCGAGCGCTGGCGTTCGTACCGGCAGCACCTGCCGGAGTGGCGGCAACAGTATCCAAACCTGAGCGCGGTGGACCTGCGCTACGACCGCCAGGTCGTTCTGAAAATGGCTGACGCCGCACAGGCCGATGAGGCCGCCGAAGCGAAGTCAATCGCAAGCCGCGCAAGCGAAGTCGAAGCCGGGCCGTCCGTCCGGTCGACCCCGCACCCGGCCAAACCGGCGTCGGAGAAACATGCCCCGGCCCCATCGCACCATCCGCCTGCGAAAGCCGGCACCTGGTACACCGAGCGTCCGGGACCTCATCATTCCATCCGCTGGGTGCCGCACTTTCTGCCGCACGCCGGGAAAGCGCAGTGAAGCCGGGCACCGAGGAGCTGTTGGCTGTGCTGGACGTGGGCAGCTCGCAGACCCGCATGCTGGTCGCGGAGCTCCATGAAGGCTCGCTTCGCTATCGCGGCCATGGGGTGGCCCCCACCTCCGGCATCCGTCGCGGCATTATCGCCGACCTGAAACCGGCGACCGAAAGCATCAACCAGGCCTCCGTCGCCGCGGAAGCCGCTTCGCAGACCGTGATCGAAACATGCTTTGCCGGCCTGGGCGGCCCCCATGTACGCGGCGTCAATTCCCAGGGCGGCATCACGCTTGGCTCCAAAATGCGCGAGATCACCCGCGAAGACGTGCGTGCAGCCGCCGACCGCGCCCGGGCGATCTCGCTGCCGAGCGACCGCGAGGTGCTCCACCTGCTGCCGCGTCACTTTCTGCTCGACGAGGTACCCGGCATCCACGACCCGGTCGGCATGGTCGGCCACCAGCTTGAAGTCTCCCTGCACCTGCTCACCGGCTCGGCTTCTGCCCACCAAAGCCTGGTGACCTGCGCCAACAAGGCCGGGCTTGAGGTGACCGAAACCGTGTACGAAGCGCTTGCCGCGGCCGAAAGTTCCATCAGCGCCGATGAGCGCGAGCTGGGCTGCTGCCTGATCGACATCGGTGCCGGTTCCACCGAGCTCATCGTCTACTTTGAGGGCGCGGTTGTGTACACGGCCGTGGTCCCGGTGGGTGGCGACCATTTCACCAACGATCTGGCTGTGGGCCAGCACCTGGGCATTCCCGAGGCAGAGTACCTGAAACGCGAGTACGGCCACGCGGTCGTGACCGCTGTTTCACAGAACAGCGAGATCGAGTGGCAAGGGGATCCATCCGGCACTCCGCGCGGCAGCATCCGGCAGCGGGCGCTCGCCGAAATACTGGAGCCCCGCGCGCGAGAGCTGTTTTCGCTCATCCGCGAAACCCTGCGGACAGGCGCGGTGCTGGAAGCCCTGGGCTCCGGCTGCGTACTGGTCGGCGGCGGCGCCCGGCTGGCCGGCATGCTTGACACGGCGGAAAGCATCCTCCGGGTGCCTGCGCGTCTCGGCGCGCCGGTGCCTTTGTCGCGCATGCCCGGCGAACTGCAGCAGCCGGAGTACGCGGTGCTGGTCGGCCTGATGCTCTATGCCCATCGCACGAGCCTGGCGCGCGCGCAGAGCGAAGGGTCGCTCCGGGCCAGGCTTCGGTCCATGTTTGCCGGGAGCATCTAGTCGCCGGTATCCAGATAGGAAACACCGGGATCGCGGGATAGCGGACAATGGAGCAGGGAGAAACACAGGGCATGAACGGTGGAGAAGAGATGCGGATCCAGTACCACGATGAAATCCCGACCGGGGCCAAGATCAAGGTCATCGGCGTGGGCGGCGGCGGCGGCAACGCGGTGAATCGCATGATCGCGGCGCGTGTGGAGGGCGTCGAGTTCATCGTCGCCAATACCGATGTGCAGGCGCTCCAGCTTTCCTCCGCGCCGGTCAAGCTGCAGCTCGGCGTCAAGCTGACCAGCGGCCTGGGCGCGGGCGCCAACCCCGACATGGGGCGCCGCGCCGCGCTTGAAGACTCCGAAAAGATCATCGAGGCGCTTGAAGGCGCGGACATGGTTTTCGTGACCGCCGGCATGGGCGGCGGCACAGGCACGGGCGCGGCCCCGGTAATCGCCTCGCTCGCGAGTGAGATGGGCGCGCTTACTGTCGCCGTCATCACCCGGCCTTTCGGCTTTGAAGGCAAGCGCCGCATGGCCCAGGCCGAGCGCGGCATGCAGGAGCTGCTCGACTCCGTCGACACGATGATCGTGATCCCGAACGAAAAGCTGCTTGCCGTCGCGCAGGACGCGGGCTTCTTTGAGTCCTTCCGTGTTGCCGACGACGTGCTCCGGCAGGGAGTCCAGGGTATCTCCGACATCATCACGATCCCCGGCATCATCAACCGCGACTTTGCCGACGTAAAGACCACCATGGCCGGCATGGGCTACGCCGTGATGGGCACGGCGCAGCGCTCGGGCGAGAACCGTGCCATCGCCGCCGCCCAGGCCGCCATGGCCTCCCCCTTGCTTGAGGACGGTGCGATCGACGGCGCGCGCGGCATCCTGATCAACATCTCGGGCTCGTCCTCACTCAAGCTGTCCGAGGTCAATGCCGCTTCCACGCTGATCCAGAGCGCCGCGCACGAGGACGCCAACATCATCTTCGGCGCGGTGCTCGATGAAACGATGGGCGACGATGTCAAGATCACGGTGATCGCGACCGGCTTTCGCCAGAGCGGCCCGGAAAAGCGCAACAGCCTCGCTGCCGCCGCGCAGGCAACCACCCCGAAAGCCCCTGCCGTGCCGCCTGTCCCGGCCGGCAAACCCCGCTTTGCGAGCGAGTGGGAAGCAGAGCCGGCTGCCGCTCCGCGCCCAAACGCTCTCCTGGCAGAGCAGGAGATCTTTTTGCCGCGCCGCGAGGCTGAGGATTCCTTCTTTACAGAAACGCGGTCCGAACCTGCCACCGCGCCGTCTCCTGGACGCTCCTTTACGGATGCCCCCGACCTCCATAGCAGCCTTCCGGGGGAGGACCAGCTCGAGATTCCGGCGTATCTTCGACGCGGAGGTAACTAGCGGAGCACACTTTCACTTGCGAAATGAAAAAGCTTTGCTAGAGTGAGTGCATCACCTTTACGCAATGGACTGTTGAACCGAGGAACAGCAATCGCAATTGGCATTCCTCATTTACAGGACAACGCGCTTGATTGACCGATTGACGCTCCGGCGCGAATGCCGGGAACCCGGCGGTTTCCCATCCGCTCCGGGCATTGAAAGCGACCCGCATGCGACGGTTTCTGCACCTTTTCGCGGTTTGGATGTTTCTGCTGCTGCCCCTGAGCAGCTTTGCCGTGGCCGGCACGCGCCACCATCATGCACGCGCGACCCGCGTGCAGGAGAGTCCTCGCGCGCGTCGCCACCTGGCTTCGCTTGCGCACTCGCACCGGGTTGCCGGGCGCGGTGCCCGCTACATCACGGCCACCCACACCACCAGCCGCCTGGTCCGGGGCCGCAATGGCCGTTTGCGACGCGTGTCGGTCCGTCACCATTATGGTGAGGTTTTCACAGCCGATTCGTTCACGACTCAGGACGTGGGCCAGGGCGACATCACCACCGGTGAAAACCCGGTCGTGCGCCAGGCCGCCCTGGACGCGCTCGGCAATATGTACGGCACGGTCGTCGCGATCAATCCCGACAATGGCCGAATTTTGGCCATGGTCAACCAGAAGCTTGCGCTTTCCAGCGGTGCCGAGCCCTGCTCCACCATCAAGGTTTCGGTCGCGCTCGCCGCGCTGTCCGAGGGCATTATCACCAAGGACACGCAGGTCAACCTGGGCGGCCGCTACTCGCTCGACCTGACGACCGCGCTCGCCAAGTCGGTCAATCCCTACTTCGAGGTGCTGGGCCGCCGCCTCGGTTTCGACCGCGTCCGTCACTATGCCAACCAGTTTGGACTGGGCGAGCTGGCCGGCTACAACATCCCGAACGAGCAGCTGGGTGTTTACCCGTCGCAGCCGCTGCCGGACTCGAAAGGCGGCGTGGGCCGTATGTGCTCTTTCGGCGAGGGCGTCTCCATGACCCCCCTGCAACTGGGTGCGCTGGTCTCAGCCATCGCGAACGGCGGCACGCTCTTCTACCTGCAGCACCCCACCAGCACGGAGGCGATCGCCGGCTTTCAGCCACGGATCAAGCGCACCCTCAATATCAAGAACCTGATTCCGGAGATCGAGCCCGGCATGGCCGGGGCAGTGGGCTGGGGCACGGCCCGCTCGCTCAAGGCCTCATTCAACCAGTTCCCGGTGATGGGCAAAACCGGCACCTGCTCGAACGACGGCACTCGCTTCGGATGGTTCGCGAGCTTTGCCGATACGCAGCAGTACGGGCGCATCGTGACGGTCATCTTCCTGGAGGGCGGTCGCGCGACTTTTGGCCCGAAAGCCGCCGAGCTGACCGGCTACTTCTACAAAAACCTGTGGGATCGTTCCTACTTTGCCTCGCGCGAAAACAGCGGCCTGCCGGTGCCGGGCACTTCCTCGCGCTAGGCTGTTCAGCCTTTGCGAAGACAAGCCACGAAGCGGTCGAAGGCCGTGCAGGGGGTCCTGCACTTCAGACACAAAAAGTCGCCTGCAACCGCGGACGGCTTTTTTGTGTCTGACGGCGCATGAAGGTTCTGACCGCCGCCGAGATGCGCGAGACCGACCGGCTGACCGCCGCGCAGTACGGCGTGTCGTTGACAGCCCTGATGACCCACGCGGGGGAAGCAATCGCGCGTTTTGTCCTCCGGCACTTTCCCGATGCGCGCAGGCTTGTGGTGTTGTGCGGCAAGGGCAATAACGGCGGCGACGGCCTGATGGCGGCCTCCAAGCTCGCCGAAGCGGGTCTCGAGCCGCACGTCTTGTTGCTGGGTCGTCGCGATGAGTTACAGGGCGATCCGCTGGCCATGTTTGAGCGTGGTCAGCCGCGCGTCGCGTATACCGAAGTTCCGGGCGAGTCTGACCTCCAAAGCCCCGCGTTGATCAAGCTTTTCGTGGAAGCCGACCTGATCCTGGACGCGATGGTCGGGACCGGGTTCAAGCCGCCGCTTCGGGGCGTTGCCGCTGCGCTCCGCGAACGGATCCAGCCCATGCCGACCCCCGTGCTCGCGGTCGATCTGCCTTCCGGGTGGGACGCCGACTCGCTCGATGACGAGCAGCCGGGCGCGGTGCGGGCTGATGCCGTGCTCACCTTTACGGCGCCCAAACTGGCGCATGCGTTTGGCAACCTGACCGGCTCGGCGACCCGGCCCATCGTGATCGCCCCGATCGGCTCCCCGGACGAAGCCGTTTTGTCGGCACAGGACCTACGCTGGACCGGCTCTGCCAAGCGCATCACGGAGGTTCCGCGCCGGGCTGACGACAACAAGGGCCGCCACGGGCATGTGCTGCTGCTGGCCGGCAGCCACGGCAAGGCCGGCGCGCCGTCGATGGCCTCGCTCGCGGCCTTGCGCGCCGGAGCGGGGCTTGTCACCGCCGCGGTGCCGCAATCCATTCTCGACACCGTCGCGCTGATCGCGCCGGAGTTGATGACGACCCCCCTGCCCGAGAACCCGGGCGGCGATCTTGACATCAGCTTTTTTGGACAGCCGCTCGACGCCCTTCTCGAAAAGAAGACCCTTGTCGCCTGCGGCCCCGGCCTGGGGCAAAGCGAAGCAGCGGCGGCACTGGTTCACGCGTTGCTCGAGCGCGTCACCGTCCCGCTGGTGCTTGACGCCGATGCTCTCAATATCCTCGCGAAAGACCTGACACGGCTCAAGGACCACCGGCAGCCGATCGTGCTGACACCGCACCCCGGCGAGATGGCCCGGCTCGCCGGCATGTCGATCCCTGACGTGCAAAAAGATCGCATCGGTCTCGCGCGCCGCTTTGCAGCCGAGCACAACGTCACACTCGTCCTGAAAGGCTGGCGCACCCTGGTCGCGCACCCGGGCGGGATGGTTGCCGTTAACACCACCGGCAACCCCGGTCTGGCCAAGGGCGGCTCCGGCGACATGCTGACCGGCATCGTCGCGGCCTGCATCGCCCAGTACCCGGCGCAGCTGGAAGAGGCGGTCGAGGCCGCGGTTTTCCTCCATGGCCTGGCCGCCGACCTCGCCGTTCGCGAGCAGGACGAACACACTTTGCTGGTCACGGATGTGCTGTCAAACCTTTGGCGCGCCTTTCGCTACCGCGTACACGACAAAGACGGGTATGTTTGGTGGGAGGGCTTGCCGCAATGACCGAAGAACTGGCGACGCGCAAACTGGAGTTCCAAACCGAAACAGCCGCGGAAACCATCGGTGTCGGCGCACAGTTACTCGAGGCGATCACGCTCCCGGCCCTGCTGATTCTGACCGGCACTCTCGGCGCCGGGAAAACGACCCTGGTCAAGGGTATCGCCGAAGCCCTGGGCGCGGCCGAGCGCGACGAGGTGACGAGCCCCACCTTTACCCTTGTGCACGAGTACGAGGGCGAGCGAAACGGCAAGCCCGTCCTGCTGTATCACCTGGACCTGTACCGGCTTGAGAACGAGCGCCAGGTCGAGCAGCTCGGCATCGACGAGCTGATGGAGGATGATGCGCTGGTGCTGGTCGAGTGGGGCGAAAAGTTTCCGACGATCCAGCGCCGCGCCGCCGGCGAAATCGTCATGGACACAACCGGCGGCGACCAAAGAAAGATCACGGTTACATTGAGGTAAACG
>CAXSBW010000060.1:0-19919 GCA_964235795.1 uncultured Acidobacteriaceae bacterium | reverse complement strand
ATCGAGAGCCGGTTCGCGCGCTATACCAGGGTCACTCGATCCCCGACGGCAACCGGTCCGGCGGTCACCACCACTGCGTAGATGCCCACCCTGCCCTCGTGCCTGCGCGCAAGATGCGTCATCAGCCGCGGGTCGCGTTCGCCGGTGGCCGGGTTCAGCGTCACCACTCGGCAGCGCGGGTCGCGCTCTGTGATGGCAAGCCGGGCATGCTCGCCGATCTGCAGGGTCCGACCTACAAAAGCATCTTCGGCAAAGCCGCTTGCTTCCGTGAGATCAAGCAGAAAATTCGCGCGAAAACGATCGGCAAGCACCGGCGAGCCCCACTCTTCGCCGAGCTGCCGCAGCGTTCCCAGCGAGAGCAGCGCCACCGGGCGGCAGTCCATCGCGGGCTGCTCGCAGACCCGCAGCGACATCGGTTTCGCATCCGGCAGCCCTGCCTGCAAAGCCGCAATCAATGCAGGGTCGTCAGCCCGGTACACAGTGTCATTCCACGTCCGGACCTCAACCTTTGACGGGTCGGCCGTGCCTGAAAAAGGCTCGACATGACGCGCGGTGCAGCGCAGCATCGCGGTGCGTTCGGCCCCGCTCACCAGCGGCTTGCCGACCGCCGCCGCGTCGCTTTCAAACGCAAGCATGCGGTCGCCCTGCAATCCAGGCCGGCCGATCCACGCGTCCCGCAGCGACTCGCCTCCCATGCTTTTGACCGGGTAGCGCCAAAGCTCCGCGATTTTACCTACAAGCTCCATAGGCTTATTTCAAAGGCGTAGACGTGCGCAGCGCCCATGCGAGGAGTGGGCCAGAGTTGCGCATCACGAGACCCATTTCAACAGCCGGATAATGCCCATGGCAGCCGGTTTGTTGTGCGCCGACACATCCGTGCGCGCGTGGATTTCGTCGCGCCGCCCTGCGTAATACTGGTAGGCCCGCGTCAGCATCTGCTCGTTGGTCAGGGTCGGCGTCCACTGCAGCCCTTCCCGGATGCGCGTGGTATCGAAGATGAAGTCCTCGGCGATCATGCGGTAGTGGTACGGCCCCAGCGGCGACACCTTGAGCTTGTGCGCCAGCTGCATCATCGCGAGTGTCGGACCCTTGGGCATGGAGCGCACGCGCGACCGGCTTTCCGCGGTATCGATCACAGCCTGAAACACTTCGCGCAGCGACTTCACATTGTCCGAACCGATATGGAAGGTGTCCGCGCGCTCATGCCTCAGCGCCCGGATGCAGGCCGTGGCCAGGTCCTGCGCATGCACAAACTGGTACTTGTTTGAACCCTCGCCCACCACCCACACTGTTTTGTTGTCGTGGATGAACTCAAACAGGATCGCCAGCAGGCCCAGTCGACCGCTGTCGATAATCGTGGGGCAGCGCAGCGTCACGATGTCGAGGTCCTGTGAGAACTCCGACAGAACCTGCTCGCCGGCCAGCTTGGACTTGCCGTAGATCTCGATCGGCAGCGGCTCGTCGTCCTCACGCACGGCGCGGCCCAGCGGCGCGGCCCACAGGCAGTTGGTGGAGGTAAACACCAGCTTGCGGACACCGTGCAGTCGGCAGGCCTCCGCGATGCACCGCGTCCCGTCCACGTTTGAAGTCCACAGGTCGTGTTCGTCGAGGGAGGAGCCGTGCGCCAGCACAGCCGCGCAGTGCATCGCCCCGTCAAACCGGCTGCGCGCGAACAATTCGTCGACCAGCACCTTGTCGCGAATGTCGGCCTTGACGCTGAACAGGTTCGGGTGCTGTTCACTATCGGCGATACGGTCGATGCTGGTGACCCGGTAGCCGTCGCGCAGCAAGCGGTTTTTCAGGATGCCGCCAAAAAAACCGGCACCGCCGGTAACAAGTATGTGCTGCATGAACCATCCATCGTGAAAGGTGCCGTGCGCGCACCGTTCGAGACCGAAAGAGCGATCTCAACGTGCCCGGCCCTGTTTTAGAATACGCCGCATGAATCCGAAGCACAGCGCAACCAGTGGCGATACGGCTTAAGAGAGAGTCGCCTGCAAGCCCGCTAGACCGCCGGGTTTTCCTTGCAGCCGCACGAGCCGCGCAGCACAAGACGGCTCGGCAGCACCAGCGGCTTGGTTGACCGGGCCTTGCTGTCGCTGCCAGGCACCCGCTCCAGCTGTGCGAACAGCAGCTCCGCGGCCCTGCGTCCGACCTCTTCGATCGGCTGCTGCACCACGCTCAACGCCGGCCGGAGCGTGCCCGCCAAGGCAAAATCGTCAAAACCAAGCAAGGCAAGCCGCTTCGGCACCGCGACTCGAAGCTCCTGGAGCGCCTGAAAGGTCGCGATCGTGGCACTGTTCTTCAGCGTAAACACCGCATCCGGCGGGTGGGGGCTGCCCAGGTGCCTGCGCAGGGCCTCGGCGGCTCGCCCTTCGTCGTAGTTCACGTCTTCAAGCATGGCAAGTCCGGCCTCGCTCATCGCTTTGCGATAGCCGCGCAGGCGCTCGCGAATCGTGTAAAGGCCGGGTTCGCCGCTCAGGCATAGAATTCGCTTGTAGCCGTGCCCAATCAGGTGAGCCGTGCCCGCCTTTGCCGATTCAAAATTGTCAGTCAGCACGGTGGCGCTCGCATGCGGAATGGGCCGGTCAAAGGTCACAATCGGCACCGTGCTGCTGCGAACGAAACTCGACAGTGTGCGGCTTTCTGCGCTTGACGGTACCAGCAGCAGCCCATCCGGACGATGTCGCATCAGTACACCCAGGCTGCTCATCTCCGTGTCCGGATCGTTATGGCTCACGGCAACAATCAGCAGCGTGTCATGCCTGCGCGCCACGGTGCCGGCCGCTTCGGCGCAGCTTGCGAAAAAGGAGTCGGCGATGCTCGGCACCATCAGGCCCACGGTCTTTGTGCGGCCCCCTTTCAGGATGCGCGCCGCGTGGTTGGGCAGATAACCGAGCTGACGGATGGCCGCCTGCACCCGTTTGTGCGTTGCCGGGCTTACATGGGTTCCCCCGTTGAGCGCCCGCGAAGCCGTGGCTACGCCGACGCCCGCTGCCCGCGCCACATCGGCCAATGTCGGTTGAGAGCTCTTTGAAGTCATAAAGGAGTCATGCGCGGGTATCACCTGCTTCCAGCTGCGTTGGTTGTCGCATCCCGAGAATACATGGGAAAGGCTTGGTCTTTTTTTGCGCCCGGCACGCCGTGCTCCGGTTTTGCTGCCGCCTCGGGCGCGCGCCTCATCGAAAAGTGGGCGCGAAGTGGGCGCGATGCGCTAAAAACTTTACAGTTGCCGCCGGAAGCGGCTATTTATAAGGGGTCGCGCCTGGAAACGTTCCCGGACATTGGAGCCCGGAAGCGGAAACAGGAAGGGCGGCAAGTGGTTGCCGAGCTTTATCAACGGAATGAACGGAGAGGAAACTGCCTTGAGCCGAAAGCAGCGGAAGCATCAGCGAAACAGCAAGCCAAACAGTCAGCGTAGTGAGCAGTGGGGTCGGCAGGGGACCCGTCGGCCGGGGTGCAGGCAGGCTGCCGTGCTGGCAGCCTGCCTGTCGGTGTGGACGGCTGCTGCGATGCCTGCTTCCGCGCAAAGGCGCATTCCTGAGAACGTGCAGCAGCTCATCAACAAGCTGCCGCCTTCGGCGCAGGCGACCCTGGAGCGTTTGAGCACGTTGAATCGGCTGGAGGCCAACCAGTGGCGTTTCCATGCCGGAGACCTGCCGCATGGCGAAGCGCTCGCGCTCGACGACGCAGGCTGGTCCACGGCCGCGCCCGGGAGCGAGGCTCCCAAAGAGGCCGCCTGGTACCGAAGCGTGATCGAGGTTCCAAAAACCATCGCCGGCTATGATCCCACCGGCGCACGCATCTCCTTTCGCTTCCAGGCTTCGTCCGACGGCGACGTGACCCAGATCGTGTACCTGGACGGCCGGCGCGTCGCGCTCGGGGCTGACCTGGAACCGATCGTGCTGACCGAAAACGCGAAACCCGGCGAGCGATTCGTCGTGGCTGTCAAACTCCTCGCCACCGGCGGCCCCAAGCGTTTTCGTGGAGCCATGCTCAGGATCGAGTACCCGGAGAACCGGCCCAACCCCGGCGACTTCCGCGACGAGGTGCTTTCCATCGAGGCGCTGATTCCTTCGCTGTCGAAAAATGCTTCAGCAGACCAGGCGGTGCTTGAAAAAGCAGTGGCGGCGGTGGACACGCACGCGCTTGATACGCCCGGCGCGGGCAGCCAGGGGCGCTTCGATGCTTCGCTCCGCGCGGCCCAGGACCAGTTGGCCGCGTTCAAGCCCATGCTCGCGCCGGTCGCTTTCCACGAGACCGGCAACTCCCATATCGACGCGGCCTGGCTGTGGCCCGAGAGCGAGACCATCGACGTGGTGCGACGCACTTACGGCACCGCCGCGCAGCTGCTCAAGGAGTACCCAACGGCCACCTTTACGCAGTCGGCTGCGCAGTACAACGACTGGCTGGCCGATAAGTACCCGGAACTGAACGACGAGATCAAGCGCGACATCACCGCCAAGCGCTGGGAGCTGGTGGGCGGCATGTGGGTTGAGCCTGATCTGAACCTGCCGGACGGCGAATCGCTGGCGCGCTCCATCCTGCTGGGCAAACGCTATTACCAGAAGGAGTACGGCGTCGACGTTCACATCGGCTGGAACCCCGATTCGTTCGGCTACAACTGGCAGCTGCCGCAGATCTATCGCAAGAGCGGGATCGACACATTCGTCACGCAGAAGATGTCGTGGAACGACATCAACCAGCTGCCGTTCAAGCTGTTCTGGTGGCAGTCGCCCGACGGCAGCAAGGTGCTGACCTACTTCCCGCATGACTATGGCAACCAGAGCCTGAATCCTGTGCGGCTCTCGATCGACCTGGCGGACGCCCGCAAAAAGTCGCCCGGCCTGCCCGAGGCCATGGACCTGTTCGGCGTGAGCGACCACGGCGGCGGCCCCACCCGCGCCATGCTGGATGAAGGCATGCACTGGGCCGCGCCCGACAAGGTCATCCCGGCGATGAAGTTCGGCACGGCGGAAAGCTTCTTCCAGAACGTGGCGCCGAAAGTGGTGGCCGACGCAAAAACCTGGAACTATCGTTCGCTCGCCGACGGCTATACCTATCCCGCGGCTGCCCCCGATGGCCAGATCAGTGTGCCGACCTGGAACGACGAACTCTACCTCGAGTACCATCGCGGCGTTTTCACCACGCAGACGAAACACAAGCAGAGCATGCGCGACAGTGAACGGGAAACACTCGATGCTGAAAAGTACGCGTCGCTCGCATGGCTGGGCAGCGGTCAGTACCCCAATGCCGAGCTGACCGATGCCTGGAAAAAGATCGCGTTCAATGATTTCCACGATCTCGCCGCCGGTTCCGGCATTGCGGTTATCTACCGTGACGCGCAAAAGGATTTTGAAAGGGTGCGGCTCGAAACCGACAAGGTCTCCGGGGATTCAATGCATGCCCTTGCAGCGCAGGTGGATACCTCGAAGGGCGCCGGCATACCGGTGCTGGTGTGGAACTCACTGGGCCGGGAGCGCTCCGGCCCGGTCACGCTGGAGGTGCAGCTGCCGGACGCGTCCGGCGAAGTTTCCGTGGTCGACGACAAGGGCACTGTGCTGCCGTCACAGGTGCTCGCCTCCGACACCGGAACGCACAGCATGAAGCTGTTGGTGCGCGCGGCATCAGTGCCGGCGCTCGGTTACGCCGTCCTGCATGTGGTGCCGGGTAAAAAGAACTTCGCGAGCGACCTGAAGGCTGAAGGGCTCACGCTCGAAAACGACCATGTGCGTGTCACAGTCGACAAACAAACCGGCTGCATCACCAGCCTGTTTGATAAGCGTGCACGTTTTGAAACGCTGGCCGGCGGTGCCTGCGGCAACGAGCTGCAGGCCTATGTCGACAAGCCGAAAAACTTCGATGCGTGGAACATCGATCCCGGCACCTACGATGTGCCGGCAATAAAAATCAACTCCGTTGAATCGGTCGAGCTCGTCGAGCACACCCCCCTGCGCGCCGCGATCCGCGTCAAGCGCAAGTGGCAAAGCTCGACCTTCACGCAGGAGATCGCGCTTGGAGCCGGGGCGGATCACGCCGTTGTCACAACGGATGTTGATTGGCGCGAGCGCCACATCCTGCTGAAAGCAGCTTTTCCGCTGGCGGCAGCAAGCAAAAACGCCACCTATGAGATTCCCTACGGCTCCATCGAGCGCCCCACCACCCGCGACAACAGCTTCGAAAAAGCGCGCTTTGAGGTGCCCGCGTTGCGCTGGGCCGACGAAGGCGACGGTCAGCACGGCTTCTCCCTGCTGAACAACTCCAAGTACGGCTACGATGCGGTGGGTAACCTGCTGCGATTGACGCTGCTGCGCTCGCCGACCAGCCCTGATGCCGAAGCCGACCAGGGCCCGCAGCACTTCTCCTACGCGCTCTACCCGCACGCCGGTGACTGGAAAGCCGCAGGCACGGTAGAGCACGGCTATGAGTTCAATGTGCCGCTCACAGCCATGCAGGTCGCATCGCACACGGGCGCGCTGCCGGCCCGGCACAGCTTCGCTTCCCTGGCCGCGCCCAATGTCATCCTGACTGCGATGAAAAAAGCCGAGGATTCCGACGCACTGGTGCTGCATATGTACGAGTACGCCGGGCAGTCCGGCGACGTGCAGGTGACGCTGCCGCCGGGCGCGACAGAAGCCCACGTCAGCAACCTGATGGAGACCGACCACGGCGCGTCCGTGCCGGTCGCCGGCAACATCGCGACTGTGCCCATCCACCCTTACGAGATCCTCACGCTGGAGGTCGCTTACCGGCATTGAAGCTTTGATGGGGACCGGGAGCTCGCGCGATCGGATCGATCGGGCTCCCTTGCATCGCGAGACACCGACAGTGCGGCGTGCTAGCCAGGCTTAAGGGCCGGTCTAGTCGCCGCGCGTACCAGGCAATGTCACTGTCTGTCGCGCGGCTTCGCCATACGAACAAACGCCTGCACGACACGCCGCCATGCGAGCACCGCATAGCCGCCCTTGCGTCGCCACACCCGCGCTCGCTCGGCACGTGAAGTGGTTGGTTCCGCCTGCTGCCAGGGAAACACTCTCGGCTGGGTGCGCCGCACCCGTGGATTCTCAAAAACCATGATGTAGGCATAGCGGGGGCTCCCGGAAAGGTTGGCTCCCGCACCATGAACCGTGCGACCGGTGTGCACGGTGCACCATCCCAGCTCAAGCGGGCAGGCTACCGCGTTCTTCGGATCGAACCCCGCGACACATTCGACGACATGAATGCGTTTGTCATTGTTCGGCGAACCGTGCGGCAGCACTTCAGGGGTACCCGGGATAAATTGCATGCAGCCGTTTGTGGAGTTTACCGGTTGCAACGGCACCCAGATGCTGATCTCGTCATAGACAAACATCGGATCGTGAAACGCTTCATCCTGGTGCCACGGCGTGACAGCGCCATCGTACGCCGGCTTCTTGATGACGTGATCGAAAACAAACGTCGCCTTCGGCCCGAGTAACTCACGGGCCAGCCTATGCGCGTTTCGGAACATCCTTGTTTTTTCAAGGCCCGGCGCGAACGTTCGCGGTGCGAGAATCTGGGGGAGCTTGGGCGCTTTGCCCTTGTCGTCGACCCCCGCCATGTCGAACTGACGACCCTCGTCAAAGCCGACCCGTTGTTCAAACAAGGGCTCAATCAGCTGACGGACTTCAGCCGCATCTTCCCGGTCGGTCACTCCGGGCACCGTGATAAAACCCTGTGCGGCCAGATGCTCACGGTCTTTCTCACTGCAAAACGTCTGCTCGAGCACGGTTGTAACAATTGCAGGCATAACTCTGAAAACTCCTGCAAGTGGGATGCATGAGGTGATCCATCTGCTCAGCAGTTCCTGAACGGCATCTTCGGCTCCTCAATGCGAGGGCGAAATAGGACGGCCACCCTGATCGCCTATGAGTCAGTTCTCGGCGAAAGAGCTTCCGCTACAACCGAGCCGGGTTGATCCCTTCCGTATCCACGCCAAGCTCCGCGAACGCAGCCTGCGCTCGTGCCTTGTCGAACGAGCCCTCGCGCGCCAGCTTTGAAAGCGTCGCCGCGACGATTGATGCCGCATCGACCTCGAAGTGTCGACGCAGGTGCTCGCGGTTGTCCGAGCGCCCAAACCCGTCCGTGCCGAGCGTGACCAGCCGCGCGCCAAGCCAGGGAGCCAGCTGGTCCGGCAGGGTCTTCATGTAATCGCTCGCTGCCACAATCGGTCCTTTGGCGTCGCGCAGTGCGGTGAGCAGGTAAGGCTGCTTCTCCGCTTCAACCGGGTGCAAACGATTCCAGCGCTCGGCTTCCAGTGCATCGCGCCGCAGCTCGTTCCAGCTCGTCACGCTCCACACATCGGCAGCCACGCCGTACTTCTCGCTTAAGATTTCCTGCGCGCGCAACGCTTCATTGACGATCGGTCCCGAGGCGAGCAATTGCGCGACCGGAGCAGGCCTGCCTTTCTTTTTGTCCGTCGGCTTGTCGGCTGAAGCCGAAAGTGTCGCCGCGCGCAGCCGGTACAGTCCGCGCACAATGCCGTCGCGCACGCCCTCCGGCATCGCCGGCATCGCGTAATCCTCGTTGTACATCGTGATGTAGTAAAAGCAGTCTTCGCGCTCCCCGTACATGCGGCGCATACCGTCCTGCACAATCACCGCGAGCTCATACACGTAGGCCGGATCGTAGCTCAGGCAGGTCGGCACGGTCGAGGCCAGCAGGTGCGAGTGGCCGTCCTGGTGCTGCAGGCCTTCTCCCAGCATCGTGGTTCGGCCCGCCGTCCCGCCCATCAGAAAACCTTTGCCGCGCGAGTCCGCGAACGCCCAGATCATGTCGCCGACGCGCTGAAACCCGAACATCGAGTAGTACATGTAGAAGGGAATCGACGGCAGCCCGTAGTTCGAGTAAGCGGTACCCGCGGCTGTGAACGAAGCCATCGAGCCGGCCTCCGTGATGCCTTCTTCGAGAATCTGCCCGTCCTGCTCTTCGCGGTAGTACAGCATCACGTCCGCGTCATGCGGCTTGTACTTTTGCCCCTCGCTCGCGTAGATGCCCACCTGCCGCACCGCCGACTCGAGCCCAAAGGTGCGGCCCTCGTCCGGCACAATCGGCACGATCAGCTTGCCGATGGCAGGGTCTTTCATCAACGAACGCAACATCGATACAAAGCCCATCGTGGTCGAAACTTCGCGGCCCTTGGAGCCTGCCGTCCACTCGCCAAAAAACTCGATCGGCGGCGTTTGGAACTCGAAAGCCTTCACGGTGCGCGCCGGCAGGTACCCGCCCAGCGCCTGTCGCCGCGCCTGCATGTAGGCAATCTCCGGAGCGTCCGCCGCAGGCTTCCAGGGCTTTGCATCGCGCGCCTGCTCGTCGCTCAGCGGCAGGTCGAACTGCTTCGCAAACGCGGTCAGCGCGTCGTCGGTCAGCTTCTTTTCCTGGTGCGAAGCATTGCGGGCCTGCGTCCCTGCGAAGCCGTAACCCTTCACCGTCTTCGCGAGAATCACGGTCGGTCCGCCTGTGTGCTCGGTCGCGCGCTTGTAGGCGTTATAAACCTTGGCCGGGTCGTGGCCGCCGCGATGCATTGCGGCTAGCTGCTCGTCCGTGTAATCAGCCACCAGCTCCAGCAGCTCCGGGTATTTGCCGAAAAACTCCTTGCGCAGGTAGGCGCCGCCCTTGGCTTTGAAGGCCTGGAAGTCGCCGTCCACGCACTCTTCCATCCGCTGCAGCAGCAGGCCCGTGTGGTCGCGCTCAAATAGCTTGTCCCAGTCCGAGCCCCACACCACCTTGATCACGTTCCAGTTCGCGCCGCGGAAGATTCCTTCGAGCTCGTCAATGACGCGCATGTTGCCGCGCACCGGCCCGTCCAGCCGCTGAAGGTTGCAGTTGATCACAAACACCAGGTTGTCGAGCTTTTCGCGCGAAGCCATCGCGATCGCGCCCAGCGTGTCCACCTCGTCCGTTTCGCCGTCGCCCACAAACGCCCAAACCTTGCGCGGCGTTTTCGCGATCAGCGAGCGGTTTTCAAGGTAGCGCATAAAGCGCGCCTGGTAGATCGCATTCAACGGACCGATCCCCATCGAGACTGTGGGAAAGCGCCAAAAATCGGGCATCAACCATGGGTGCGGGTAGCTGGACAGCCCCGGCTTGCCGCGCAGCTCATGCCGAAAGTGCAGCAGGCGCTCCTCGTCGAAACGCCCTTCCAGAAAAGCGCGCGCATACACGCCCGGCGAGGCATGACCCTGAAAGTAGATGAAATCGCCCGGCTGCTCGCCATAGGTCGCATGGAAGAAATGGTTGAACCCGACTTCAAGCAGTGTCGCGAGCGAGGAATAGGTCGCGATATGTCCGCCGATGCCGGCATCTTTTTTATTCTGCCCGTGCACCATCGCCATCGCGTTCCAGCGGATCAGCGACTCGACCTTGCGCTCCAGCTCGCGGTCGCCGGGGTAGGGCACTTCCTCGTGCTTCGGAATGGTATTGCGGTACTCGGTCACGAGCTCGCCCGGCGCGGCGATGCCCGCCTCGCCGGCGCGCTTGCGCAACGCCTCCATCAGCGCGGCACCCTGCTCCGCACCCTCGGCGACGATCACCTCGTCGAAGGCTTCGATCCACTCCGCGATCTCGCTTTTCAACTCCGCGTCGGCGGGCACGGCTACTTTGGTGGCCATCGGTCAACTCCTCGCGCATGCGGCGCGTTTGTGCGAAATCCAGTGTACGAGCTAGCGGGTACTGTGTGCCTTGGCGGGCGCGGCTTTCGGGCTTGACGTGGCGGAAACCGCCTGGTCAAGGTATGAGAACAGCATCTGCGGGTCTTCCACCTGCACCAGCGAGTGCCCGGGGTCGTGCGAGTGGGCCGTCACCACCCAGATGGTCGGCGTCCGGCTCACTCCCAGCTGCCGCCCCAGGTCGCGGTCCGCCCGCACCTGCTCCGCCAGCTTGCCTTGCGGGTCCACCACAAACGGCATTTGCACATTGTGCTGCTGCGCAAACTTTTGCGTGGCCTGGTTCAGGTCGTCCGGCGTGCTGATGGCCTGCTGCTGCGCGAAGATTGCATCGCGGTAGTCATCGCCCAGCTTCGGCGATTTCTCGTCGAACCAGCGCGCATCGATCGCCGCCTGCATGCTCCAGTTGTGCTGCGGCAGGGGGAAGTCGTGCCGCATCCAAGGCACGTGATACTTCACCCGAGCCGACATCAGGGTCGGGTTCGCGGCGGCGCAGGCCGGGCATTCCAGGTCTGAAAACTCGACGATCGCGACATTCGCTCCGGCCGGCGGCTTCAGCGCGGGCGACTCCAGCATGGCCGCCGGTACCTGCGGGGCCTGCGAAAATTGCGCCCGCGCCATGCCTGCGGCACCTGCCGCCAGGGCAGCCGTCCCCAGCACCCCTAAAACTCCCCGACTCCACTTCACCATGTCGATCACTCCTTCAACCGCGTCGGCCTGCTCATCAGGCGGGCTGTAAACTCTGAATAGTCGGGCCCAACCGCCCGGGGAGAAACCACGTCCCATGCGCATCCTGCTGACACTGCTTGCGGCCCTTGGCATTATCGTATCTTCGCTCGCGTTGCGGGTCCACTATTCAACGGACGTCCAGCCTTGCGACATCAATGCACACTGGGACTGCGGCATTGTGAACCACAGCCGCTTTGCCATGATCCACGGCATCCCGGTCGCCGCGCTGGGCATTGCGGGCTATACGCTGCTGCTGGTGCTTGCCCTGCTCGGGCGACGCAAGCTGCTGCTGGTCGGTGCCGCCGCCGCGCTCTGCTACGCCCTCTACCTGACCCATATCGAGCGCGACCTGCTGCAGGTCTGGTGCCTGTATTGCGTGTGCTCACAGGCGATCATCGCCCTGCTGGCACTGCTGTCTGCCGGCTGGGTTGTGATGGGGCGATCCCGCGACCGGTCCGACCACATGCAGCGCATATGAAGAAATATGTTGATTGACGTTTGAGGTGCCCCATGGCATACATCAACATCTCAAGCGAAGCACTTGTTAAGTGGAAAAGAACTCTCATAAAAAGTTCTTGGCGTTCAACACACTTCGCTATCGCAGTGTTATTCAACGGACTGGTGTTTCTGAATGTATTGCGTGGTTTTTCTTTGCACGGCCGGATCGCTGTTGTAAACCCTTATCTGTCGGTATTTGTATTTCCTGCTTCTATCTTTCTGGGCTACGCCGGCTATCTGATGTGGAATATAGCTCAACAAACGAAGGCTGCATGCTTACTCGATCAGGATGAACATGAAGTCGCCATGCTCAGCATCAGCTATATCGCATTCCGGGTGTACGTCTTACTTCTGGGTGTCATCTTCACATTTCTCTCTCATCGACCTTGCCCTTTCGCGCTGATTGGGATGTCTCAGCGTCGGCTTATAGGCACTTAGCCGGCGCTCAACTTTCACGTGTTCCTATAGCTTGAACAACTCCCGAAGCCGCCGCGTCTGCGTCCGGCTCACCGGGATCTCCGAGCCTTTTTTGTCGCTCATTCTGAGCTGGTAGCTGCTTTTAAACCACGGCACCACCTCGCGGATGTGGTTCAGGTTCACCACGAACCCGCGATGCGCCCGCCAGAACAGGTGAGGGTCCAGCAACTCCAGCAACTCTTCGAGCGTCCGGCACTTCGACTGCCCCTCGATGGTAGTTGTTGTGACCGTGATCGTGCCGTCATCGACCGCCGCGAAGCAGATGTCTTTCTGGTCGACCAGCAGCAGCCGTGAGCCGGTCTGGAGCACGATCTTGCTCGCCGCCAACGGCTTGCCCGCGTTGGTCTGCTCCATCAAGCGCAGCAGCTGGTGGATCTGGGCTTCCGTTCCGTGGATCGCCGGCGCGACCGTGGCCCCGGCGCGCTCGCGGACACGGACGCGCGTCCGTTCCAACGCCTGCAACACCCGTGCCTTGTCAAACGGCTTCAACAGGTAGTCGATCGCATTCACATCGAAGGCGCGCACGGCGTACTGGTCGAACGCGGTGGCGAACACAATCTGCGGCAAGGGTGTGTCGCCCCCCTCCAGCAGCTTGCGCAGCACTGAAAACCCGTCCAATCCCGGCATCTGGACGTCCAAAAACACCACGTCCGGCCTGTGCCGGCGAATCAGCTCCACCGCCTCAATGCCGTTGCCGCCCAGCGCCACCACCTCGGTGTCCTCGTCCGACTCCAGCAGAAACTCGAGCTCTTCCCGCGCCAGCTGTTCGTCGTCGATGATGATCGCGGTCAGCGGCATGCGTTCCCCTTCCGCATTCTAGCCCCGCCTCAGCAATGGCCTTCGCCGGTGCAGAACCGGTCCGCCGCCGGCAGAAACTGCGTCCAGTCCTCGGCGATGCCGCGCTGCGCGGTCGCAAGGGGCATGCGACCGGCGCGGACCTGCTCGGCCAGATAGCTTTCCACCCGGTCCTTCCTCTTGAAGTCGCGGCTGTTCAGCGCGACCCCATCGGGCCCGCACTCCGGCCAGATGTTGCCCAGGCCGTCGGCCCCGCCCAGTTCGAGCGGCACCAGGTGGTCGAGCTCGCACACCTGCTGTTCGCCCGAGTTCACTTTCGGTTTCCGGATACTGTACCAGCCATACGCGACGTGCTTGCCCGCCTCGCTCGATTCGCAGTTGCGAAGGCAGCGGGTGCGCCAGGCCGGGTTGCGCAGCACCTCCTCGGTCACCGAAGGGTTGACGCCGCCCGGTGTGCACCGGGGGTCGGGCACCGGGTACCCATGGCTCACAGCTGTGCGGCAGCCGGAGATCTCCGGTTCGTGCCAAGCGGCAAAATACCGCGACTCGCACCGGAGCCCGAGTGTTTCGCAGGCCGCTTCCGGTTCGCGGTTTTCGCGCGGGCGCCGCTGTTCCTCGCGGCCCCGTTCGCGGTATGGAGCGCGCGAATGGCCGGCTTCCGGCCTGCGCCGGTTGCTTCGGTCCGGTCCGGACGGCTGTGAACGCCACAGTAGAAAAAGAACGAACAGGAGCAGGCCCAGCACCAGGAGGGCCGTCAAAGAAGAGCGTTGCTTCGCCATGAAAAAGTCGAGCCTTCAGACCGGGCGGACCGGGCTGTTGGGGGCTCCGGACCGGTCACTAGAATGGAATATCGTCGTCGGTGATCTCGGCGTGGGCGTAGTCATCCTGCGGGGCAGGGGAGCGCTGGTCGAACGAGGCTGTGCTGGACGAAGCATTGCTCCGGCTATAACCGCCGCCGCTTTCACCCGCGCCGTCGCCGCGACCGCCGATCAAGACCAGCTCATTCACCACGATCTCAGTCCGGTAAACCTTTTTATTCGTTTCCTTGTCGTCCCACGAGCGCGTGGTCAAACGACCTTCGACATACAGCTTGTTGCCCTTTTTCACGTAGTCGCGAATGATTTCAGCGGTGCGGCCGTAGGCCGTCACATTGTGCCACTCGGTCGTTTCTTTCCAGTCGTTTGTGGTTTTGTCCTTGATGGACGACGTGGTCGCGATACTGAAATTGGCGACCGCCTGCCCGCTGGGCAGGAACTTGACCTCGGGGTCTTTGCCGAGATTGCCGAGCAGCGTGACTTTGTTGATGCTCTTTGCCATATGTGTTTGCCTCAGCGACAAGTTTACTGCGCCAGCATAGCAGCCGGAAGCCTAGGAAAACCGGGCCGAAACCCCGATTGACATTACCTCCGGGTCGTCGCGGGAAAACCGGTCAGTAGCTCGGCCCGACCGCCGCATGCAACATCAGGTACACGATCACGCCCGTGACCGACACATACAGCCACAGCGGAAACGTCCATCGGGCGAGCTTTTTATGCTGCCGGAAGCGGCCGGACAGCGACAGAAAAAACGTGATCAGCACAATGGGCAATGCCACGATGGAAAGCAGCACATGGCTGGCCAACAATAAAAGGTACGTGGGGCGCAGGCTGTTATGCGCCGGGTACAACGTGTCACCGTGGATCGCGTGGTTGGCGATATAGGAGACGAGAAAAACGGACGAAAAGACAAAAGCAGTCATCATCGCCGCGCGATGCCGGGCGATTTCGCGCCGTCGGATAAACACAAACCCGGCCGTCAGCGAGAGGGCACTCAGCCCGTTGAGCACCGCGTTGAGCGCCGGCAAAAAGCGCAGCCGCCCGTGAAACTCCGCCGGGGCATGGTGCACATAGAGCAGCCACAAAAGAAACGCGGTCGCGAGCGCACTGACAGCGAGAATCGCGAGGACGCCGACCGTCGCCGGGCGGTTGTCGGCAGGGGAGGGGAGCGGTGGCAGCGTGGCTTCGTTCATCGGGGCTCCATGGAAACAGCTAAGCCGCGGACTTGTGCGAACGGCGGTTGACGGCGGCTGCTGAAGCCGCGAAACAAAGCGCGCAGAAGCCGAGCGTGACCAGAAGGTTGACGGCCAGCGGCGCGTCGGTCGCCTGCGCCGGGAAGAGGAGGTTTCGCAGCGCGTCCACTCCATAGGTCAGCGGGTTCAGCCGCATCAGCCCGTGGAGCCAGGGCGACGCGCCTTGCGCCGGAAACAAGGAGCCCGACAGCATCCAAAGCGGGATCAAGATCAGGTTGACGATCGCGTGAAAGGCCTGCGACGAGTCCATGGGCCAGGCGATGGTGAAGCCGAGCGCCGTGAGCTCAAAAGCCAGCATCGCGATCACAACCATCCCCAGCAGCACCGCGCCGAAACTTGCGTGGACGCCGACAAAGGGCGCGAACAGCAGAAACACGAAACCCTGCAACGCGGCCAGCGTCGCCCCGCCCAGCACCTTGCCCAGCACAATGGCCGACCGCGACACCGGGGCCGCCAGCACCGACAGCAGAAAGCCCTCGTTGCGATCCTGGATCAGCGACATCATGGAAAAGATGGACGTGAACAGCACGATCATCGCGACCGAGCCGGGGAAGAAGTAGCCCAGGTAGTGGCTGCCGCCGCCCCCTGCCGTGTGGAACGAGTTCGCGAAACCGGAGCCCAGCACCAACCAGAACAGCAGCGGCGATGCGATCACGCCCACGACGCGGGCCTTTTGGCGGTAAAAGCGGACGATCTCGCGCCGCCACAGCGAGTAGGCGGCCACCGCCGTGGACGGCCGCGCGGTCGCGATGCGTGTGGCGGGCAGAGCAGGAGCGTGAGTCAGAGTGGTAGCCATCGTTTGTTGCCCCTCAAAAGCTAAAGCGGTTCCTTGAAGCCTTCCGAAGCTTCAGTTTCACGTGTGCGGGCGTCAGGCTCTGCTTCGGCGCCGGTTTCCCGCCAGAAGCGGTGCCCGGTGCGCTGAATAAAGACGTCCTCGAGCGAAGGTTTCTGCACGCGGATGCCTTCGATCATGCCGGGAAAGGCTTCCACCGCCGCGGTCACAAAACGGTGCCCCGCCTGGTGCTCCAACCGCACGCTCGCGCCCAGCACCGACGGGTGAAGTCGATCGGCAGGGAAGCGCCCCTGGAGTTGCCGGGCCAACTCGCCGGCTTCCGACGGACCGCGTGTATCAAGCGTTACGATGTCGCCGCCGATCGCCGACCGGAGAGCTTCCGGCGCACCCAGCGCGACCAGTTTGCCCGCGTTCAGGATCGCCAGGCGGTCGCAGTGCTCGGCCTCTTCCATCAGGTGCGTCGTCACCAGGACCGACACCCCGTCCTCATCGCGCAGGGTTCGCAGGTATTGCCACAGGTCGCGGCGCGCGCCAGGGTCCAGCCCCGTCGAGGGCTCGTCGAGCAGCAGCACGGAAGGCGCATGGATCAGGCCCTTGGCCAGCTCGACCCGCCGCTGCATGCCGCCTGAAAGCGTTTCGACAAAATCCTTCGCGCGATCGCGCAGCAGCACCCGGTCCAGGACTTCCTCGATGCGCCGCGCCAGCGTTTTGCCGCGTAACCCGTACAGGTGGCCCTGGTGCATCAGGTTTTCCTCGACCGTCAGCTTCAGGTCCACCGAGCGCGCCTGGAACACGATGCCGATCCGCGAACGAACCTCGCGCGCCTGGGCCGCAACGTCGTACCCGGCGATCCGCGCGCGGCCCGCCGAAGGCAGCATCAGCGTCGAAAGAATGCGAAACAGCGTCGTTTTGCCGCTGCCGTTCGGCCCCAGCAGCCCAAAAATCTCCCGCGGCTGCACGGCAAAGCTGATTGCATCCAGCGCCTGGCGCGCGCCGTAGTTGTGACACAGCGCGTGCAGCTCGATCGGATTCGTACTCGCACCGGACACTTGCAAATCTCCGGACAGAACAGGCGCGACGGCAGCAGACATAGAAGAACTCCTCAACGACCAGTGGCGTCCAGCATCAACGTAAGCAGCAACAACGGCAGGTGCACGACGCTGACCCGCAGCAGATCGCGCGCGTAGCGCCTGCTTTCCCCTGCGGAGCCCGCTCCGGTGATGCGTCGAAAGCGAATCGTGTAGCCCAGATACACCAGGGAAAGCGCTCCGGCGGCTATCCCGTAGGGCCAGCCCGCCAGGTGTAAAAAGACGGGAGCGATGCTGACCGGGACCATCAAAACCGCATAGACCGTCGCCTGCCGCGCAGTCGAGGCCCCGTCGGGCTCGATCACCGGCAGCATCCGAATGGCAGCCCGGCGGTAATCGTCGCGATACAGCCAGGCGATGGCCATGAAGTGAGGGAACTGCCAGACAAACAACAGTGCAAACAAGGCCACCGCCGGCCACTCGACGCGCCCGCGAGCGGCGACCCAGCCCAGCAGCGGCGGCATGGCCCCGGGAAACGCGCCCAGAAAAGTTGCCAGGGTCGTGACCCGCTTCAGCGGCGTGTAAATCAACACGTACCCGGCAGCCGTTGACAGAGTCAGGACAGCCGTCAGGCCGTTGCCCTCGCGCATCAGCAGCGCAGTTCCCGCCGCCGCGACTCCCAGGGCCAGCGAGATGCCGTGCAGGCGACCGATCCGTCCCGCGGCCATCGGCCGTTGCGCGGTGCGCTTCATCAGGGCATCGGTGCGCGCTTCCCAGGCCTCGTTCAGCGCGGCCGCTCCGGCGCTGACCAGCGCGATACCGAGCAGCACCCCGATCAGCGCAGGCTGCAGGCTGCTGTGCCCCGAGCGCAGCGAGCCCAGGTAGAACCCCGCCCAGGCCGTCAGCACAATCATCGCGGTCACGCGAACCTTGAATAACTCGGCATAATCCGCAAGGCGGCTCACATCATGAAGTGAGGCTGCGGGGTCGGCTACGGAAGGATCAGCAGGCGCCACGGGGATGGCCGCGGGGATGGCCGCGGCGGAACTGGAAACCGTCCACCGTTTGCGCGTCGCCACAGCGGGGTTCACGCCCGCTCCGGCCGGGCACAAAGCCGCTGGACCGGTATGCGAAAGGCGAAGGTTGGCAGCGGCTCCACCCTTTGATGGTAGCAGGGCAGACGGACCCTGCAGGGCTCCGTCGCGCAGCTCATGTTGGCTCAGTCAAGACGTCTCCGCAGGGGCATCGCGAAGCGCATCGGCGATCCACTGTGCGAGCCTGCCCGGTTGCTGCCCGGCAGTGGAAAGCGTAAGCCCGGCTGTCGCCCTGTAAAACTCGAGACGCCCAAGGAATCGCGCTTCCAGCGCCTGCCTGTCGCGAAGCACAGGCCGGTCCGCCGCGCCGGGCTCGGCCTGGCAACGCTCAACGGATACGGCCAGGGGAGTATCGAGAAACACCACCAGGGTTGCGGGGTCCGCCTGGAGCCGGTCGCGGGTTGCCCCATGCTCAAGCGCCCCGCCGCCGAGCGCGATAACCACGTGCTCACGGGCAAGCAGCCCCTGCACAACCAGCGCTTCTTCCCGGCGAAACGCCGCTTCGCCATGCACGGCAAAAAGCTCCCCGACCGGCATTCGGGCGCGTTCCACCAGCACCTGGTCCGCATCCAGAAAAAGCCACCCAAGCAGCCCGGCCGCCAGAGGACCGACCGTGCTTTTGCCCGCACCCATGAAGCCGGAAAGGACGACCCGGCGGTACGTGCTGCTCGAAGACCTCATCGATCGGTCCCTGTTATTCCGCCTTGGAGTCGAGCGGATCGAGTGCCGAACGAATGTTCTCCCACACGGCAGGCGAGGGATCATGAATCGGCATCAGCAGCTTGGCCTGCTGGGCAATGTACTGGAGGTCGCGCACCAGCTCCGCGCAGTTTTCACACGCTTGCAGATGCGGCTCTGATCGAAAATCTGTTTCCACCGCAAACAACTGGGGCAGTTTTTCCTGAAACGCGGCACAGTCTTTCCCGATACCCGGGGCGCTGTTGTCTCTCATTCCTGTGTTTCCTTTCGCAGGCCAGACTTCAGGAGGTCGCGCAGCTTCATGCGCGCCTTGTGCAGCTGAGACTTGCTGTTGCCGATCGAACAGTCCAGCATGCCTGCTATTTCGTTGTGCTCGTACCCTTCCACATCGTGGAGAACAAACACCAACCGGTAACCGGGCGGCAAATTTTCGACCGCACGCTCCAGGGTGACCCGGTCGATCGAGCCCGAAAGCTGCAGGTCGCGCGCCCCGATATCCTTGCGCGGCCCGTCGTCGTTCGACGGTTCCAGTGTTTCCTCCAGCGATACCTGCGGGAGGCCTTTCTTTCTTAGATGCATCAACACTACGTTGACGGCCAGACGGTGCAGCCAGGTGGAAAACGCCGAATCGCCGCGAAACGTGCCGATCTTGCGATAAAGCTGCAAAAACGCTTCCTGCGTCAGGTCTTCAGCCTCCGCCACATTGCCCAGCATGCGCAGGCACAAGGAGTACACCCGCCGCTTGTGAAGGCTGTAAAGGGTTTCAAAAGCCCGCCCGTCTCCACCCTGGGCGGCTGCGATGGCTTCTGCTTCGCCGGCAATCGGGGGATTGCGGCGCATATGCTGTACCGGGTTCTTTGCCTGCTGCGTAGGTCCTGCTGTGCTCACGGCACTCCGATCGTTTTTTGCTTCGCCGTTTCTTGTTGATCTTGCCGTTCAGGGTTCAGCTTCTGGGGTGCCCGTCCGGAATTAATCCCCGGAATCGATCCGCGGAGTTCATCCGCGCCAATTCGGGCGGAACATACTTGAGACGCTGAAGAACAGGTTCCGGGTTGC
>CAXSBW010000059.1:0-20014 GCA_964235795.1 uncultured Acidobacteriaceae bacterium | reverse complement strand
AGCACATCGAGGAAAAGCTGCGCGGGGTAGGCGCGCAGATCCGCCGCATGGGCAAGGTATTCGGCTAGGTGCAGGAGGGGGTGCGCCCCGTCACAACAGCGATCACCTGGGCCAGGCCTGGTCGCCAGGCAGCTTGATGCTACTCCCAGCTGACCGCCAGGTGCCATCGCAGGTCGCGGCTGGCTGCCTTGTACAACACGGTCCGGTAGCCTTGCAGTTCATCGAGCATCGTCCCGGTCGCGCCGTTAAATCCGTCCGGATGTGCTTCCATGAAAACAAGAAGCGCGTCGACGGTTTCGAGGCCTTCGCGCGGCAGAAACCACTGCGGATCGGGCAGGGACTTCTCCCACGCCGGGTCGCCCGCGCCCTGCTCCAGCAGGATAGCCATGGAGTTGCGGTCGGCGGAGAAAAAGTCCAGCAGCGGCTGCACCCCGAGCGTTTGCGCCAGGTTTTCGAGTTCACCCTCATGGCGCGCCAGTGCGTGGCCGTTGACATAGGTGTCGAACCCGGGGTCATCCCCTTCAACCACGATATAGAAGCAAGCGCTCATACAGCAGGTGGATGCGAACAGCGCCGGCTGAAAGCGCGGTCAATTTCCATCGCGACTCAGAAAGGTCAATGCTTCATCATCGGCGGATTGCGGCTGAAGAACAGCCCGGCAGCAGCCGAGCAGTAAAACGGCAGCGCCGGCAAGCGCCCATGAAGGGTGAGCCCGCGCCAGAACCGCGCTTTCCCCGACCATGACAAGCGTTTGCAGCCACTCCGCAACGGCTGCCTGCTCCGGCCTGTATGCTTCGCCGGCAAGCAGTGCATATAAGCCCGCGTAGGGCAGCGCCGTTCCAAGGATCGAGAGCAGCACCAACGATCCGACTGATCCAGAGGTCCACTGCGCGGCAGGCGCGATGCGTGGAGACGGGTCGAGAACGAGGCTTCCGATGACAAGCAGTGCGGCAGCCAGGGCACAGGGCGGGGCGAGGTTCCGCGCCACGGAGCACCCCGCGAGATGACGCGCCGCGTAGCGCAGCGCCCACGCCTGCAGGCCGACGGCGACCAATGCCGGCAAAGCCCAGACGAGCTTGCCGGGGGCAAACGGGACCGTGCCGTTGAGCAGCAGCAGCACTGCTCCCGGCGCAATCGCCATCGCCGGCGACCAGCGTTCACCCGCCGCCAGCAGCGGCAGCAATGCATACAGCAGAGGGATCCATCCGCCGATACCATGCTGTCCGGCGACGACCAGCAAGGCCGTCGGGCCCGCGAAAAGGGCCAAGCCAAGCGTGAAATGAATGCGCCACGGCAATCTTTCGGCCTGTTTTTGAAGTGAAACGAGAAACAGACCGCTGGCCGCGATGGCAAAGAGCAGCGCCGCCGCGGCGAAGGGTGCCGCGACCTCGGCCAGGGCCGGTGCCGCCATCCAGCCCGAGCCCCACAGCAGGCTCATACCGCCCAGCAGCGGCAGGCGAAAACGCCGCAAGTGAACCTACCTGCCCGCGGACTGCATGAAAGCGCTGATGTGTTCATTCAGAAACTTCGCATCGGCTGGACTCGCGCCTGCCCCGGCCGGATGCCCCCAGATCGACGGAATCGGCAGCAGGGTGCAGTGCGCGATGAACTGCGATTCGTAGCGGGCGTCCTCGACGGGAAAGTAAAGATCGGTCGCGGACGGCATGTACAGGACCGGCACCTGGATAGACCGGAGGGCCGCAGCGAGATCGCCGTGAAAGGGCGGCGTCGCGCCCACGTCGTGCCCCTCCCAGGTACGCAGCTGCAGGATCAGGTTGTTGGCGTCGGCGTTCGGAATGAAGTCTTTCTTGTAATGATCGAGCACCTGCGGCAGCCTGGTACCGGCGGGAAACTCGGGCTTCCACAGCTCTTCGCGCCACCACTGCTGACCGTAGAGCCACGCGGTCCAGATCAGGTTAAAGGTCTCGATGCCGTGCTCGGGCTGCTGCTTATAGTCGCCGTTCGCAAACACGGGATCAGTCTCGATCGCCGCAATCTCGCTCTCGTTGCGTGCGATGCCGTGGCCGTAAGTTTTGGCCGTGCCGGAGGTCGCGACGATGCGGTCCATGTAAGTGGGATAGCTGACGGCCCACTGAAATGCCTGCTGCGCGCCCATGGAAAAGCCGATCACGGCCTGCAGATGCCGCACATGCAGCTCCTCGGTAAGCAGCCTGTGAACCCCTTCGACATTGTCGCGGATGGTCGTGACTGGAAAGCGCGGTCCGTGGAACGGCTCGGGCGTGTTTGAGGGCGAGGAAGACCGCCCGTTGCCGAACTCTTCGCTGGTCACCAGGAAAAGCTTGCTCGGATCGAGCGCCTTGCCGGGGCCGATCAGCCAGTCGTAGCCATGCATGTCGGCCATGTAGTGCGAGGGCAGCAGCACCGCATTGTCGCCTGCGGCGTTCAGCCGACCATAGGTCCCGTAGACGATGTGCACTTCCGGCAGCACCGTGCCGCTTTCAGTTTTGAAGCTATGCAGGGTAAACGTATGCTGGACCGGCTCAACCGGTGTTTGCGCGAGACCGGCAGATGGAACAAGGAAGAAAGCAAGCCAGCGATAACACATCAGGTGTGGTCTCCGGGAGGGGTGTCAACATGCGGTCATGATAAGACAGCGATAGCTTCTATCTTGATTCGTACAAACCTGCAACCGCGAAATCGCTGCATCGAAAATCTATTTCGCGCTCAGGGTGTTGTTCGCGCGGTCGTCATCGGGCAACACGTGGTCCGGGTCGACCGTCGCCGAGGCGACCGGCTTTTCGCCGGTCCACACCAGCTCGCCCTTCGACTCCCAGGTTTCCACCGGCACCATGAATCGTGTCGTTGAGCCGTCGGCGTAGCGCACTTCAATGGTCGTCGGCAGCACCAGCTGCCCCTTGTTCACGAGCGTCACCGTGTCGCCCGCGATCTTTGTCACGGCCATGTCGTAGCGCCAGTGATTCTGGTACCAGCCGCGCCAGAACCAGTCCAGGTCTTCCCCGCCCTCGCTCCCCATGGCGCGGAAAAAGTCCGACGGCGACGGGTGCTTGTAAGCCCACTCGCGGATGTAGTTGCGAAACGCCCAGTCGAAACGCTCCTTGCCGAGGATTTGCTCGCGCAGCAGAACCATGCCGTACGCGCCTTTGAAATACGACACCGGATGCGACAACGGCCAGGTGTAGGCATCGGCCGGCATCAGGATCGTCGGCGCATCCGGGTTGTCGATCACCTTCAGAATCGTATCCGGCGGTTCGCCCCCGGCCGAGTATTCCGGGTCCCGCTTGGGCCCGTACACCCCGTTCTGGAACTCGGCCGATTCCGCAATATCGATGAATGTGTTGAAGCCTTCATCCATGAACGCATTGCGCCGCTCGTTCGAGCCCACGATCATCGGGAACCAGTCGTGGCCGATCTCGTGCGCCGTGATCCAGAACAGCTCCTTGCCCTTGTCGTCGATCCCGTCGAAGACGATGCCGGGATACTCCATCCCGGTCGAAAAGCCCGCGACGTTGATCGCGGCCGGCCATGGATACGGGAACCACTGCCTCGAAAAGCGCTCCACAGTATCCTTCACGTACTCGGTCGAGCGACTCCAGCGATCCTCACCCACGCTTTCCGGCGGGTAAAAGCTTTCGGCCAGGCTTGTCTTGCCGTCCGGCAGGTCGATCCGCGCGGCGTCCCATACAAACACCGGGCTCGCGCTCCACGACACATCGCGCGTGTTGCTCATGTGAAAGTGCCAGGTCAGCGTGCCGCCTTGTCTGGGCCGGCTCGCCGGATCGCTCACCTCGGCCGCCGTGCGAATCACGATCGTCTTGTCGCTCGTTCGTGCTTGTATGAGTCGCGCCTGCTCGGTTTCCGTCAACACCTCCCGGGGGTTGACCAGCTCGCCCGATCCGGCTACCAGCATGGAGCTGGGCACGGTGACGAAGTAGTCGAAGTCGCCGTACTCCAGGTAAAACTCGCTGCCCACGTAGGGCAGGGTGTCCCAGCCGCGCAGGTCGTCGTACACACACATGCGCGGGTACCACTGCGCCATGTCGTAAATCTCGCCCTGCTTCGACATACCGAACGATGTGCGCCCGCCCCACACGCCGGGGATGGTGTAGTGATAGCGAAGATGCAGCTTGAGTACACCCTTTGACGCGAGCGGCTGCCGCAGCCGTACCTGCATGCGGGTGTCGTCCACCAGCGTTTCCGGCTTGTAGCCCGCTCCCTCCTCCACCTCAATCGAGTCCAGCACAAAGCCCTCGGTCGACTGGCCGCCCGCGTTCATCTCGTCGTCCTTGGCCTGTCGACGGCGCGGCTGCCCGCCGTTGCTCAGGCGTGCGCGCGAGTCTTTGCGATAGATGTTCTGCTCCATCTGCAGCCACAAGCTCGGAAGCGTGTCGGGGCTGTTGTTGGTGTAGGTAATCACCTCATCGTTGCGCAGCACCTTGTTCTGTGCGTCGAGCACGGCATGCATGCCGTAGTCGGCGCGGTTTTGCCAATAGGCGGGCCCGGGCGCGCCATTGCTCGATCGGTAAGCATTGACGGAATCGGGCAGGGTGAGCGGCGCGAACGTCAGACGCGGATCGTACTTCGGCGTTTGCGCTACAGCCGGGAGGCAGGAGGAGCAAAGGGCGGCAGCCAGCAGCAGCTCGGAACGGGTCAACCGGGAACTCCAGGAAAACGACAGGAATTTGCTTGTTGCCCAGCATACCGCGTCGCAGCCCCATTGGCGTCACAACGCGGCCATGAGCCCTGGGCAGGCCCGTTGCTCAATCTCGACCGTCACGCTTCCGGTGATGCCTTGGCGATGATCCAGACACGTCTGGAGCGGCCGCAAAAAGCAATGGCGCGATCCGAAGATCGCGCCACACCTGGCCGTGAATCGACGGCGATCAGTCGCGTCCGCGGTTGCCGAACAGGTCGAGCACCGCCAGAAAGATATTGAGGCCGTCGAGAAAGATCGACAAAGCCAGCTCGACCGCGGTGGCCCCGGCGCCGCCCGCGCGGATCCGCGCGAAGTCGCCGACCGTGAGCACCGAGAACACGCCGAGGATCATCCAGTCAATGATGGAAGGTTGTACGACGTGGAAGAACAACGTCGCGAGCGATAGCACAAGCACCCCGATCAGCAGTACAGAGCCGATCGCGCTGACCTTGCGGTAGTCGACCGAGACCGCGTAAGCGAACGTGCCGAGCATGGCCAGGCCGATGCCTGTGGTCATGGCGGCAGTGCCGACCAGGTGGGGGCCGCCGTGACCCAGGTAGTGTCGAATGGTCGGGCCGAGACCCACGCCTTCAAGCAGCGCGAAGGTGTAGAACAACGTGAGCTGGCGCGATGCGTTGCCGCGTGCGCTGCGGATCGCAAACAGCAGCCCGAAGCTGACCAGCATCGCGATCAGCGCGAAACCCGGAGCGATGGTCAGCGCGAAGTAGCTGCCCAGGGCTGTGAGCGCGAACGCGACACTGACCATGCCCAGAACCTTGGCCAGCAGACGCGACGCGGTGTCGGTCTGGCCTATGACGCGGCCGCCGTTCAGAACGCCGTAGGAACCTTGCGGAAGAAAATTGCCTTGTTGCGACATACCTATATTGTAGGCCCTCGTCGCAGAGGATTCCACCTCTGAACTTCGGCGCTGCAACGCGGCATGCATCCGGCTGCAGCCATGGTTCCTGCGTTTGTTCAGAACTGAACACCCGTCCGGGCGTGGACAATCGGGGCATCCTCCGCGCCGGGAGGTGCCAATAAGAATCAGCCACTTACGTGCGCCCAACTATGGCACGCCACTTGCAATTATCCCGGGTGATGGATATCGCAAGGCCCGACCTGAAACGCAGGAAAACTCGCCGGCAGTTGCTGCTGGCCATTGCTGCCCTGCTGCTGTTCGCGGCGGTCGGCTTCGCCGTGACACGACTCAAACCGGCCGCGCCCAGCGTGGACCGCGGCACGGTGTGGACCGACACCGTTAAGCGCGGGCCCATGGTGCGGCAGGTGCGCGGCATCGGCACGCTCACCCCGCGCGAAGATCGCCTCCGGCTGATTCCGGCGGAAACGGATGCGACGGTGGTGCGCCTGCGGGTGCTGCCCGGCGCGCGCGTACAGCCCGATACGGTGGTGATGGACCTGGCCGACCCGCAGCTGGAGCAGGAACTGCTGACCGCGCAACTCAGCCTGAAAGCCGCACAGGTGGAGTACACCAACCTGCAGGCCAAGCTGCGCAGCGACATGATGACCGAGCGCGCGGGCGCGGCCACTGTGACAGCCGACCATACGCAGGCGCAAAAGCAGGCCCAGACCGACAAGGCTTTGTACGACCTGGGCGTGATCTCCGGGCTGGCTTACAGCGCATCGCAGGGCAAGGCCGACGAGCTGAAAACCCGCGACGGCATCGAGGCCGACCGGCTGACGGTCAACGACCGGGCGATTGCAACGCAATTGGAAGTGCAACAGACCAGGGTGGAGGAAGCCCGCGCGCTGCTGGCGCTCAAGCAGCGGCAACAGGGAGCGCTTGAGGTTCGCGCGGGTATCGGCGGTGTTCTGGTCGAGCTGCCGCACCAGGTCGGCGAGCACGTGCTGCCCGGCACGACCCTGGCAAAAGTCGTGCAGCCCGACCAGTTGAAGGCTTCCCTCAAGATCGCGGAAACGCAGGCGCGCGATATCCAGCTGGGCCAGCCCGCGGAGATCGATACCCATAACGGGACGATCGGCGGCAAGGTTTCACGGATCGATCCGGCGGTGCTGAACGGAACCGTCACCGTGGACGTGGAGCTGACCGGGGCGCTGCCGCAGGGCGCACGGCCCGACCTGAGCGTCGACGGTACGATCGACCTCGACCGGCTCGCGGATGTGCTCTATGTCGGGCGACCTGCATTCGGCAACGAAAACAGTACCGTCAGCCTGTTTCGGCTGACCCCGGACGGCAAGGAAGCCGTGCGCGTACCGGTCCGCGTCGGTCGCGCGTCGGTCAACGCCATCCAGGTGCAGGGCGGCGTCCACGAGGGCGACACCGTGATCCTGTCCGACATGTCCAGGTGGGACAACGTGGACCGCGTTCGTTTGAACTAGCTTTCAACCAGCACAGGAGAGCCACCATGGCAGAAGCACTGATCAGGATTGAAGCGCTTGAAAAAGTTTTCTACACCGACGAAGTGGAAACACATGCGTTGTCGGGCATACATCTGCGCATCGACCGCGGCGAGTACATTGCGATGTCCGGCCCTTCGGGCTGCGGCAAGTCGACGCTGCTGTCGATCATCGGGCTGCTCGATACGCCGACCGGCGGCGGCTACGAGCTCAACGGCAAGCCGGTCGCGAACCTCAGCTTTGCCGAGCGCTCGCGGATCCGCAACCAGGAGATCGGCTTTATTTTTCAAAGCTTCAACCTGATCGGCGACCTCACCGTGTTTGAGAACGTCGAGCTGCCGCTGACCTACCGGCCCGGCATGGCGGCGAGCGAACGAAAGGATCGTGTGCAGCGCGCGCTCGAACGCGTGAGCATGGTGCACCGCGTCCGCCACTACCCGGCGCAGCTGTCGGGCGGCCAGCAACAGCGTGTGGCGGTTGCGCGCGCTCTCGCGGGCGCGCCGTCGATCCTTCTGGCCGACGAGCCGACCGGCAACCTCGACTCGAAAAACGGCGAAGCCGTGATGCAACTGCTGGCGGAGCTGCACGGCGAAGGTTCGACGATCTGCATGGTGACGCATGACCCGCGCTTTGCCGCCCACGCCGACCGGCAGGTCAACCTGTTCGACGGCAAGGTGGTCAGCGAGGACGAACTCAGGCGCAAGCTCGCCGAAGTGGGCGCGTAAACAACTTGATCGATCCATCGCAAAAGGAGCATCACTCATGAATTTTCTGGCTGCCGATCTTCGCTTTGCCCTGCGCCGGCTGCGTCGCTCCCCCGGCTTCGCCGCGACAGCGCTGCTGACACTCGCGTTCGCTATCGGGGCCACGGCAGCCATGGTGAGCGTGCTGCGAGCGACGCTGCTGAACCCGACACCGTTTCAGTCCGCGTCCCGGCTCGTCAGCTTGAAAGATGAAAACGAGAAGGGCTTCGAGGCGAACGGGCTGATGACGGTGGCGCGTGCGCTCGATCTCGCGCACTTTTCTCCAGGGCGGCACGGCAGGCTTTTTCAGCAGCTTGCGTATTTCTACTTCGACGAACCTGCCCTGGGCATCGGGGCACAGGCGCCCGTTTCGATCAGCGCGGCGGTGGCTTCAGGAGACTTCTTCTCCGCGCTCGGCACCCGGCCCGTGCTGGGCCGCACCTTCAGCGCTGCCGATGACAAGCCCGGCGCGTCTGAGGTCGTGGTCATCAGCTACGGATTGTGGAAGCAGCGTTTCGCCGGCAACCCCGGCATTGTCGGCACGGCTGTTCGACTGGGCGGAACGCCTGCCACGGTGATCGGCGTGATGCCGCGCCAGTTCAATTACCCCGTAAGCACGGATGCATGGAAACCGGCGCACCTTTCCGCCACGAGCTTTGGTGGTTATCGCGGCTCCGGTACGCGCTTCGTCCGGGTGTTTGCACGCTTGAGCGACGGAGTTATGCTGCCCGAGGCGCAGGGGGCTGTCGATCTGCTGGCCGCACAACTCGCGCATGACCACCCCGAAACCGACGCCGACTGGAAGTTCTCCGCAAGGAGCCTGCGCTCCGACATCCTCGCGAATGACCGAGCGGGACTGCTGGTGCTGTCGGCGGCCGTCGCTCTTCTGCTGCTGGTTGCCTGCGCCAATCTGGCGGGTCTGCTGCTGTCGCGCCACGCTTCGCGGCAGGGGGAGTACGCGGTTCGGCGCGCTCTCGGCATGCCCGGCAGACGATTCCTGCAACAGCTTGCGGCGGAGTCGCTGCTGCTTTTTGCGTTCGGCGGCACAGCCGGTGTACTGCTTGCTTACGGACTGCTCCACGCGCTGACCGGGGCGCTGCCGCCGGAGCTGCTGAGCTTTTCGCGTCCGCAACTTGACCTGCCGACGCTGGGGTTCGTGCTCGCTGTTCTGCTGCTTGCAGGCTTGGCTTGCAGCGTGATCCCCGCGTGGCAGTCGGGGCTGACCGCTCCGTCGCAAAGCGGAAATGTCATCGGGGGCACACTGCGATTCGGACGGCTTTTCGCTGTCGCACAGATCGCGCTATCGCTTGTGCTTCTGTCGCTTGCCTCCGCATTGTTGAGCCAGCTGTACCGGATACTGCAAACGCCGCTCGGCTACCAGCCTTCGCACCTGCTCACCTTTTCAGTTCACCTGCCGTTCGGCAGTGATCCCGGTAAAATCCACGCGCTCTACAACGACCTCGGGCAGCGACTGGTCGCGCTGCCCGGCGTTCGTGCCGTCGGTGCCATCAGTGCCCTGCCGACTCAATCGTTCAGCGTGTTGCGCGCCGCCGACATCGTGGGCCGCACACCTACGCCGCATCGCGACAGCACTCGTGCCGAAGGCCGTACGATCACGCCCGGCTACCTGCCTGCCATGGGAGTTCCATTGCTCGCCGGACGGTCGCTGACCGAGCACGACAGCGCAGCCGGCGCACCGCCCGTGGTGCTCATCAACCGCAGCTTCCGCGACCGTTATTTTCCGGGCGAAAACCCTGTCGGACGTCGACTGGTCATCCCTCAAGGCCTCGTTGAAATCGTGGGGGTCATGGGAGATGTTCACCTGAGCGCTTCGCCGAACACCGGCATCATCCCCGAGATCGACGAACCCGAACAAGGCTTCTGGCCCGACATGCATTTTGTGCTGCGCACCCCGCTGCCGGCCGCCGCGCTGGAGCCCGTGGTGCGTCGGCAGCTTGCCTCGCTCAATCCCGGCGTCGCTTTCGGATCGATCGAGCCGCTGTCCGGGCAGCTCGATCGAACGCTGGCGCAGCCGCGGCTGAACAGTGCTCTGCTGACCGGGCTCGCAGGGCTGGCGCTGCTGCTGGTGGCGGTCGGCGTTTACGGCACGGCTGCTTTTGCCGTCGCACAGCGCACCCGTGAGCTTTCACTCAGGCTCGCTCTCGGTGCCACACGCGGCCATGTTTTCGGGCTGGTCCTGAGGCAGTGCGGCGCCATGTTGCTTGCCGGTCTTCCGATCGGGGCAGCGGCTGCTTTCATCAGCCGACCCCTGCTCGCGTTCGCGACACAAGCGGCGGTTCACGACGGCCCGCTTTTCATCCTGCCTCCTGCTGTCCTTTTGATCCTGGCTGTGATGCTCGCCGGGATTCCGCCCGCGCGCCGCGCCGCTTCCCTTGACCCCATCGCCGTTCTCCGGTCCGAGTAAGGAGTTCTACGCATGTCACGCATCAACCATCGCTTTGTCCAGAACCTCAGCTACGCGCTGCGCCAGCTCCGCCGCGCCCCCGGTTTCACGCTCACGGCGGTGCTCACGTTGTCGCTCACCGTCGGGCTCGCGGCGACGGTGTTCAGCGTGTTCGACGCGCTGCTGGTGCGGCCCTTGCCGTATGGCGACCAGGGCCGCATCGTCAACAATGGGACGCTCGCGTCCAACGATTGGCACCAGCCCGCCAGCCTGCCGGAGTTGAAGTTCTGGCGCGAACACAACAGCACGTATGCCGCGATGGCGGGCAGCACGGTCAGCGAGCTGAACCTGCTCGGGCCGCAGGGGGCGTCCGTCGTTCACGGCGTCAACGCGACGGAGGACTTTTTTGCCGCGCTCGGCGTTACCCCCTTGCTGGGCCGGGCATTCGGCCCGGAAGACAAGGCAGCCGGTCGCGAGGATGTCACCGTGCTGACCTATGCACTGTGGAAGAAACGATTCAACGGCAAAAAGGAAGTGCTGGGGTCGAAGATCGACCTGGACGGGCGGCCCACGACCGTGATCGGCGTGATGCCGGCCGGGTTTCGCTGGCCCCTGACCCAGTCGGAAACCGCGTACACGCCCCTGACCCAGGAGGAGCTGAAACAGAATGGCCCGGGTTTTCATTGGCTGCCCACCTTTGGGCGGCTCAAGCCGGGCGTCAGCCTCGGGCAGGCCGAAGCGGACATGAACCGCGTGATGGCCGCTTATGCCCGGGTGGAGCCGAACGGAAAAGGGAGGCACATCCATGTAACGCACCTTGCGGATGCTTTGCTGGGGCAGACGGGCAGCTTTGTGCGCGTGCTCGCGCTGTCGGTCGTCGCGGTGCTTGCGCTCGGGTGCGTCAACATTGCCGGCTTGATGCTGGTGCGCGGGCTGCGCCGCGAGCGTGAACTCGCGTTGCAGGTCGCCCTCGGCGCGTCTCGGCGGCAGCTGGCCGCGAGACTTTTCGCGGAGATCGCGGTGCTTGCCCTCGCAGGGACCGTCGGTGGAGCCCTGGCCGCCTCCGGGCTGCTCAGCGCCATCCGTTCCCTGCTGATCGTTTCGCTCGCACGCGGGGCCGAGGTCACGTTGAACGTGCCTATTCTGCTCGCCTCGCTCGCGGCCGCGCTGCTCACGCTCGGCATCGCCGGCATGCTCCCTTTGCGGCAACTGCTCGCGGTCGCACCGGCGCATGCGCTGCGCGCCGGGGGCGCCGGCTCAGGGGTCAATCGGGGCAACCGGCGCCTGGGGTCGATCTTTGTCGCGAGCCAGATGGCGCTGGCCATGGTGCTGCTCGCAACCGGCGGCCTGCTGCTGCGAACGCTTGGGCAGCTGCGCAACGCCGATTTCGGTTTCCCCACCGATCATTTGCTGATGGAGGACGTCCGCCCATCGCCGGCCGCCGCCGCGGGTCGCGACATGGTTGCGAGCTACTACATGCCGCTGCTGGAGCGTGTGCGGCAGATACCCGGCGTCAAGTCCGCCGCGCTCTTCAACAGCCTGCCGCCCACCAGCATGGGCTCGAACGGCGATGTGGAGATCGCAGGAAAGCCACCGCGATCGAACGGCAACCAGCTGGTGGAGATGCGCTTCGGCTCAGCGGACTACTACCGCACGATGGGCTCGCGCCTGCTGCGCGGGCGCCTGATGGACGACAAGCTCGATACCGCTGCTTCGCGACCCGTCATCGTCGTCAATGAAACCTTTGCGAAAAAGCTTTTCTCGCCCGGCGAAGACCCGATCGGCAAGCACATCACACGCGACGCGAAGCCCGAGATCATCGGTGTGGTGAGCGATCAGCGCCAGAGCATCTTCGAAAAACCCGCCGCGGAAATGGACTACCCCGCCGCGCAGATTCCGCCGGACTGGCGTGACTTTGTCCAGCAGTTTTCGCTGGTTCTCCACACCGATGTGCCCCCGCTGACGCTGGCCGAGCCGCTGCGCAAAGTCATGCAGGCCTTTGACCCGACTCTGCCCTTCCGCCCAGCGCAGACCATGGACGACGTGATCGGCGAGGCACTTGTGTTCCAGCGCATGGAGGGCTGGCTCTTCGGCACGTTCGCAGCGCTCGCGGTGCTGCTTGCCGTGATCGGCCTGTACGGCCTGATCGCGCAACAGGTCGAGTGGGGCCGTCGCGATATCGGCATCCGCATGGCGCTGGGTGCGCGGCGATGGGGCGTGGTGGCGATGGTGCTGCGCGGCGTCGCGCGCGTGTCCCTGGCCGGGCTCGCCGCGGGGCTGCTGCTGTCGTTTCTGCTGCGCCGCGTGATCGGCTCGGTGCTGCCCGTCCAGGCCTCGCATGGGCTCGTGTTTGTCGCGCTGCTTTCGGCCGGCATGGAGCTGGTCGCGCTGCTAGCCTGCGCGGCACCGGCACGTCGCGCGGCCTCGGTCGATCCAATCGAAGTGTTGCGCGCCGAGTAGCTTTATCCAGTTGCATTCCCAGCTCAACCCCCAAGGAGAAACGCCGATGTTCAACGTCCTCGCCGACCTTCGTTATGCGCTGCGCCAGCTGCACCGCGCCCCCGGCTTCGCACTGACCGTGGTGCTGACACTCGCGCTGGGCGTGGGTGCCGACACGGCTATTTTTTCGCTGCTGGACCAGGCACTGCTGCGCTCGCTGCCCGTGCACCACCCCGGGGAGTTGGTCGTGCTGCAAGGCACGGGCAGCATGTGGGAAGGTCATACCAGCACTTACGGTCCTTCAGAAGAGCAGTCGTTTTCGTACCCGGCGTACCGCGACCTGCGCGACCGCAGCCATGCGTTCGCGGGCCTGGTCGCCACGGCTCCTGTCACCATGAGCCTGGTGCGGGGCAGCAACACGCAGCTGGGCCGCGCGGTCGTCGTCAGCGGCAACTACTTCTCCGTGCTGGGCGTGCAGCCCGCGCTGGGCCGCCTGCTGACGCAGGCCGATGACACCGCGCCGGGCGCGAACCCGGTGACGGTGCTTTCCTACAACTTCTGGCGCGACCGGCTCGGGGCCGACCCGACCGTTGTGGGCGCAACCGTCACCCTCAACGCGCACCCGTTTCAGGTGATCGGCGTGGCCGCGCCGGGCTTTCGCGGTGCCGGCTGGGGTCAGACCCCTTCAGCCTTTGTACCCATGTCGATGCTGGATGCAATGCTGCCCGGCAAGGGCACTCGCCTTTCGGACCACAAGGATCGCTGGCTGAACCTGGTGGGTCGGCTGCAGCCGGGCGAAACCCGCGCCGAGGCTCAAGTCGCGCTCGCGCCGCTATGGCATGCCTTGCGCGCGGATGAACTGAAAGCGCTTGGGCACCAGTCGCAGTCGTTTACCGATGACTTTTTAACCCGCAGCCGGCTCCAGCTGCTGCCCGGCGCGCGCGGCCTGTCGTACGGACAGTCGTACTACCAGGACCCGCTGCTGATCGCGATGGCGATGGCCGCGCTGGTGCTGCTGATCGCCGCGGTCAACGTCGGCAGCCTGCTGCTGGTGCGCGCTGCCGGGCGCAGCCACGAGTTCGCCATGCGCTACGCCCTGGGCGCGCGCAGGGGGCGGGTTGTCGCGCAACTGCTGCTTGAAGGGTTGCTGCTGGGTGCCGCGGGCGCAGCGGCCGGGCTGCTGCTGGCACCCGTGGCTCTGCGGGCGCTGGTGCTGCAGCTCTCGCACGGCGAAGCCGATGGGCCGTTTACCGCCGTGCTCGACGGCCGTGTGCTGCTGTTCAACTTCGCCGTGGCCATGGCGGTCAGCGTGGTTTTCAGCCTCGCGCCCGCCGCGCAGTTGCGCCGTGTCGAGCTCACCTCGGCCATGCGTCAGGTCGCCTCCTTCGGCGGCGGCAGGCTCAGCTTTCGACGCGCGATCGTGGTTTTGCAGATCGGGCTCAGCCTGCTGCTGCTGGTCGGCGCGAGCCTGTTTGTGCGCACCATGAGCAAGCTGCGCGCGGTCGATGTCGGCTTCAACACGACGCACCTGCTCACCTTCGACGTGGACCCCCAGCTCGCGGGCTACGCCCCCGCGGCGATGCTGCCGCTGTATCAAAACATGCTCGACCATTTGGCCGCGCTGCCGGGCATTCTGTCCGTCAGTGCGACCAACGACCCCGAGCTTTCGGGGAACAGCCAGGGCGGCAACGTCACGGTCGCGGGTTACACGCCCGTCAACGAGGCCGATGCCCAGCTCAATATTGAAAAAGCCGTCATCTCGCCCGCCTACTTTTCAACCATGCAGATTCCCCTGCTGGGCGGCCGGTTCTTCAACACAGGCGATGCCGAAGGCCACCCTCTTGTCACGATCGTCAACCAGGCGTTCGTCAGTCACTTTTGCGCGGGGCAGATTGCCCGCTGCCTCGGGCGGCGGATGCAGGACGGCCGCGACAGCTCGAAACCGCTCGATATGGAGATCGTGGGTGTCGTCCGCGATACGAAGCACAGGGACCTGCGTCGACCGGTCGAACCCACCTTGTTCCAGCCGCTCGCGCAGGCAAAAACCCTGGGACGGCTTTCCTTCGATCTCCGCATCGCGACCCCGCCCGAGCCCCTGATGCCGACCGTGCGCCAGGCCGTGCATGGGCTCGCCCCCGCGCTTGCGCTCCACAACCTGCAATCCATGGACGCGCAGATTGACAATCTCCTTTCAAACGAGCGCATGATCGCCCTGCTTTCCGTCTGCTTCGGCGTGCTCGCGCTCGGGCTCGCGGGCATCGGCATCTACGGCGTCCTCGCGTATGCCACGGCGCAGCGCACCCGCGAAATCGGTATCCGCATCGCGCTCGGCTCTCCACGCCTGGCCATTGCACAACTGGTGCTGCGGGACGTGCTGCTGCTCGCCGGTATCGGCGTCGCCGTCGCGCTGCCGGTTGCCTTTGCGCTCGGCCGGCTGCTGCGCGCGCAGCTGTTCGGCATTTCGCCGGCCGACCCGTTCAGCCTCCTCGTCGCGGTGCTGCTGATCGCCGCGACCGCTCTCGCCGCCGCGCTGCTGCCCGTGCACCGCGCCGTTTCCGTCGACCCCACCGAAGCTCTCCGAACGGAGTAACTATGTCTACCCTCCTGAACGACCTGCGCTACGCCCTGCGTCAGCTGCGCCGCTCGCCGGCCTTCACGTTCACCGCCATCCTCACGCTCGCGCTCGGCCTGGGTGTCACCACGACCGTGTTCAGCGTGGCGCGCCAGGTGCTGCTCGCGCCGCTGCCCTACCGGCAGCCGGAGCAGCTGGTAGGGGTGGCATGGGACTGGCCGGGCCAGGGGGCCACAGCCGAGCAGACCGGGGCATCGGCGGAGTTCCTGGTGCGAAACAGCCGCAGTTTCACGGCCACCGCACTGATGCACGATTCCACCGCGGAAACGGCGCTCTCCGACGGTCACGGCCATGTTGCAAATCTCGCTGTCCAAAGCGTGTCCGCCGGTTACTTTCGCACCCTGGGCACCGGCCCCGCGCTGGGCCGCGCCTTTACCACCGAGGAAGACCGCCCCGGCGGGGCGCAGGCCATTGTGTTGAGCCACGCGCTGTGGACGCGGCAGTTCGGGGCAAATCCAGGGATTGTGGGCCAAACCGTCCGGCTCGATCAGCAGGCGGTTACCGTCGTGGGTGTTATGCCCGCGAACTTCCGCGCAGAGGCTTACCGGACGCAAACGAGCCTCCGCGCGCCCGACGCATGGCGTCCGCTGCAAATGGGACCAAAGGATCCGGGCTACGGGGGCCACAACTACCAGATGTGGGCGCGGCTCAAGCCCGGGGTGACGCTCGAGCAGGCACGGGCGGAGCTGACGGCGCTCGACGCGGCGCTGTTTCGCGCTTATCCCGCTTTGCTGAAGTACCAGGACGAGCACAACCAGCTGCCGCACTGCGCGGTGTATCCGCTTGCGAGCGTCGTTGCAAACGGCATTCGGCCAAGCCTGATGGTGATGGCGGCGGCGGTAGGCGCTGTGTTGCTGCTGGCCTGCCTGAATCTGGCGGGACTCAACACGGCACGGGCGCTCAGGCGCGGGCCGGAGCTGGCCCTGCGCGCGGCCCTGGGAGCCTCGCGCGGACGGCTGCTGCGGCTCGCCCTGGTGGAGGTGGCTGTGCTGACAGCGGCGGGCGGTGCGGGCGCGGCGCTGGTATCCGGGCTGCTGCTGCCGTTCCTGCTCAGCGGCTCCCCGGTAGCCATTCCCCAGGTGAGCGGCGCGGCTTCCCCTGGGACCATTGCCGGGTATGCGGCCGCGTTGTCGTGTGTGAGCGCTTTGCTATTCGGCATACCCATGGCGACGGCCGCCCTGCGCCAGTCGAGGCCGGACGGCTTCAGCGGCACACGGACCGCCGGAACAAGCAGGCAGCAGGCGTGGGCGGGCAAGGCGCTGCTCGTCGCGCAGATGAGCCTGACAGTCGTGCTCTTGTCCGCGGCTTCGCTGCTGCTGGGAACGTTCCTGAAACTGCGCGCGCAGCCGCTCGGCTTCCAACCGGACAAGCTGGCGGTGTTTCAAACGAGCCTGCGCGGCGAGCGTTACGCGACAACAACCGGGACAGGCCGATTCGTGGAAGCTGTGCTCGCGAAACTGCGCAGCGAGCCGGGGGTACGAAGCGCGGCGGCTGTCAATGGCCTGCCGTTGGACAGCGGCCTGAACGATAGCAGCTGGCCGGATGCACGCAGCGGCACGGTGGAGATGACAGAGTTTCGCGCGGTCACGCCCGGCTATCTCCAGACCATGGGCATCCCGGTGCTTACGGGACGAGACCTGCTTGCCTCCGACACGGCCGCGAGCTCGCCCGTGGCCGTGATCAGTGCTGCTACGGCGGCTCACTGGTGGCCGGGGCGCTCGGCACTTGGAGCGCAGATCCATACCGGAGACAAGACCGCTTACCGCATCGTCGGCGTCGCGGCGGATGTGCCCGGCCGCAGCCCCGCCGACCGCACCAAGGTGCTGCTGTATGCGCCGTTCGCGCAACTGGCAAACAGCGACACGAAGATGCTGAACGGCTGGTTTCCCATCAGCTTCACCGTGCGTCTGGCAGCCGACGTCGACCTCGCTCGCATGTCGTCGCGGGCAGTCGCGGAGGCCGACCCGGAGATCCCTGTCAGGAAGCTCACGACCATGCGAGAGGTGGTCGATCGTTCCGTGGCCGCTCCGCGCTTTTTCACACAGCTGGCGCAAGGGTTCGCCGGCTTTGCGGTGCTGCTCACCGCGATCGGGCTGTTCGGCCTGCTCAGCTATCAGGTCGCGCAGCGCACGCGCGAGATCGGGATTCGCATGGCGCTCGGTGCAAGCCGTGGATCGATCGTGCTTGGGGTCGTCGGCGGCAGCGCGGCGCTTGCATGCGGCGGTGCCATGCTGGGCGGCATTGCCGCATTCACGATACGGCCCCTGCTCACGCGCTGGATCGCCGAGTACGTCCTGAACATCGCGCCCATCGATCACACCGTTCTGTTCGACGGCAGCCTTGCTGTTTTCATCGCGATCCTTCTGCTCAGCGCCACCACCCTCCTCGCTTCCCTGTTGCCGGCACGTCAGGCAGCAGGGGTCGACCCGATCGAAGCCCTCAGAACGGAGTAACCCTGATGTTCACGCTTTGGAACGACCTCCGCTACGCCATTCGCCGGCTGCGCCGCTCCCCCGGTTTCGCGCTCACCGTCGTGCTCACGCTGGCGCTGGGCGTGGGTGCCAATGCGATCGTGTTCAGCGTGCTCAACGCGCTGGTGCTCAAGCCGCTGCCTCTGCCGAATGCGGGGCAGCTCATGTTCTTCAACCGGCTTGGGAACACAGGCACATCTGTACCTTCCTCGCCTACGCACTCTTACCCCGACTACCGCGCCTTCCGCGACCGCAACCGCACCTTTTCGGGCATCGTCACCTATGCCATCGAGCGGGCCGGAGTCGGACAGGCGGGCGCGGTCAAGCAAAGCTGGCTGTATGTGGCGTCGGAGAATTACTTCGACACGCTTGGGGTAGAGCCTGTGCTGGGGCGCTTCTTTCATGCTTCGGACGCCCACGGGCCCAACTCGATGCCCTACGCGGTGATCGGCTACAGCTACTGGCAACGTTCGCTTCACGCGGACCGGGGCGTGATCGGCAAGGTGCTGCGGATCAACAAGCACCCATTTACCGTGATCGGCGTGGCTCCGCAGGGTTTCCATGGCACGGAGCTGTTTTTCACGCCGGAAATGTGGGTGCCGATTTTCAATGCGGAGCAGCTGGACGGCTACAGCTATCTGGAATCCTGGGGCCAGCACAGCATGAACGTTCTCGGCAGGCTCAGGGCCGGTGTTTCCCCGGCGCAGGCAGAAGCCGACCTTAACGCAGTCGCCGCCCAGTTGAGTCATGAGCACCAGCAGGATGACGGGCTACGCATTCAGCTGTCGCGCCCCGGCCTGCTCGGCGATTTGCTCGGCAAGCCCGTGCGCGCCTTCCTTTCCGGCATCATGGCGCTTGCGGCGCTGGTCCTGCTGGCGGCCTGCGCCAACCTGGGCAGCCTGTTTGCCGCCCGCGCCTCGGACCGTGCACGGGAGATGGCGATCCGGCTCGCGCTTGGAGCAAGCCGAGGCAAGCTGGTGCGGCAGCTGGTGACGGAGGCCGTGTGCGTATCGCTGATCGGCGGAGCCGCCGGATTTCTGCTCGCCGAGACCGTGCTCCGAGTCCTGAGCCGGTGGCGTCCCGCGCCGGAGTTCCCGATTCGCTTCGTCGTGAACGCGGATTGGCGGGTTGGAGTTCTATCGCTCCTGCTCGCGGTCGCGAGCGGCATCCTCTTCGGCCTTGTACCGGTGCGGCAGCTTTGGCACAGCGACGCTCCACTCGTGATCAAGAGCGGCACAGCAGCAGACGCGAGCGGCCGGCGTTGGACGCTGCGCGACGGCTTGCTCGTGGTCCAGATCGTGCTCTGCTCCGTGCTTGTCACCTCGTCGCTCGTGGCCGTGCGAGGCCTGGCGCACAGCCTGCACACCTCCTTCGGCTTCGAGCCGGAACACGCGCTGCTCGCGACCTTTGACCTGAGCATGAGCGGGCACACCGACGAAACATCACTGCCCGTGCAACGCAAAGCCTACGACGCAATTGCGGCGCTGCCCGGGGTGGGCGCCGTCGGTTTCGCCGACAAACTTCCACTGAGCCTCAGCACCTCTGATTCCAACGTATTTCGTGACGGCACAACCGACTTCCGAGACTCCAATGCGACCACTGACGCGAGCCGCTACCGAGTCTCGCCCGGCTACCTGCGCGCAAGCGAAACAACCCTGCTCGCGGGCCGTGATTTTACCTGGCATGACGATGCGCACACTCCACAGGTCGCGATTGTGAACCGGACTTTCGCCCGCAAAGTTTGCGGCACGCCCGATGCCCTTGGACGGTTCTTTTCGTTGGGCCCAGGCGAACGTTACCAGATCGTCGGAATTGTCGCGGATGGGAAGTATCGCACCCTGACCGAGGACCCGGCGGCGGCCATGTTCTTTCCGTTTACGCAATCGCCCGACTCCTCGACCATTTTCGTTGTGCGCTCGCGTTCTGGAACAGAAGTGAACGCAGCCGCGGTTCACTCCGCGCTTACCGATGCCGATCCAGGCGTGCCCGTCACGATTGCATCCTGGACCACATCGATGGGCCCAGTCATGCTCCCCTCGATCGCCGCCACGGTCGCGCTTGGCATCATGGGCGGGCTCGCGGCCATGCTCGCCGTGACCGGCATCTTCGGCATGGCGTCGTACTCGGTCTCCCGGCGCATGCGAGAGCTGGGGCTTCGCGTGGCGCTCGGCGCGGACCGAAGGCAGCTTTTAAAAGCAGCCCTGGGCCGCCCCGCGCGGCTACTGCTCGTCGGCTCGGTGGTCGGTATCGCGCTGGGCGCGGCCGGCAGCCGTT
>CAXSBW010000058.1:0-20457 GCA_964235795.1 uncultured Acidobacteriaceae bacterium | reverse complement strand
CGGCTTTACCAGACGACGCAGCGCTTGACCGGTGCCATGGGTGCGCCGGCTTTGCAGCGGAAGGCGTCCGCGAAAGCCGGCATATTGGCAACCGCGCCGTTGACGCGCATCTGTTCGGGCGCGTGCGGATCGGTACGCAAACGCCGGCGCATGGCCTCAGGGCGGGTGCCCTGGCACCAGCTTTGCCCGTAAGCGACAAAAAATTGCTGCGCGGGTGTCAGGCCGCCGTAAGCCGGGCCGCCCGGCTGGTTCGCGTCGCCGCTGCTTTGCTGAAACGCCAGCCAGGCCAGCTTCAGCCCGGCGTTATCGGCCAGGTCTTCACCCAGTGTCAGCTTGCCGTTGCCGTGCCGGTCGTCGATCTGCACAAAAGCGCTGTACTGGTTTTCGACGCAGGCGGCGCGCTCGGCAAACCGGGCCGCGTCGTCCTTGCGCCACCAGTCGCGCAGGTTGCCCTGCCCATCGAAGCGGCGACCCTCGTCGTCAAAGCCGTGCGTCAGTTCATGGCCGATCACCGCCCCGACCGAGCCGTAGTTGACCGCATCGTCCTGCGAGGGGTCGTAAAAAGGCGGCTGCAGGATGCCGGCAGGAAAGTTGACGCTGTTTTTTTGCGGGTCGTAGTAGGCGTTGACGGTTTGCGGCGTCATCACCCACTCCGAGCGATCGACCGGCCGGCCGATCTTGCGGGTTTCGCGCGCTGCGTCAAACGCAGCCGTACGCATGGCATTGCCGAAGGCGTCGCCGGGCGCGATGGTGAGGCTTGTGTAGTCGCGCCAACGGTCCGGGTAGCCGATGTTGTTGGTGACCAGGTGAAGTTTATGCGCGGCCTCGGCCCGTGTGGGCGCGCTCATCCACGGCAGGGCCGCCAGGTCGCCTGCGGCCGCGGCTTCGATCGAGCGCGTCAGTGCTTCGGTCCGTGCCTTGTCCGCTGGAGAGAAACGACCGGCGATAAAAAGCCTGCCGAGCGATTCGCCGACCTCGGCGTCGACGGTTTCGGCGCAGCGCTTCCAGCGCGGCTGCTGTTCGGGCGCGCCTGAAAGAATCCTGCCGTAGAACGCGAACTGTTCGTCGTCGAGCGCGCGCGGCAGTGCGGTACCGGGGACTGAGCGCAGCAGGTTCCAGCGCAGAAGGGCCTTGAGGTCCGCGAGCGGCGTGGTGTCGAGCACATCGTGCAGGGCAAGAAAGTAGAGCGGTTCGGCGACGTTGAGGCTCGCAACCGGGGGCGCGCCGACAGCCTTGAGGTAGCGCGGCAATGCGAGCTCGGGGGAATTGGCCTCGAACTGCGGCAAGGGCGTCCAGTGATACAGCAGCGTTGGGTCGCGCATCTCCTCCTGCGACAGCGAGGCGTCGGCCAGCGCGGTTTCGAGGCGGAGCACGGCACCGGCGTCGCGGGCGGCATCCGCAGGGGGCTCGCCGGCCAGCACAAAGGTGCGTCGCACGTGGCTCACGTAGTCCTCGCGCAGCTGCGCGCTTTGGCCGTCGGTGCGGCTGTAGTAGCCCTTCTCGGGCAGGCCCAGTGCGGGCTGCGCGACAAACGCAATCTCCTGCGTGGCGTCGCGATCGTCCTGTTGAGCGCCGAAGCGGAACAGGCCTGCGACGCCCTGTTGCCGGAGCGAAGCAAACAGGGTGGGCAATTCACTCTTTTTTGTGATGGCGTCGATCTCGCGCAGGGGCGCGTCCAGCGTTTTTGTGCCGGCGTCGTCGATGGCCTCGGTCGCCATGCAGGCCGCGTAGGCGTCGCCGATCTTTTGCTCGTCGGGCGTGCGGGTTGTTTTGCCCGGCGCCGATGCTGCCGCAAGGATGCCTCGCAGCACCTGCGCGTCTGCGTCTTCAGCTTCCGTGTCGCGTCCATAGCCGGCGCGGTCGGACGGGACCGGGTGCTGCGCCAGCCAGCCCCCGCAGCTGTACCGGTAAAAGTCCGTGCACGGATCAACCGTCGTGTCGCGCAGGGCGGGGTCCAGCGCGTGCACCGGGGCGGCGGTCCCGGCAGGGGGTGGGGAGGCGACCAGCGTTTGCGGGCAAGCCGCCGGCTCGCACAGCAGCAGGGCGATGGCCCAGGCGAACCAGGGGCGCGACCACGGAAAAGGAAAGGGCAAGGAACGCATCAGCAATGGACCGGCCAGTCAGTCAAAACGTGTGTCTCCGGTCGTTCTCGGCTGGAGGGCTTTCCCTGCATTGCTGCGAGAAAGGCAGTGCCGCGACTGTGAGATGAAAGTGCACACAGCGCCCATGCCGCTTCTGCGATATTCAGCCCTGCGGGCCGTGTTGCACAATAGCGAGTATGAGGCTCGAGGCAATCCGGTGGGGCTGGTTCGGGCTTGCGCTCGCGCTTCTGCCAGCGGCGCTGGCGGCACCGCGGGGGACGCCCGCGCCGCAGCCGGCGATCCGCATCCCGACGGAAGGGCTGGGGTTTGTGCCGCCCAATCGTTTTTTCATGCCCTATCGCATCCCCGCGGCCACGCTCGACTTTCTGGATGCGACCCACCTTCTGTTCACCTTTCACGTTGCCCGCCTGATGCACCGGGAGCCGGACGCCCCGGCCGAGGACCAGGACCAGACCATCCGCGCCGTGGTCCTGGGGCTGCCCGACGGCAGGATCGAAGGGGAAGGCACCTGGCGGCTGCACGACCGCAATCGCTATGTATGGATGCTGGGCGGGGGGCAGTTCCTGTTGCGGCAGCGCAACACCCTGTACTTGAGCGACAAAACGCTGGTGCTTCGCGACTACCTGCACCCCGAAGGCACGCTCGCGTCGGTGCAGATTTCGCCTGACAACAAGACTTTGATCGCGCAGTACAGCAAGCCGGCGGAGACGTATGACGAGGCCGGCAACCGGCTTACGCCGCCCTCGCTCGGCGGCGGGCCGTCGCTCGGCGACGATGCGCCGCGGGTCGGTGAGCGGGCTGAGCGCTACACGCTGCTCGTCATCGACACGGAAACACACGGGGCCAGGCGTGCCGGGCCGTTTCAGCACCCGGTGCTGCTGCCCATGCTGGAGGGCGGCTACCTGGGCGCGGAGCAGGGCAAAGGGAAACAGTGGGCGGTGTCGTTTCACCCGTATCACGGCGACTCGCATCCTGTCGTCACCGTGACCAGCACCTGCCAGCCCCGCCTGGAGCCGATCAGCGCGCGCACCTTCATCACGCAAAGCTGCCTGCCGGTTTCCACCGACCGCCTGGTCGAGGCGTTCGACCTGGGCGGACACAAGCTGTGGGAGCAGATCTGGCAGAGCCGCTTTGCCTGGGGCAGTTTTGGCTACAGCGTGTCGGGCAGCCGGTTCGCGTATGAGTCGATCGAGGTCAACCACGACCTCGCGAACTTCGACCCGGTCGAGGAGTCGTCGATCCTGGGCCAGCCTGTGGGGGTGTTCGCGGTGGCCACGGGCAAGCCGGACCTGGTGCTGGATGCCGCGCCCATCCTGACAGCGGGGGGAAACTTCGCGCTTTCGCCCGACGGGGACCGCCTGGCGATCCTGCGGAATGGGGTCATTGAGGTGTATGCGTTTCCCGCGCCGGCCGGGCCGCCGGCCGCACAGCCGGCCGCACAGCCCGCCGCACAGCCAATCGCACAGCCAATTGTGGCTGCGCACCCGTGAGCTCAACAGTGGATGCCGCCGGGCGCTATGCCCTGCCCATGCTGCTGTTGGCGGGCGTGGGTGCCGCGTTTTTCATGACGCGACGGTTTCAGCCGCTGCGGAGCGGGTGGGCGCGGGCAGCGCGGGTGGCGGCGGCGGCTCCGCTGCTCGGGTCCGGCGTGCTGCACCTGCTGCGGCCGGCTGTGTTTGTCCCGTTGCTGCCGCCGCCGTTTCCGCCCAGCGCCTGGATCATCGTCGCTACCGGCATACCGGAGCTGCTGGGGGCCGCGGGGCTCTTTGTGCCCCGCCTTCGCCGTCCGGCCGCGGCATTGCTGGCTGTGTTTCTCATCGCGATCTTTCCGGCCAACATCTATATAGCAGGGCAAACGGTCGCGGGTTTGCCGATGCCGGGCGTCGCGGTGCGGACCGCGATGCAGGCCGGCTACATGCTGCTGGTGCTGCTGGCGGGCTGGGGGCGGCCGGTGCGGGCCTGAACTCTTTCACCCTGTCCAGCTCCATTCCCATTTTGGGCCAGGGGCCGCGCGGGATGCGCGGAAATCCTTGACCCGGCCCCTGAGATCCATGGAAAATAAGCCACAAGGCCAGTTCTTTTGAGAGTTTTATGGTGCCGGCATTGCGGATCAGTCCACGGGAGCGAGCGGTGCTCCTGGCGATTATCGAGGCCTACATCGCGACCGGCGAACCGGTGGCCTCGCAGGCCCTCGCGCGGCTGTGGGCGCACAAGGACGGCATGAGCGCGGCGACGATCCGCAACGTCATGGCAAGCCTCGGCGAGGCCGGCCTGCTCGACCAGGCGCACAGCTCGGCCGGGCGCATCCCGACGCCGCTTGCGTTCCGGTTCTACGTGGAACAGCTGAGCCGGCGAGAGCCGGCAGCTGCCGGGCTCTCACCCGAGCGCAGGGCCGAGATCGAGGACAGCTTTGCGGGGGTATCGTCGGCGCAGCAGTTTCTGGAGCGGACCTCGCAGGTGCTGGCCTCGGTTTCAAGCGGGCTCGGCATCGCGCTGATGGCGGCGAGTGAAACGCATTCGCTCGAACATATCCACTTCACACGCCTGGCCGCCGGACGGGTGCTGGCCGTGCTGGTCACGACCGCCGGCGTGGTGCTGGACCGCGTTTTGCAGCTTTCGCGGGAGATGGCGCCCGGCGAGCTGGACGGCAGCGCGCGCTACCTGAACGAGAACTTTCGCGGCTGGTCGGTGCCGCGCATCCGCGCCGAGCTGGACGCGCGCATGGCCGAGGAGCAGAGCGAGTACGACCGGCTGCTGCGGTCAGCCGAGGAGCTGTGCTCAGGCGGCGCGCTGCAGGCAGTCGCCGGCGAAACCACGATCTTTATCGGAGGGGTCGGCAATCTCCTGTCGAGTGAGCTGGATCGCTCCAAACTGCGGCAGATGCTGCTGGCACTGGAAGAAAAACAACGCCTGGTCGCGTTGCTGAGCGCTTATGTGGATGCGCGTCAGCAGACGGTGCGGGTGGTGGTGGGCCTGGAGGGTGACCTGCCGGAGATGCCGGAGATGAGCAATTTTGTGCTGATCGGCGCGCCGACACGCCTGGGGGCCCACCAGGTCGGCAGCCTCGCGGTCATCGCGCCGACGCGGGTCGAGTACGGCAAAACGATCGATGCGGTCGCGTTTGTGGCGCAGCTGGCCGACCGCATTCTGCCGCAACCCTGATGCCTCCATGCGGTTGGCCGACGCCGGCGCGCGTTCATGGGAAAATAAATCATGCGCCCCACCCTGCAGGACCGTATCCGTGAACAGATCGACCGGCTGCGTGGCGAGGGAAGCGCGACCGTCCCCGAGGAATCCATGAGCCAGACCCGACCCGAAACCAGTGAAGAACTGCTTGAAGCGATCCAGAACACAGACCCCACCAGCGACCCCGCCGACGACCTGACCACCGGGGTCGAAGGCACGGAGCGAACCCAGGGCATTGTCACGCCAATGGAAGTCGCGGACGATGAGACCGAGCGTCTGCGCGCCGAGCGCGATGGGCTGCTGGACCGGATCGCGCGACTCCAGGCGGAGTTTGAAAACGCCCGCCGCCGCGCCGACCGGGAGCGCGGCGAGTTCCGCGAGTACGCGACCGGCTCGGCAGTGGAGCAGTTTCTGCCGGTACTCGACAATTTTCAGTTGGCCCTGAAAGCGAATGGCACCGCGGAACAGCTGCGCGCCGGTGTGGAGCTGATCGCCAAGCAGATGGAAGAGGCCTTTCGTTCGCTCAATGTCGTTCCGGTTGAGACCGTGGGTGTCCCCTTCGACCCGCGCTTTCACGAGGCGCTGGGCAGCGTGGAAGCGCCGGAGCTGCCGGACGGGCAGGTGTTTGACGAAGTGCGGCGCGGCTACCGGATCCGGGAGCGTCTGCTGCGGCCGGCCCTGGTGCGTGTTGTGTCCAATCCGCAGCAGACCGAGGCATAGATTTCCCTCAGGCCCCCCAACGCGGCGCGTTCTTGACCGAACGCCCGACCCCTGAAAACTCGCGCAAGCGCCGAACCTTGAGAACCGCTCCGACCCATGCCTGTGACTAAAACCGATTACTACGAAGTGTTGAGTGTCTCGCGCACCGCGACCGACGGCGAGTTGAAAACCGCTTATCGCAAACTGGCCATGCAGTTTCATCCGGATCGCAACCCCGGGGACAAAGCCGCCGAAGAGCGTTTCAAGGAGTGCTCGGAAGCCTACCAGGTGCTGAGCGACCCGGACAAGCGCGCTGCCTACGACCGTTACGGGCATGCCGGCGTGGGTGCGGCCGGCGGCGCGGGCGGTAATCCGTTCGCGAACGCGCAGGATATCGGCGACATCTTCGGCGATATTTTCGGGGAAATGTTCGGCGGCTCGGCGGCTCGCGGGCGCAGCGGCTCACGGGCGCAGCGCGGACGCGACCTGCGCTACGACCAGACCATCGACTTTGCCGAGGCGGTTTTCGGCAAGGAGATCGAGGTCTCGGTCAAGCGCATGGAGCCCTGCGACACCTGCGACGGCCTCGGTACCCGCTCCAACAAGGGCCCGGCGGTTTGCAGGCAGTGCGGCGGCCGCGGGCAGGTGCGCTTTCAGCAGGGGTTCTTCTCGGTCGCGCGCACCTGCACCAACTGCGGCGGTACCGGGCAGGTGATCACTGACCCATGCACCGCCTGCCACGGCGACGGCCGGCTGGAGAAGCCGCACAGTGTGCGCGTGAGCGTGCCGGCGGGCGTGGAAGAAGGAACGCGCATCCGCTACAACGGCGGCGGCGACGCGGGGCGCTTCGGCGGCCCGGCGGGTGACCTGTACATTGTGCTGACCGTCAAGCCCCACCCGTTCTTCGAGCGCGACGGCAACGACCTGCACTGCGTGGTGCCGGTCTCGTTTACGCAGGCGGCGCTGGGCGACGAGCTCCCGATCTCGACGCTGGACGGCGACACCCGTTTGAAGGTGCCGGAAGGGACGCAAAGCGGCAAGGAATTCCGCCTGCGCGCCAAGGGTGTGCCCTATTTGAACGAACACGGCCGCGGAGACCTGGTGGTGCAGATCCAGGTGCAAACGCCCAAAAAGCTGACCAGGGAGCAGAAGGAGCTGCTGCGGCAGCTGGGCGAAAGCGTGACGGTCGAAAACGCGCCGACCTCGCGGTCGCTCTTTTCAAAGCTGAAAGAGATGTTGTCGTAAAGGGAATGAGGTCAGCCTCGGGAGTTATGGCACAGGGCGAACAGATCAATCCGGCAATCCTAGTCTGGGCGCGCGAGACTGCAGGACTAGACGTGCGTGATGCCGCACAGAAGCTTGCTTTTATTGTCGGAGATGCCTCAGCCAGCCAAGCAAAGCTGCTTGAGATGGAGAGCGGTGCGCGCCTGCCGACCCGAACGCAACTTTGTAAGATCGCCAAGATCTATCATCGGCCTTTGCTGACTTTTTACCTCGCCGCGCCCCCCAAAAAATCAGAACGGGGCAGTGACTTTCGCACAACTGGGGTGGACGTCTCTGAGAAGGAAAGCGGACTGCTGAACGCCATCCTTAGAGACGTTGAAGCTCGCCAAGAGATGCTGACCAGTGCACTTGAGGACCAGGACGAGCTGGAGCGCCTTTCCTTCGTTGCTTCCTGTTCTACCCAGGACGATTCCGAAAAAATTGCCAATCAGATTTGTGAGTCGCTGCATCTTCCGGCAAGCGGTGAGGGCCGACCTTCGTCTCCGGAGGAATTATTTAAGTTCCTGCGCGCCGGAATCGAGATGATGGGTGTGTATGTGCTTCTTATGGGAGATCTCGGCTCTCATCACTCCGCACTAAGTGAAGAGGTATTCCGAGGCTTTGCGCTTGCCGACCCACGGGTACCGTTCATCGTCATCAACGATCAGGATGCGAAAGCCGCGCGATCTTTTACCCTTATTCACGAGCTGGTTCATATCTACTTGGGCGAGTCGGGCGTTAGCGGGACTCTCGAACAGGCGCCAGGCAGCAGTACAAATGCGAAAGTGGAACAGTTTTGCAACAAGACCGCAAGCTATGTGCTGCTGCCTCGTTCCTTCGAAAAAGAACGACCAGTCAGTCTCCAATCTTCCGATGATACAGTCGCTCTCCGCTATATCGAGCACACTGCCAAAACGTGGACTGTAAGTGAATCGCTAGTGGCACTTCGTCTTCGTCGTCTCGGATGGATCACCCCCGACATGCATACACAGCTCAGCCAAGCCTTCGCTCGCCGTTGGCAGCAGCAAAAGGCTTCCACCAAGGCCGAAAACCAAGCCGGAAAAGGGGGCCCAAGCTACTACACCATTAAGCAGTATCGGCTTGGGGATGCGCTTGTTGATGCGGTTCGGAGAACGGTGCGCGAAAACCGTCTGACCCATACTAAGGCCGCGAAGATCCTCGGCATGAAGGCTGGCTCCGTCGAACCCATGTTCCGGCACTTTGAGAAGCGCAGCTACGCCTTTGGAGGCCTGGGCTGATGCTTTATCTGCTCGATGCCAATGTGCTCATCAGCGCTCATGAGTTGCACTACCCACTGCATCGCATTCCCCAGTTCTGGGTGTGGCTACTCATGAAGGCCAGTGCGGGCACCATTAAGATGCCCTTTGAAATCTACAACGAAATAGCTATCTCGTCCGGCGACCTCAAGGATTGGCTCACAACCCCTGATCACAGCAAGAAACTTAAACTGAGCGGCCAGGTGGACGGCATAATTTTGCAGGGAGTCATCACTGAAGGGTATGCACCGGATCTGACCGATAGCGAGGTAGAACAGATTGGACAAGACCCCTTCCTTGTTGCATACGCCATACCGTTCATGGCAAGTGCCACAGTTGTGACCCGTGAGATAGCAAAGCCCAGCAAGAAACGGCAGAATTGAAAAGTCCCGGACGTATGCAAGCACTTCGGCGTACGTTGTATCACCGATTTCCAACTCTTCCATGAGCTAGACTTTAAAGTTGTGCTGTAGTCAGCAGCAGGCAAGTCGCACCTCTGCATAAGCGCAATCTTTATGGCGAGTCGCCAAATGCAGCTCTCGCACAACTACAACGGCATGTTTCTGACTGATACGGAGAAGTCGTCTTATCGGACGAACGAAGAGCCCAAACCCACCGCTTACCCAAGCAGCGCCGCTGCCACGCCCGCGGCTACAATCGCTGCCGTCTCCGCCCGTAAAATGCGCGGACCCAGGCTGACCGGCTGCCAGCCGCTTTCGGCGAACAGCCGCTCCTCGTCCGGTGCCCAGCCGCCCTCCGGTCCTATCGCGAGCGTCGCCGCTTCGCAGCTTTCCAGGGCGTCGCGCAGCATCGCCGCGCGCTCGTTTTCGGCGAGCAGGATCTTTCGCTCGTACCAGGGCTCCGCGAGTGCTTCTTTCAAGGGCCGAGGATCATCGAGGACCGGCACGTCCGCGCGGCGGGACTGCTTTGCCGCTTCGAGCGCGATGCGCCGCCAGCGTTCCACCCGAGCCGTCGACGCCTGCGCTAGGTGCTTTTCCGTGCGACGCGCGACCACCGGCACGATCCGCTCGACTCCCAATTCCGTGAGCTTTTCGATCGCCCACTCCATGCGGTCGAACTTCCAAATAGCCAGCAGCAGCGTGACGGGCAGGGGCGCGTCTACAGGCAACTCCTCATCCAGTCGGAACTCGACGCGATCTTCGCGCACGGAAACAACAACCGCCGACCACACTCGTTTGTCCGCGACGACGTCGAAGCGCATACCGGGCTCGGCACGCAGCACCCGCGCGAGGTGCAGCGCTTCGGTCCCGGTCAGGGCTGCCGTGCCCTCACTCCACTCATCCGCGATCCATCGTCGTCGGGCCATCTGTCAGCACTCGATGATATTGAGCGCGAGCCCGGCGAGCGAGGTTTCCTTGTAGCGCGACTGCATATCGAGGCCCGTCAGGTACATGGTGCGAATCACCTGGTCGAGCGACACTTTATGCCCGTCGCCCTCATGCATGGAGATGCGACAGGCCTGCACGGCCTTGACCGCGCCCATGGCATTGCGCTCGATGCAGGGGATCTGCACCAGACCGCCGATGGGGTCGCAGGTCATGCCGAGGTTGTGTTCCATGCCGATTTCGGCGGCGTGCTCCACCTGGTTGTTGGATCCGCCAAGCGCTGCCGCCAGGCCGCCGGCGGCCATGGAGCAGGCCACGCCCACCTCGCCCTGGCAGCCGACCTCGGCCCCGCTGATCGACGCATTCTCCTTATAGAGAATGCCGATCGCGGCGGCGGTGAGAAAGTAGCGCAGGAGCCCTTCCTCGTCCGCGCCGGGGGTAAAGTCGAGGTAGTAGCGAGCGACGGCTGGCACGACACCGGCAGCGCCGTTGGTCGGTGCGGTCACCACACGGCCGCCGGCGGCATTTTCCTCATTGACGGCCATGGCGAAAACCGTAACCCAGTCGAGCGGCGCGAGCGGGTCGCCCGGGGTACCGTCCGTCGCGCGGGAACGGAGCCGCCCCGTGAGCCGGGCCGCACGCCGCCGGACGTTGAGTCCGCCAGGCAGGATGCCTTCGGTCGCCATGCCGCGCTCCATGCAGGCGCGCATGGTCGCCCAGATGGTTTGTACCCCTTTACGAATTTCGCCGGGCGAACGAAGCATGCTTTCATTCGCGAAGATCACTTCAGCGATCGTGAGATGGGCCGCTTCGGCGAGCGACAGCAACTCGGCCGCGCTGCGAAACGGATACGGCGTGGCGACAGCGGCGTTTGCGATTCCAGGCTCTTCTCCATCGAGCACCACGAAGCCGCCGCCGATAGAGAAGTAGGTTTGCGCGAGCAAAAGGGCGCCTGAGCCGTCATGTGCTTCAAACCGAATCCCGTTTGGGTGCTCCGTGCGCGACCCGGGGGGCAGCATGGTGTCGCGATGAAAGACAAGACCGGTTTCCGCGCGAAACGGCACGGACCGCCGGCCCAGCAATGGGAGCGCGCCCGCCGCGGCGACCTCGGCCAGCTTCGCTTCCACCGCGGATGGGTCGACCGTCGCCGCATCCTCGCCCAGCAGACCCAGCAGCACAGCACGGTCTGTGCCGTGGCCCTTGCCGGTCAGCGCGAGCGAGCCGTACAGATCAGCTCGGAGGGAAGCCGTGCCCGCCAGCAGCCCCGCTGCATCAAGAGCCAGCACAAAGCTGCGCGCGGCGCGCATGGGGCCCATGGTGTGCGAGCTTGAGGGGCCGATGCCGATCTTGAACAGGTCGAAGAAGCTGGTGGTCACACCCCCGATTCTAGCGCCCCCCTGCCGCGTGGCTGTCCGGCAAAAGTTCGTTGCCGAGCGCAGGGACATGCCGAAGGTCACGTCCGGCGCGTTTTCATGGCTGCGCCGAACAGCCCCGATGCTAGGCTCAAGCTCGCAATCCTGAAACCTATGCTGGCAAAAGCACTCAGCGCCGCCGTGTACGGCATCGACGCGCACCTGATCGACGTGGAAGTGGACTTCTCCGGCGTGAAGCTGATGGAGGACCGGTTTTACATGGTCGGTCTTCCGGACTCGGCCGTGCGCGAGTCGCGCGAGCGCGTGCGCGCGGCGATCAAGAACTCCGGCTTTCAGATTCCGCCGACCTCCATTACCATCAACCTCGCTCCCGCCGATCTGAAGAAGGAAGGTTCGGGCTTCGATCTCGCGATTGCCATCGGCATCCTTCATGCTTCGGGCGCGATGCAGCTCAAGAACCTGCACGAGATCCTGCTGATCGGCGAGCTGGGGCTTGACGGGCTGCTGCGACCCGTTCCCGGCATGCTGCCGATCGCGATCCTGGCGCGGGAGCGCGGCATCCGCACGCTGATTGTGCCCAAAGCCAATGCTCGGGAAGCAGCCGTGGTGGATGGGGTTGACGTGTACCCGGCCGAGTCGCTGAACTGTGTGCGCCGGCTTCTGAATGAACACGCGGCAGGCGGCATCCAGTCGCAGCCCTACCGGGTGGAGGCGCGCGCGCTGCTGTCCGAAGAGCAGCAGTTTCATGTCGACTTTGCCGATGTGCGCGGGCAAGGAAGCTCAAAACGTGCATTGGAAGTGGCTGCGGCCGGCGGGCACAATATTTTGATGATCGGGCCGCCGGGCTCGGGCAAAACCATGCTGGCCAAGCGGCTGCCGACGATCCTGGCCCCACTGTCGCTTGAGGAGGCACTTGAAACGACCAAGATTCACTCGGTCGCAAGCGTGCTGGAAGAAGGGGCCGGACTCGTGACCGAGCGGCCGTTCCGGTCGCCGCACCACACCATCTCCGACGCCGGGCTGATCGGCGGCGGCGCGGTGCCGCGTCCCGGCGAGGTGTCACTGTCGCATAACGGGGTGCTGTTCCTGGATGAGCTGCCGGAGTTTCCCCGCAATGTGCTGGAAGTGATGCGGCAGCCGCTTGAAGACGGCAACGTGGTCATCGCGCGTGCGTCCATGTCGCTTTCTTTTCCGGCACGTTTTATGCTCGCCGCCGCCATGAATCCCTGTCCATGCGGTTACTTCAACGACAAATCGCGCGAGTGCCACTGTACGCCGCCGATCATCCAGCGCTATGTGGCCAAGGTGAGCGGACCCTTGCTGGACCGGATCGATATTCATATCGAGGTGCCGGCCGTGCAATACCGCGAACTGCGCTCGACGGCGTCGGCTGAAAGCTCCGCTTCCATTCGCGGGCGGGTGCTGGCCGCGCGCGAGCGGCAGCGCGAGCGCTTCGCGGACTCGAAGCAGAAGACCTACTCCAATGCCCAGATGGGCACGCGGCAGATCCGCACCTTTTGCGAGCTGGCTCCAGACGCCGAAAAGCTGCTGGAGCGCGCCATGCAGCAGCAGGGGCTGACGGCGCGTGCGCACGACCGCATCCTGAAGGTCGCTCGCACGATCGCCGATCTGGCCGGGGAGCCGAACGTAACACTGCCGCACATTGCGGAAGCGATTCAATATCGAACGCTGGACCGTTCGTACTGGAACTGAACTTTCACTCAGGTTTGAGCGGTGTGGATATGCCTGCCCAGGCTTTGTGCGAGCAACTCGGCGACTTCGGATAGTTTGTCGGCCGGCACCGAGGCTTGTGCCAGCTCGTTTGTGCCGCCGCCGCGCAGTCCAAACGGCTGCAGCGTGTTCCGCAGGAGCTTGTCGCAGCCCTCTCTCAACGGGCTCGCTTCCGGCGTGTCGCTCGAGACAAAGTTGCAGGCTACGATCAGGGTCGCCGGATCGGCCGCGGTGGAGGCCAGGATCGCAACGGTTTGCGGCACGGCAGCCAGCAGCTTGTCGGCCAGCAGCTTGATGTACTCGACGTCGCGGTTGGCGAACGAGCGATACACAAGCCGGATGCCGTCCTCGATCCGTTCAGCCACCGCGAGCTGCACGGCGTGATTTTCGGCGATTTCTTCCCGGAGCTTTTGCCGCTCTTTCCCCAGAGCCCGGCACTCCGCCTGGATTCGCTGGACTGCCGGCATGACGCCGGAACGCGAGGTCGTCAGCAATGCCGAGGCTTCCGACAGGGTGGTCCAGTCCTCGCGCGCGGCACGCACCGCCCGCATGCCGCACAAAAAATGCAGCCTGAGGGATTGCTTGACGCGCTCGGTCTCACGCAGCAGGACCAGGCCGATCTCGCCCAGTGAGCCGACGTGCGTCCCGCCGCAGGCATTCAGGTCGAGTCCTTCGATCTCCACCAGGCGGATGGTGCCGGAGCGTGGCGGCAGCTTGCGCAGCGCCCCGGCGGCCAGCATCGCCTGCGCTTCTTCGCCGCTCACCTCTCGCAGGCGAACCGGCAGATTGCTTTGAATGAGACGGTTGACGATCAGCTCCGCTTCGCGAAGGGGTTCAAGGAGATCGACCGGCGCGGTCTCCGAGGCGGGCAGCGCGAGATCGATCGTCGTGTCCTGCTCGCCTAGTCGAAAGCCGACCGTCGGCAGCCCGAACCGATCGGCAAGCACGGCGGAAAGCAGGTGCTGGCCGGTGTGTTGCTGCATGTGATCGAGCCGGCGGAGCTCGTCGAGCTCACAGCGCACCGCGGTGCCGGCGAGAACCGGTTTCGTGGTCGCATGCCAAACCTCGCCGGCTTCGTCCTCGATCACCTCATCCACCTGCACCAGCAGTTCAGCCCCGGAGCGCGATCGCGCCCGCAACGCGCCGGTATCGTAGGGCTGGCCACCGCCGGTCGGGTAAAAGGCCGTGCGGTCGAGCGCGATCTGCCAGACCGTGACCCCATCCCGCCGCGCGAACTCACGTATGTCGGTCACGGTCGCTTCGAACTGGAGCGTTCGCGAGTCCTGGAGGTAGAGGCGTTCCGCTGGCATGCCCCAGTGTACTCGGGCCGGGCCGCATCCCCTTACAGGGCGATCCGGTATGCTCGGCGTGAGAGGATGCCAGTGCCCGACGAAAGCCGCACCGAAGACCGCGTACCGCGAGATGTACCCCGAAATCTCAAACCGTACTACTTATGCTTCCTGGTGAAAGGCGAGCGCTGGGACGACCCGGAAGGGGCCGAATCGCTGATGCCGGCACAGCTGGCTTTCCTGCGGGAACAGATCGAGTGGCGACGCTACAAGGTCGCCGGGCCGGTGACGGACGGCGGCGAGATCGTCGGATTTTCCATTGTTGAAGCCGCGAGCCTCGAAGCGGCGTTGGCGCTGGCGCGGCAGGATCCGGCCGTGATCGCCGGACGGGTGAGCCCGCGAGTGCTGCCGGCGATCCTGCCGACGCTGGATTCACTCAAGGTGGAGTTCCCCTTGAAATTGGCAAACTCACCGAAGAAGTAGCTCCAACAAAGACGCCCCACGAAGTGGGCGCAAGCCGCGCAGGCGGTTTACGCTTTTATACGAAAACAACAAATGCCCCGCAAGGCTCGTCCAGGCGGGGCATCTGTTATTTTCAGCCGGCTACAGCGAGCTCATGTTGTGCAGGAACTCGGCATTGTTGCGTGTCTTGCCCAGCTTGTCGACCAGCAACTCCATGGCCTCGGTCGGCGACAAGGGGTTGAGCACCTTGCGCAGCACCCACACCCGGCTCAGGTCTTCCTTGCCGATCAGCAGCTCTTCTTTTCGCGTGCCTGAGCGCTGGATATCAATCGCCGGGAACACGCGCTTGTCGATCAGCTTGCGATCCAGGATCACTTCCATGTTGCCGGTGCCCTTGAACTCCTCGAAGATGACCTCGTCCATGCGCGAGCCTGTGTCAACCAGCGCGGTCGCGATAATGGTGAGCGAGCCGCCCTCCTCAATGTTGCGGGCCGCGCCGAAAAATCGCTTGGGGCGCTGGAGGGCGTTCGAATCGACGCCGCCCGATAGAATCTTGCCCGAAGGCGGCACGATGGTGTTGTAGGCGCGGGCCAGGCGCGTGATGGAGTCGAGCAGGATCACGACATCGCGCTTGTGCTCAACCAGTCGCTTGGCTTTTTCGATCACCATCTCGGCCACCTGCACGTGGCGCGCCGCGGGCTCGTCGAAGGTCGAGGAGATGACCTCGCCCTTGACCGAGCGCTGCATATCGGTCACTTCTTCCGGGCGCTCGTCGATCAGCAGAACAATCAACGCGACCTCCGGGTGATTCGCGGTCACGGAGTTGGCAATGGCCTGCAGCAGCATGGTTTTGCCGGTGCGGGGCGGGGCGACGATCAGGCCGCGCTGGCCTTTGCCGATCGGCGTCAGGATATCCATCACGCGGCCGGAGATGGATTCGCGCACGGTCTCCATCTTGATGCGCTCTGCGGGGTACAGCGGCGTCAGATTATCGAACAGGATCTTGTTGCGCGTTTCTTCGGGCGACTCGAAGTTGATGGCCTCGATCTTGACCAGCGCAAAGTACTTTTCGCCTTCGTGCGGCGGCCGCACATTGCCGGAAACGGTGTCGCCGGTCTTCAGGTCGAACTTGCGGATCTGCGAGGGAGAAACATAGATATCGTCCGGGCCGGGCAGGTAGTTATAGTCCGGCGAGCGAAGAAAACCGTAGCCGTCAGGCAGGATTTCAAGAACGCCCTCGGCGAAGATATTGCCTTCTTTTTCGCTCTGCGCCTGGAGAATCTTGAAGATCAGGTCCTGCTTGCGAAGCCCGCTGGCTCCGGGCATGTCGAGTGTGCGCGCGATGCGGCTCAACTCGGTGATGTTCTTCTCTTTGAGTTCAAGGATGGTCATTGTCACCTACAAGGGGGATTGGAGCAGGAGGGAAGGGGCGCGCCGGGACAGGGCACAGGCTTTCGCAGGAGGGGGCGGTGCGGAGGCGGTACGGGGATAAAAGGGAAGTGCAGGCCGCGCGTTAAGCTGCGCGGCGCTGCTCGGTTTCAACTTCCGGAAGAGCCAGGAGGTCTTCCGACGCCGGGTTATCCGTATGAAAGCGGACCAGAACCTCGTTCGTGGTGTCCTGGAGACGCGTGTTCGGTTTGTGGAGTTTGCGGGTCGCCTTGGAAGCGAGCTGGCAAAGCTGGTAGCGGTTTTCGAGGTGGGTCAAGGCCCCGAAGATAAGGTCAGAACGCATGGGAATAAGGGCTCCTTTAAGGACCGTCCATGCCTGCGTTGCTTGCGGGCACGGGCGTATCAGGATCGTATCGGTGCTTTAATACCGCCGGGACGATCCATCGATCGAGATCGGATCGGGGCCCGACGCGCCGCTAGGGAATAGACGCAGCCTGTTTCAATTGGATTCGTTCAGCACTGTTCTGCATTGAATCTTTGGTCTTTGCCTGATACCGGCCTTCACTTTTGGAACTGACCGGTACAGGAAGTCGCAGCGGACGCAGGAGCCGGCGCAGGGTGTTGCATCCAAAGTGAAACCGCAACGCCAAGATAACGTTGTCGTGCGCGGACGTCAACCCTTTTTTCATAGACCTGGGCAATCTTTCTATGGAAAAGCGAAGCGGCATGCGGGAGCCGGGCTGAAAGCTGCCCTTGGCCGACCGGTCCACTTCCTGCTACTATCTCGTTATCCCAAGGCGCCGCGCTCGCGCGCGCACGGTTTCTGGGGCTATAGCTCAGCTGGGAGAGCGCCTCGTTCGCAACGAGGAGGTCAGCGGTTCGATCCCGCTTAGCTCCACCAAACTCCAGATACTCGTATTTCAGTTCGCGCTTGACGGCGCGCTCCGGCACCCCCGCCCGCGTCCCTGCGTGCCCTGATCCGGATTTGATTCGGACCCGATCCGGAATGGGCCAGGCAAGGGCGCATCCCGGCCCGTCAGCGACAGTGCTCCAGTGTTAGTGTGGAGCGACCGCGACATACCTCTGATCCTGTTCCAGGTCCCCGATGCCCCGGGACGTGTCGGTCTTCAGGAAAATGCCGACAACGGCAGCCAGCAAGTACATCAAGGCGAAGATCCAGATAACCCCGCCGACCCCGATCCGCGGCAGAAAGATACCGGCAATGGCCGGGCCGAGCCAGATGCTGATGCCCGACCCGAGGTTATAAACCGACAGGGCTGCACCACGCGAGGTGGGCGCGAGGGTCGTCATGATGGCTCCTAAAGGAACAAAGCCGGCCAGCGTGGCCCCGTAAGCCATGCCCGCCAGCATGACAAACGTGTAGTTCGCGCCGAACAGATGCGGAACATAGTAAAGGCCGAGCGCGGCGGCCGCGCAACCGCAGCCGCCGACCAGGGTAATGATCGTGCGCCAGCCCACCTTGTCTCCCACCCATCCCCACAGCAGGTTGAAGAAGATATTGGTGGCAAACATCACCGTCAGGATCTGGAGCCACTGCGGCAGCGTAAAGCCCACCGTGTGGATGTAGAAGATCGGTAAAAAGAGTAGAAAGCCGAACTCCGAGGTGGTCGTGATCACCGCGATGATGCCCCCAAGGCCGACTTTGGGAACCTTCCAAACAATGGAAATGCCGGAAAGCAGGACGCGAAAGGGGTGCTCGTCCCCGGTGCGAAGCGGGCGGTTGCCGCGCGGCTCGCGGATACCGAGCAGCGCGATAAAGCCGCCCAGCGCGACAAAGGCCACGGAGTACCAGAGCGTCCTGTACGCGCCGTGGCGCGGGACCGAGTAGCTGGCAAAGAGTGAGCCGAGGGTCGGCAGGCCGCCGCTGCGCGCGAACCAGAACCAGCCGACAGAGGTGGCAAGGTAGCGCTGCGGCGTGATCGCAGTGACCCAGACCAGGAACCCGAAGGCAAACAGCGGATAGCCCAGGCCGCGGATGGTATAGCAGAGCAGGATGACGGGATAACTTTTGTGCGCGAGGCCGAGGGTGAGGAACGGGAGCTCCAGAACGAGCCAGATGAGCAGCCCCGCCCACATCACCTTTTTCGGGCCGACAAGGTCGGATAAAACCCCGCTGAGCCAGGAGGCAAGTGCGGCCGCGACGCCATAAAGTGTGAAAACCAGGGCAATTCTGCTTTGGCTGAAGTGCAGGTCCAGCATGTACGGCGAAAGAAAGCCGGACTCGACGCCGTCGCCGATCATGAACAACAGAAGGCCGAGATAGCCGATGGCAAGCTGCGGGTGCATGCCGAGCTTCTCGATCAGGCTCCGGCCCGCGTTTTCGCCCGGAAGGCTGCTGGGGAAAGCCGTCCGCGCCATCAGATTGCTCCTGCGCGGGCAGTGTAGCGACGGATCGCTTCCCGCGTGCCGAGGCTGCTGAGTGACTCGAGCGCCGCCTCCACCTCGTTCGCAAAGGCCGGTTCGGCGAAGTAGGGGGAACCGAACAGGGACTTCATCGCCAGAAACGGGCGAGGGTCGTCGCCGATGGGCCTGGCGGCGCGCTTCAGTTCCTCGGCGCGGGCGTCGACGATCTCGATCGGCTTGCCGCTCTCATCGGCGGCAGACTGGAGATACTTGATCCACGCGGCGATCACCAGGCTGAGCAGCCTGGTGGAGCGATGCTTTTCCGCCAGTTCGACAACGGAGGGCAGAACCCACTTCGGCATCTTGGCCGACCCTTCAGAGCAAAGGCGGGCGACGCGATCGTTGATGGTCGGGTTCCCGAAACGTTCGATCAGCGTGCTTTTGTAGCTGGGGATGGAGGTGCCGGCAATCACGGGAACGACCGGGGTGACCTCCTCCATGAAGGCCTGGATCAACGCATGGAAGACAGGGTCCTGCATGACCTCATGCGCAAAGGTGTGACCGGCCAGCGCGCCAAGATAGGCCATGGCCATGTGACTGGCGTTGAGCAGGCGAATCTTCATGAGCTCGTAGGGCAATACGTCTGTGACGATCTCCGCGCCGGCTTCTTCCCACGGCGGACGCGCGTTTGAGAATGTGTCCTCGATGACCCACTGCAGAAAGGGCTCGGTGACCACGGGCCAGGCGTCCCGGATGCCGAACTGCTGCCGCAGCCGTTCGCGATCGCGGTCGGTGGTGGCCGGGGTGATGCGGTCGACCATGCTGTTGGGGAACGCAACATGGTCCGCGATCCAGCGATGCAGCGCGGGCTCCTGCAACTCCGCCAGACCCAGCACCACCTTGCGCAGAACATGCCCGTTGCCCTGCAGGTTGTCGCAGGACATGATGGTAAAGGGTGCGAGGCCCCGGTCGCGCCGGCGCTTGAGCGCGGCGGTGAGGAACCCGAGCGTGGTGAGCGGGCTGTTTGGTTCGCGAACGTCGTGCCGGATCGATGGGTGGTCGTGCGCGAACTCGCCGGTTCCCTCGTGGAGAAAGTATCCGCCTTCAGTGACGGTCAGCGACACCAGCGCGATCCCCGGGTCGGCAAGGCGTTCGATCGCGACCTCGGGGCTGTCCGGGGCCAGAACGAAGTCCATGATGGAGCCGATGACCCGTGCCGATTCAAGCGCGGCGCTGCGCTCGAGAACCGTGTAAAGGTAATCCTGCTGCCCGAGCGCATCGCGCATGGCCGCGTCCTGGGGCAGAACCCCCATGCCGCATTCGCCCCAGTCCGCCAGGGCGCCGCGCTCCAGCAGGTCATCCAGGTAAACAGCCTGGTGCGCGCGGTGGAACGCCCCGACCCCGATGTGAATGCTCCGGGCACGAAGCGCTTTGCGGTCATACCCGGGCCGCCCAATGCTGCTCGGAATCTGGCCCAGGGTCGCGTTCGCAAGCCGGAGGCCGTCCTGGTCTGAATGCATGGAGTCGTTTTCCTTCCACATCGTCCGGTCAGTGAGCGCGAAGACCGCAGGTCAGGCGCAATGCCGGGCCCAATGCCGGGCCTAGTCTAAAGCCGAGTTGCCGGCTTTGTCATGCGCCGAGCCATATTCCTTGTAAACGCGTACATCGGCCAGCCCTACGAGGGAACGTACAGGCCGCCGCTCGCTGAAAGGAATGACTCTCAACGCTGTTCGAGCAGGCGCTTGCAAGCTGTGTGTCCGCCCGGAAGAACAGGAAGGATGGTGGGCGCGGCAGAACGAACAGGAGGGATGGTGGGCGCAGCAGGATTTGAACCTACGACTTCCACCGTGTGAAGGTGGCACTCTACCGCTGAGTTATGCGCCCGGCACGGTCTGTTTCCATCTTTCGGCATCGAGCCCGGGGCTCGGTGAAAGGGGACCGCGACTCCATCAGCATAACACTGCGATCCTCGGGGA
>CAXSBW010000057.1:8614-21286 GCA_964235795.1 uncultured Acidobacteriaceae bacterium | reverse complement strand
GGCAGGATCTCATCTTCCAGCACCGGCTGGTACGCGACAAAGGTATCCATGCCGGCGACCCGCCGGACGGGCGCATCCAGATCCTCGAAAAGCTCGTCGGCGATACGCGCCGCGATCTCGGCGCCGTAGCCCCAGCTTCGCATGTCCTCATACGCCACCAGCACCCGGCTGGTTTTGCGGATGGATGTCGCAATGGCATCCCAGTCATACGGAGATAACGTCCGCAGGTCCAGCAGCTCTACGTCCACGCCAAGCTCCCGCTCGGCTCGCTGCGCGGCCTGAAGCGCGCGAGGAACCAGCGCTCCATACGTCACGATCGTCAGATCCTTGCCGGGACGCACGATCGAAGCCTTGCCGAACGGGATGGAGTAGTCGGGCCCGGGGTCGAGCGCGCGAGCGTACGGCTCGCGGTACAACCGCTTGTGCTCGAGAAACAGGACCGGATCGTCGCAGCGGATCGCGGTTCGCAATAACCCCTTGGCGTCGAGCGCGTTTGAAGGCATCACGACACGGATGCCGGGCGTATGGGTAAACATCACCTCGCCGGACTGCGAATGGTAGATGGAACCGCCGGTCAGGTAACCGCCGATGGGGCAGCGAATCACCAGCGGTGCTGAAAAGGTGCCGTTGGACCGCCAGCGCAGGTTGGAAAGTTCGTTGCGCATCTGGTGCAGCGCCGGCCAGATGTAATCGAAGAACTGGATCTCGACCACCGGCTTGACACCGCGAACGGCGTAACCCAGCGCCCGACCTACGATGTTGGCTTCAGCCAGCGGCGAATTGAAGACGCGGTCCGAGCCGAAGGCAGTCTGGAGGCCCGAGGTGAGCTTGAACACGCCCCCCTTGCCCTTGACCTCGCCGGCTCGCAGGGCCCCGTCGCGGCTGGCATCGGCCACGTCCTCGCCATAAACGACAATGCGTTCATCGCGCCGCATCTCCTCGTGCAGGCAGCTGTTGATCAGGTCGGCCATGGTCTTCAGTTTCGCGTCAGCTGCCGGGGCAGGCTCGCGCACCCACTGCGGGCCCGCGGCATCGAGCACCTCGGAGTAAATGTGACGCGAGATACTCTCGATCTCCGGGAAGGCGGCGCCAAGCGCCTGGTCGGAGGCCGCCATGACCTCGGCGTCGACCTCGCGCTCCAGGGTTTCGAGCGCGGCTGTGTCGGCAAAGCCTTCGCGCAGCAGCAGCTCGCGAAAGCGCGGAAGGGGGTCACGGAGAGAATCGGCCTCGATCTCCGCCGCGCTGCGATACGATCGCTCGTCGTCGGATTCAGAGTGCGAATAGGGCCGGACAACATGGCCGTGCACAAAGGCCGGGCCCTTGCCGGCCCGGCACCAGGCCACGGCTTCCGTCATAGCGGCATAGCTCGCGATCGGGTCCGTGCCGTCGACCTCGGCAAAGAAGAAGTTAGGAAAGTTCGCCACAAGCCGCGAGATATTGCCGCCCGGCGTGTTGACCTCGACCGGCGTCGAGATGGCATAGCCATTGTCCTCAACGACATACACGACCGGCAGCTTTGCATTCGAGGCGGTGTTGAGCGACTCCCAGAATTCACCCTGCGAGGTTGAACCCTCGCCGATCGACAGGTACACCACTTCGTCGCCGTGGAACGAGACCTCTTTGAACTGGCGGTAGTCGCCGTCGTGCCGGGCAGCGGCCTCAGGATGCCGAGAAAAATAGCGGCCGGCTTCCGCGCAGCCGATCGCGTGGAGGCACTGCGTCGCTGTAACGGACGAGGAGGAGACGATGTTGAGCCGGGTGTTGCCCCAGTGGCAGGGCATCTGCCGTCCGCCGCTCGATGGATCGCCGGCCGCGCCGACAGCCTGGAGCAACAGCTCCTCGACGGTTGACCCCAGGGTCAGGCAGAGCGCGCGGTCGCGATAGTAGGGGAAGAACCAGTCATAGCCGGGCCGCAGGGCCATGCCGGCGGCGACCAGCAACGCTTCATGACCGGCACAGGAGATCTGGAAAAAGATCTTCTGCTGACGTTTGAGCTGGATTTCACGGTCGTCGGTGCGCCGCGACAGCAGCATCAGCCGGTACATGGCCACCAGTTGCTCCGGTGTGAGCCCCGCGGTCCGCCGCAAAGAGCCCCCGTCCGTTTCGACGGCGCCTGCCTCACTCAACACAAACTCACCCGCGGCCATGGCGGCTCCTCTCGCAATATCCTGCCGTTGCGACCTGTTCTGATTGCAGTCGCGTGCACGTTCCTACAAGGCCGATTCAGCGGCGGTCGGATGTTTTACCTAGTGTATCCCCGCAACCATGGGCAGCCTGCCGGGCACAGGTAGTCCTTGATCCATGGAGAGCGGCCCGCTGCCGCTAGTAGCCGCGCATCTTTTCCTTGACCGCCCGGGCAAGCTTTTCGATCTCCTCGCTTTTTTTCACGACAGGCACCGAAAGCTGGTCTTTGTTGCTTTTGGCCACCTCGTTGCGAAGCTGTTCGGCCAGCGCGAACAGCTTTTCAGTGTCAGCCACCAGCTGCTTCTGCCGATCCGAGTTACGCCGGTCCGCCAGCTGCTCCTGCATACGCGCGTTGATGCTCGGCTCCTCATGAGCGCCGCTGATATCGCTCTGCGTCACCGTGGGGCCACCGCCGGGAGCACCGTGCGAAGAAGGAACCTGAGCCCCCGCCAGCAGCGCCCCGCCGAACAGGATCATGGTCGCGCAGCGCGCCTTGCTCAGCAGGACGCTGCACAGAAGCCCGCTCTCGCTCCACCGGTCGTCTTGCTTCATCGCACCCCACCTCCACTGCCCAGGAACGAACACCCGCATGCTACTCCTTTTCGCGCCGGACTCGGCCGGACACCTGCACCGCAGGGCAGGGGACCGGGCTCACGCCCCATGAACTTTTCGATGCGGTTCGGTGACCCCATGCGGGTGTTTACAGTCGTAGACTCTGCCCGGCCCCCAGGCGCGCCCGTTCAAAGCACGGTCGTTTTGCGCCCCAGTGTGTTTGGGGCAGGAACAGCGCTTTCGGGGGCCCTGGGCTTGACGGCGACAACGCGCCCCGGTTGCCGGTTCCGAAGGCGGCCGACCGGCACCTCGACCAAGGCATAAGCGGCAAGCCCTGCCAGGATCGCGACCAGCAAGACCCATACAGGGTGTGCGCCGCCGGCATAGACCGGCCACTCAAGAATAATGAACGACTGGTACAGGTACACGCTGTAGGAGGCGACGCCGAGAAACGCGACAGGGCGAAGGCTCAAGGCACGGCTGGCGAGCGAGCGGGGCCGGTCCAGCAGCCATGCGAAAAAGAAGATCGCCGCGAAGGATTCCAACGTGTAACCCAACGCAAAGGTATACGCGTTGCCCAGTTGGCTGCGGAGCACGGGAGAAACGCCCAGAAACAACAGGGGCGCGGCCCATGGAAAGCGATCCACCTGCTTGCGGATCCGGTTCCACAAGGCGCTGCCCTGGCACAAGGCCAGCAGCCCCCCGGCCAGCAGGCTGTCCATGCGCCCGGGCAGCAGAAAGCCTTCTCTGTGAGCCAGCAGAACCGGGTGGAAGACGCCGACGGCGACGCGAAAGACCGGGCTCGCCGCGATCAGGATCAACGTGGCCCATGTCGCGGCACGACGGCCCCCCAGTCGCAGGCACGCAAGCAGGACCGGCGGCCACAGCACGTAGAACTGCTCTTCCAGTGCAAGCGACCAAAGGTGCTGGGTCAACGGCGGCGTGTCGTGCGGGTACACGTTCGCGACAAACAGGGCCGCGCTCGCCAGGGCCGCCCAGGGCGGTGCCTGCCCCCTGCCCAGTGCAATTGCCAGAACCACAACGAGATACACCAGCAGGGCAGGAAGAATGCGCGACGCACGCCGCCCGTAAAAATCGGTCATGCTGACGCTGCCCCGGGCCTGTGCCCGGATGAGCATGCCCGTGATCAGGAAGCCGCTCAGGACAAAGAAGAGTTCCACGCCGTCCGGGGCCCAGATGGCCAGCGAAAGCAGGTGAAAGCGTTGCTGGAGATGCGCCAGCACGACTGTCATAATCGCGAACGCACGGACGCCGTCCAGACTTCGAATACGGTCGCCTTGCGCTGCCATGGAGGACTGCTCGCTTTCGTCTTTCCTGAACTTCAGTTCGCAACCGGGGGATTGCAACGGCTATGAGCGATTCTCCCATACAAGCAGTCCCTGCAGCGCACATGCACCTGCCTGTCCCACACCGAAGAAACGTTACTTTTCGGGGAGCCGGAGCATCTTGATGCGTGGGTCTCGCAGGACGCCTTTCACTATGATGGACCGCAGGAGCTTTATGACCGCCGACACCGTGTCGCACCCCGTGCTTTCCCTTCACGCTCGCGCCCTTGACCGCATTGCTCGCCGATCGGCCCGCGTCGGGATTGTCGGCATGGGCTATGTCGGGCTTCCGCTGGCGCTGCTGTTTTCAGAAGAGCGCTTCGCGGTCACGGGCTTCGACATCGATGCGTCCAAGGTCGAGACCTTGAACGCCGCCGGCTCCTACATCGTCCGGATTCCGGGCACGGAGATCGCCGAGGCACAGCGTTCGGGCTTTCGCGCGACCGATGATTTTGCCCTGGTTCGCGACATGGATGCGGTCATCATCTGTGTCCCGACGCCGCTCTCCGAACATCATGAGCCGGACCTGAGCTATATCGAGCAGACCGCGCGCGCCCTCGCGCCGCATCTGTGTCCGGGGCAGCTGGTGGTGCTTGAAAGCACAACCTATCCGGGCACGACCGAGGAGGTCCTGATTCCCCTGCTTGAAGCCGGTGCGCCGGACGGGCTGAAAGCCCTGCGAACGGACGCGGAGCAGCACGGCTTCTACGTCGCGTTCTCCCCGGAGCGCGAAGACCCGGGCAACGACACGGTGGCACGGCGCGACATTCCCAAGGTGATCGGAGCCCATGGCGCGCCGGCCGGAGCACTGGCGGCGGCGCTCTACGGAACGATCTTCAACACCACCGTGCCCGTATCGTCGCCCGCCGCGGCCGAGATGACAAAGCTGCTTGAAAACATCTATCGCTGCGTCAATATCGCGCTGGTGAACGAACTGAAGCAGCTATGCCAACGCATGGAGATCGATCTCCACGAGGTGATCGACGCGGCGAAAACAAAGCCCTTCGGCTTCCAGGCCTTTTATCCGGGCCCGGGGCTCGGCGGCCACTGCATCCCCATTGATCCGTTCTACCTGTCGTGGAAGGCTCGCCAGTTCGACTTCAGAACCCGCTTTATCGAGCTCGCGGGCGAGGTGAACGGGGCCATGCCGGCCTACGTGATCGAGCAGACGATGGAAGCGCTGAACCGGCGCAAAAAGGCTGTGAACGGCTCGCGGGTGCTGGTGCTGGGGCTCTCGTACAAGCGCGATATCGACGATCTGCGCGAGTCGCCGTCGCTGCCGATCATCGAGATGCTGCGCGCGCGCGGCGCCGAGGTCCGCTATCACGACCCCTACTTCGCCCATGTGGGCCGCGGCCGACACTATGACCTGAACATGGACTGCGCCCCGCTGACCGGGCTCGAGGAGTACGATTGCGTGCTGATCGCGACCGATCATTCCGACTACGACTATGCACGGATTGTGCGAGAGTCGCAGCTGGTGGTCGACACCCGCAATGCCACCAAGGGGATCGAAAGTAACAAAATCGTGCGGTGCTAGCGGCCTTGCGGGCCGTCTGATCCTGTAGCCTGTTCGCAGCGGCGCGTCTCCAACGGACCGAAGCGCCCTCGCACCTGACTCCCGGAGCCCCTTCTGTGCACGACTTCCCTCGCCTCACGCGCCTTCCCGCTTACGTCTTCAACATCACCGGCGAGCTCAAGGCCGAGGCGCGCCGGCGCGGCGAGGACATCATCGATTTCGGCATGGGGAACCCCGACGGGGCGACCCCACGGCACATCGTCGACAAGCTGGTCGAGGCCGCGCAACGGCCGGAAACTCACCGCTACTCGCTTTCCAAGGGGATTCCGCGACTGAGAAAGGCGATCGCGGACTGGTACGGCCGCCGCTACAACGTCGAGATCGACCCGGCGACCGAGGCCATTGTCACCATCGGCTCGAAGGAAGGCATCGCGCACCTGTGCATGGCGACGCTGGACCGGGGCGATGTGGTGCTGGTGCCGAACCCGAGTTACCCCATCCACATCTACGGCCCGGTGATCGCGGGTGCGACCATTCGCTCGATTGCAATCCATAACACCGACACGTTTCTGGCCGAGCTTGAAGCGATCATCCCGATGATTTATCCCAAGCCCAAGATGTTGATCCTGAACTTCCCGGCAAACCCGACGACCCAGTGTGTGGACCTCGCATTTCTGACCCGGGTCGTCGAGCTGTGCCGCGAGCACGGCATCTTCCTGGTGCACGATCTCGCCTACGCCGATATCACCTTCGACGGCTACCAGGCTCCGTCCGTGCTCCAGGTGCCGGGCGCGAAGGACATCGCGGTCGAGTTTTTCACGCTTTCAAAAAGCTACAACATGCCGGGCTGGCGCGTCGGGTTCATGGTCGGCAATCCGCAGCTGGTGGCAGCCCTGGCGCGACTCAAGAGCTACTGCGACTACGGCACATTTACCCCCATCCAGGTGGCGAGCATCTGCGCGCTGGAAGGCCCGCAGGACTGTGTCGCCGACATCACCGGCATCTATCGCAAGCGCCGCGACTGCCTGGTCGCCGGGCTCAACAAGCTGGGCTGGCAGGTAGCGAGTCCGAAGGCCACCATGTTTGTGTGGGCACCGATTCCGGAGAGCTACCGCTCGGGCGCGTTGTTGGGCGAGCCGCTGGCGTCGCTCGACTTTTCAACTCGCCTGCTGCGCGAAGCAAAGGTCGCCGTGTCGCCGGGCATCGGCTTCGGCGAATACGGCGACGGACACGTACGTTTCTCACTGATTGAGAATGAAGAACGCACGCGGCAGGCCCTGCGATCGGTGCGCGGCATGTTTGCGCGCGACGGCGTGCGAGAGCCGGTTCTGCCGTGAACCCCATGCTAGGATCGTGCCTATGAAAGTCGCCATCTCGGTTCTACGACCCTTTCACATCACCAAGATGGCGAACGCGCTTCGCAGGCATACCGACGGCGTTGATATCTGGACAGCGGCTCCACGACGCTTCTTTCGCGACCTGGACCCGCAGATCAAGACCCACCTGGTACCGGAGCCGGTCGAGGTCTTCGCGCGTCTGTCCAAACTTCGGCTCTCACCCGCGATCTTCCGCCAGGGACTCCTGTTGTGGGATCGCACGGTAGCCGCGTTGATGCCCCGGGCTGAGATGGTCGTCGGACTCGCGACACAGGCCTTGTACACCGGGGAGGCCGCGCATCGCCGCGGAGCCTCTTTCGTGCTCGACCGCGCCTGTCCGCACGTCGATTTTCAGCAGCGGATGGTGCGGGAAGAATCCGAGAAAACAGGAGCCGTGTTTACCCCGGAGCCCGCCTGGTTCCGCGACCGGCAGCTACGCGAGTACGACCTGGCCGATGCCATCCTGGTCCCTTCCCACTACAGCGGCCGCACCTTTCCGCCGCACCTGCAATCGAAGCTGATCCTGGCCCCGCTGCTGGGGCGCGCCCAGGCCAAGGGTGCCGTCCGCCTGGAGCGCAACACCCCCTTCACGGTCGGGGTACTGGGCGGTCATCCCCTGCGCAAGGGCTACCTTTATCTGCTGGAGGCCTGGCGCAGGCTCAACCTGCCGAACGCGCGGCTGCTGATCCGCTCCTCCAGCGACTTTTCCGCGTTCCCCAGGCTTGCCGAACTCCTGAAAACGACGCCCAATGTCGAGCTGATCGAGTACATCCCGAACATCGCCGAGTTCTACGGGCGCTGTGACCTGTTTGTGCTGCCGAGCATGGATGACGGCTTCGGCATGGCCTTGTTCGAGGCGATGGCCAACGGTGTTCCCGCGATTGCGACCCGCAACTGCGGCGCCTCAGAGCTGCTGACCGATGGCGTGGACGGCTTGGTGATCGATGCCGGAAGCGTCGACGCGCTGGCGGCATCGATCGCTGCCTTGTACGAGGATGAGCCGCGCCGGCAGGCGATCGCCGTCGCAGGGCAGGCCACGGTCGAGCGCATCGCCGAGACAAGGTTGTATGAGGACGCCTTGTGCCGGATGCTTGCGTTGAAACAGCCGGAGTCGGTTGTCGCATGAGGAACGCTTCCCGTTGAATCACAGATTCTTTCTGGACAGCTCTTACACCGGCGGCTCCGGGCAGCGCGAGATCGCGCCCCCGCCCTGGACCAATGCTCTTCCCGCCGAGCTGCGCTTCGTCTACGACGTGCTGGAGCAGGCTCTGCCGCAGGTCGGGGCGCAGGGGCTGCGCTTCTTCTTTACGAAAGAGGCTTACCACTTACCGGAGTACGGCCGGGACGTCGTCGCCGTGCTGCTGCAGGAAGAGCGCTGCAAGGTGCCGGTCTATGGACGCCAGGTGCGTGCCGTGCTTCGCAACCTGATGTCCCGGCCGTTTCTCGGCTACCGTCCGCACCTGCCTTTCACGCGGCTTGAGGCCGTGCTCACCTTTGAGTACGTCCGCGACTGGTATACCAGCCTCAAGTCGCGACGCGCCTTCGCGAGCCGGCCGGCCTATCTCCCAGCCCCTGTCCGCGCCGAGTCCGTGGTCGTTCGGCTACCGCTGGGGTATCACAGCCAGGCGGAGATGCCGCAGGTCGCCATGCGCGACCGCTCACTCGATACATTTTTTGCCGGGCAGGTCGGCGAGACGATTCCCGCCGGCAGCTACAAGCACTACACCTCCACCTCGAAGATCCAGGCGCGCAAGCAGGTATGGACGGTGTTGCGGGAGCTGCAGAAAGAAGGCCGATGGCGCATGGACCTGGGCGATGTCGCGGCTGAGAATACCGGCGTGCCTGCGTTCTCCAGCTATTCCGAGAAGATGATGCAATCGCGGATCTGCATCGCGCCGCGCGGTTCCATGGCCGATACATTTCGCGCGTTTGAAGGTTTGCGGGCCGGCTGCCTGGTGGTCGCGAACCCTCTGCCGAAGGACGAATACCTCTATCCAGGGGCACCGCTGCTGATCGTGGACCACTGGCGCGAAGTTCGCGGCATCCTCGAGCGATATGCCCGCGACCTGGACGCGCTTGAAGAGTTTCGAGCGAAAAGCCTGGCCTGGTGGCACAACCATCTGCGGCCGGAGGTGCTGGCCACGATGGTTGCGCGCGAGCTGAACCGGGCCGGCGATACGCTGCTTGCCCCTCGAACCGACCGGCTCCATCGCCGTTAAACCGTACCACCCTTGCCGGCCAGCGCCGGAACGCGCGCGGCCAGCTTGCTCCACAGCATGCTCCGCAGCTCGTCTACCTGGAAAATCCAGTAGCAGAACGCTGTCAGCAGCAGTGTGGTGACAGTCGCCATCACGCCCTGCAGCAGGTATGGCACAGAGCGAATGTGGAGGATCGGCCAGAAGAACAGCGCCGTGCACACGACCATTACAGCCAGCATCTGGTAAACGGGTTTGTGGTCGAGCCGCGCCTGCCCGGCAAACAACTTGTCATTCAGGTGCAGCAGGTAGAAGAGCTGAATCGTCTCCGAGATCAGCCAGGTGACCAGGTAACCCTGCACCCCGAACTTCGACATCAGCGGGATGGAGATCAGGCTTGTCAGCCCGTAGGCCCCGAGCGTCTGCCAGGAGATGGATTCCACCTTGTTGGAGGAAAACTGGAACTGGTACTTATGCTCCTTGATGGACAGGATGGAGATGGTAAGCCCCAGCGTGATGCAGATGCCGGGCCGGAACAAGGCTCCCTTGTGCAGCCAGAGCTGCAGGAGAAGCGGCGTGGCGAGCATGGAGCCGAAGGTGATGGGCGGCGTCATCAGCAGGATCACGCGCTCGGACAGGGCGTAGAGCTTGTGCAGGCGGGGCCAGTCGCGCTGGCCGTAGATCAATGTGATCTCCGCACTGAGCGAGTTGGTCACCAAGTAGAGCAGGCGACGGCTCATCGAGTACACGGTGCGAGTCACGTTGTAGGCGACGACCACCGTGGGCCCCAGCAGCCGCTGCATCAGGATGACCGGGACCTGGTAGGCCAGCAGGTTGGAGCTGGCCAGCAGCATGTACTGTGCACTTGGCTTGAGGATGGTCCCCAGCGAGCCCGCGCGCCAGTAGTGCATTTGGGGCTTCAGATCGGGGCAGCGGCGGGGCAGCTCGAAGAGCCCGACATAGGCCGCCATCACCAGGGTGACCAGGATTTGCCCGCCCGCGATCACCGGAAACGGCTGGCGGGTCAAAACCAGGCCAACCAGGGTGAGTGTCCCAAGCAGCTGGTTCAAATTGCCCAGGTGAGCCCCGCGATGGGCCTCGCCGAAGACCATGAACGAGCCTGCGAAGAACGCAAAAAGCATGCTGGCCATAATCTGCATGCCCAGCAGGTAGAGGGTCACATGTGCGGCCAGCGGGGAAACACTCAGCCGGAGCCACGACGTGAGAGGAAGCAAAAAAACCAGCAGCAGCAGCAGGGCCGCGCCTGCAAACGCACCCAGCAAAATACGTAGCCCGGCCGATTGCACTTCGCGGGTTTCCTGCAGCTCTCCGCGGTTGTAGTGAATGGTCATCTGCATGTTGGTGTAGGTTTGCAGGCCATAGTTAAAGGTGCTGAGATAGGAGATAGCGGCGCTGAGCGCCAGCCATTGTCCATAGAGGCTTGTGCCGAAAATGTGCAGAAACGCAGGCGGCAGCAGCAGTTGCTGCAGGATCACCACCAGTTGATTGGCATTTTGCGCGGCAAACAGCTTGGCGATGCGGCGGAGACTCATTCCATCCTGTCGATCGGGGTAATTGGCAGTGGGAAAAGGGGCTACGCCGGAATCGACGGTATCGGTCCTGTCTTGATCCTGCCTTGATCCGTAAACTACATCTTATAGCGGCCCAGGTCCTCGTCGTTCAGGTTTTCGAGCCAGTTCTTCAGGTCTTCGGCGCTGGCCTGGTCGGCCGGGCTGGGGATGACCTTGGCGGTACGCAGCACTTCTTCGTTGACAAAGATGGGGCAGTCGGAGCGCAGCGCCAGTGCCAGCGCGTCGGACGGGCGGGCGTCGACGGTCACGACCTCGCCCTGCTGTCGCAGCCAGATCACCGCGAAAAATGTATCGTCGCGCAGCTCGGAGACGACCACGCGATCGACCGTCGCGTTCAGCCCGTGGATCATGTTGCGCAGCAGGTCGTGGGTCATGGGGCGCGGCGTCGCGGCTTTTTCCACCTCCAACGCGATGGCACTGGCTTCAAACAACCCCACCCAGATCGGCAGCACGGTGTTGCCCGACAGATCCTTCAGGATCACGATGGGCTGCTGGGTCGATGGATCGACCATCAGTCCGCGTATCTTCATTTCGACTTCCATCGCTGCTCCTTAGGCGTTTGCAGGCACAGCTTCGCCGACCAGGCTGTTCGGAAACGCCGCCGTCACGCGCACCGGCAGGTACGAGCCCGGCGCGGGCGCAATCGGCTGCGCGGTCGTAAAGTTCAGGGTTTTGTTCTGCGTGGTGCGCCCGGTGGTCTGGCCGCGCGCATTGGTGTGGCCTTCGACCATCACCTCCAGCACCTCACCGATATGGCGGGCATAGTTGTTCCTTTGCAGCTCACGTTGCCGGTCGAGCAGCACCTGCAGGCGGGTCGACTTTTCCTCTTCCGGGATCGAGTCGGCCATTGTGATGGCCGGCGTGTTGGGCCGCGGCGAGTACTTGAAGGCAAACACCGCATCGTAGCCGACCTCGGCCAGCATGGTGATCGTGTCCTCGAAGTCCGCCGGCGTTTCACCCGGAAAGCCGACAATGATGTCGGTCGTCATGCTGATCGGGCGCTTGGCGGCCTTCATCCACGCGATCCGCTCCAGGTACCACTCGCGGGTGTATTCGCGCGCCATCAGCTTCAGCACGCGGCTCGAGCCGGACTGCACCGGCAGGTGCACGTGGTCGCACAGGGTCGGCACCGCATCGATCGCGTCCACGATCTCGCGGGTAAAGTCGCGCGGATGCGAGGTAGTAAACCGCACCCGCCGGATGCCCGCGACCTCGCCGACCGCGGCCAGCAGCTCAGCAAACGTGCGCTTCCCTTCCGGATCGCGATACGAGTTCACGTTCTGGCCCAGCAGCTGGATTTCTGTAAAGCCCGTGTCCGCCATCCTGCGCGCTTCTTCAAGCACGCTGGACGAGGTGCGCGAGCGCTCCTTGCCGCGCGTGTACGGGACGACACAGTAGGCGCAAAACTTGTCGCAGCCTTCCACAATCGTGATGTAGCCCCGGTGCCGGTTGGAGCGCGCCGTGAACTCCGTCACAAACGTCTCGTCGGTCTGCCGGTCGTCGAGCCCGGTCACGCGGGTGTTGCCGGCCTCCAGCTGCACCAGCATCTCCGGCAGTTTGCGATAGCTGGCCGAGCCCGACACCAGCGAAACATACGGCGCGCGCTCAAAGATGCGCTCGCCTTCCTGCTGCGCCACGCAGCCCAGCACACCGAAGCGCTTGCCTTGCTTGTGCAGCTTTTTGTAATCGTTCAGGCGGTTGAAAACCTTCTGCTCCGCCTTGTCCCGGATCGAGCAGGTGTTGTACAGGATCAGGTCCGCGGCTTCCTCGGTTTCGACCTGGGCGTAGCCCTCGCTTTGAAGCGTGCCGATCACCTTTTCCGAGTCGTGGACGTTCATCTGGCAGCCGAATGTTTCGAGATAAAAGGTCTTGGAAGGGGCGGCAGCCATAGCCTTTACTATACCAAGT
>CAXSBW010000057.1:0-8514 GCA_964235795.1 uncultured Acidobacteriaceae bacterium | reverse complement strand
GGTTCGCCTGCCGGGCGGCCTCGGTCCGGCTCGCGAGCGAACACCCTGGGCGATCCGCTATGCTTTGGCGTGTCCCCGATGAAAGCCTCGCCTCACTCCTCGCTGCGCCCCCTTGTTTTCGACGACCAGCACAACTGTTTCGGCTGCGGCGCGCACAACCGTATCGGCATGCGCCTGCGATTTTTCATCGACGAGGCCGGTGCCGCGGTCGCGACCCTGCGACTGCCGAAACGCTTCCAGGGGCCGCATGGCTTTGTGCACGGCGGCGTGATCGCGGCCATTCTCGACGAAGCCATGAGCAAGGCGATCCACGCGAGCGCGCACGGGGGCAGCATCATGGCCATGACCCGCCACATGGAGACCGAGTACCTGCGACCTACCCCGCTGGGCGCAACCCTGAGCCTGCACGGGCAGCAGGACCGCGTGGAAGGCCGCAAGCACTTCTGCTCCGGCACGCTGGAAGACGCCGACGGCAGGCTGCTGGCCCGCGGCAAAGCACTGTTTATTGCCATCGAGCGCCAACCCGAACACAAACACTGATGCGGAGCAAAGCAAAAGGCCCGGCACAAGCCGGGCCTTTGCTTGCGGCAAGCCGGGTCTAGAACGAGAACCGTGCCCCGAACTCGCCGGTAAAGGAGCGCGGCGTGACTGTGCTCGACGGGTTCACAAAGCCGAGCGGCTTCAGAAACGTCGACGAGGCATCCGACACGTTGCCGTCGTAGTTGGAGCCGAAATTAGCCCGGTTTGTCAGGTTAAAGCCCTGAAAGAACACCTCCACGTTCGCGCGCTCATGGATGGGAATGGTCTTGCCGAAGCGAGCGTCGAGCTGGATCACCGGGTCGCCATGGAAGGAGTTATAGGTCGTCTCCTGGCAGGTGCCTGCGCCCAGGCAGCTGACATAATAAGCCGCCAGGCTTGGGGCCTGACCGGCCGCGACCGCCGCCCTGGCCGTGTTCAGGTAGTTCACATACCCCTGCGGCGTCGCCTGTGCCCCGGTCAACACCGCGGCATGCGGATTGGCCCGGCCGCTGCCTACGCCCCACAAATCGCTGGTCGATTCAACGATGTCGAGCGGCCGAGGCGATCCATACGACAGGATGGGCGAGATGCTGACCTTCCACGGCAGATCAAAAGTCCCGGTCGCCGTGACATGATTCCGCTCATCGTTCGGTGTCGGTCCGTGATCCCTGGGCCGCAGCTGCCCGAGAAACGGGTTGGTCGCGGTGTTGCTGTAGTCGGCCGCGCTGCCCTGAAAGCCCAATGCCTTGGACCACGTGTAGTTGACCACCGCGCTGATGTGCCGGTTCATCGACTGGCGATAGCTCAGGTTCATGCCGTCGTACGACGAGCGCCCGATCGACTGCTGATCGGAGATACGCCCGAGCTGCGGCACCCCCGCGGCGTTGAAGGCAGCCGAAAAGGGCCGGATGCCGCCGTTGAAGTACTCCACCGGGTTGATGTTGACAGCCTTGTCCTCGTGCAGGCCTCGCGCCTGTACGTACTCCATCTCAAAGACCGAACGCCTGGTGACGGCGATCTGGATGCCTGCGTTGATCTGCTGGGTATACGGGTTGCGGAACTTCGGGTCCATCAGGCGGCCCACCGAGCCCGGCGTCAGGTCGTGCGAAGCCGGAGGGATCACCGGGGCCGGGTCGATCCCGTAGCGATACTGGCTGAGCGGAATGTTGGTGCCCGGCACGGCGTTGGCTGAGCCGCAGCTCGCATCCGACGGCCCGGCGCAGCTGATGCTGTACGTATTGGCAAACACCAGGGCATTGGACTGCTGGATCATGAAGAGCGGGATATTTTCAAACGTCTGCCCGTAGTACAGGCCGTAGCCGCCCCGCACCACAAACCTGCCGTCTCCGCCGACGTCCCAGGAGAAGCCGACACGCGGGCTGATGTCGAGATTGTCGTTGCTCGGCAGGCCCGTGTAGTTGCCGCCGAGAAACGACAGGCTGGGCGTGTAGCCGCCGTAGTGCTGGCTTGGTGCGCCGGCCGACGGCAACCCGATCAGCTGCGTCGGTGCCGCGGCATCCACCTCCTGGTGCGTTCGGCTGTTTGCCTGCCGGGCGATCCCGTAAGTGTCGATATCGCGGTCGTAGCGAACGCCCAGGTTGAGCAGCAGCCGCCGGCTGATGCGCCAGTCGTCTTCGAGATACACCCCGAGCATCTTGGGCGACAGGTTAAAACTCGGGTCGCCCGCGGTGCCGGTCGAGCCCTGGATCGCACCTGCCGTGCTGAAGCCGTGGCTGTACTGCGCCGGATCGAGCAGGTTTGCCGCCGTATCGAAAAAGTCGAACTCCGGGGTTGGATTGTTCTCGAAAAAGCCGCCCACCTGGGGCTCGTAGATGAAGTCCACCCCGGTGCGAAAGGTGTGCTTGCCGGCGGAGTAGGAAAAGTCGTCGCGGAACTGGAACTTGTGCTGGCTCGACTTCTGCGGCACGTTCGGGTTGGTGCCGAAGCTGGTGCCGTCGGGAAAGGTGAAGTACGGCGTCCGCACGGTCGAGTCGATCAGGTTGTTCCAGTACTGGAACCCGGCCGTGAAGGTGTTGATCGCGTGTGACGACAGGATGGAGTTGAGCGCGACATTGGTCAGGATCAGATCGTTGATCGTGAAGTTGCCTTCCGTCGTATCGACCTGCTGGGTGGACTGATCATTCTGGCTCTTGTTGTCCTGCGCGGAGTAAACGACGTAAACCCGTTCCTTGTCGTTGATCTGGTGATCCAGGCGGCCGTTGTATCGCTTTTCGTCAAATGGTGTCGCGAGCGTATGGGCCGGCTTGGCTCCGAGCGGCTCGGCCAGCACCAGCTCGTCATAGGCCGTGCCGGTGACCGAAAGATTGGACCGTTCGCGCAGTGCTTCGTAGGTAAAGAAGCCGAAATCGCGATCCTTGCGAATGGGTCCGCCGATCGAGCCGCCATACTGCTGCCGGCTGTAGTCGGGCTTGGGCTGACCGCTCTGCTCGGCAAAGTAGTTGTTGGTTTGCAGCGCCTGCGAGCGGAAAAAACCGTAAAGGCTGCCGTGAAACTGGTTGGTTCCGGCCTTGGTCACCACGTTGAGCGCCGCGCCTTCGCTGCGGCCGTTCTCCGCGGAAAAGCGATTCGTGCTGATTTTGAACTCTTCGACGGCTTCCAGCGGCAGCTGCATCACCGCGCCGCCGACCGTGTTGTCCTTGTTGTCGATGCCGTTCACCGTCGTGTTGCTGTTGCGCCCGCCCGAGCCGTCGACCGCGTACACGGCATAGCGGTTTTTGGTCGGGTCGTAGCTGTCGACCAGCTTGACGCCCGGTGCCAGGATGGCAAGATTGGCGAAGTCGCGCCCGTTCAGCGGAAGGCTCGCGATCTGCTGCGGGGTTACATCGGTGGAGCTGTCGGTCTTTTCGGTATCCACCAGCTGATTGCCGGCCGCTACCTCGACTGTCGAGCTCACCTGCCCGGCTGCGAGTGGCAGGTTCGCCGTCAGCGTGGCCCCGACCAGGAGTTCAAGCCCGGCGGCCTGCGCTGTGCTGAAGCCCGGCGCTTGTACGCTGACCTCGTAATGGCCGATCGGCAGCAGGTCGAACCGGTACTCGCCGGCGCCGTTGGTCCTGGTCGTCCGTTGAGCACCCGTATCCTTGTTCGTCGCGGTTACGGTCGCGCCTTGCACCGCGGCCCCGGTTGTGTCCAGGGCCGTGCCGACGATGTTGCCGCTTGCTGTGGCCTGGGCCAGCAGGCAGGGCGTCCCCGCCAGCGCGAAACCGAGGGAAAAAGCGAGTGGAAATGCAGGGCGCATAAACCTCCTAAAACTTACAGTAATGGGGCAAATGAAAGTTTTTTATCAGGACGGAGCGGCTTCACGACTCGCACGGCCTTGCAGTTCCGGGTCCACGGCGAGGCCTGCGTGTGCGCATTTTAACCACAAATTTCCATTCGCCGTACAACTTTCTGGTTCCCGGCCATGGCAACGCGCAAGGGGACGCGGCGATGGCTGAAGCAGTTTTAACGGAATCTTCCGGTCTCCCCCGCCGCGCGGAGCCGCACCAGCTATCAATTCGGCTTTACACGGGTGCGCTTGCCGGGCATGCCGCTTGCCTTAAACTCAAAAGGAACGCGCACGGGAAAGAGGCACACCATGGCAGACGCAAACGGCAGCACCAACGGCTATAACGGGAACAGCGGCACAGGTCTCAGGCTCAAGGTCGGCCTGGCCGAGATGCTCAAGGGCGGCGTCATCATGGACGTCACGGATGCGTTTCAGGCGGAAATCGCCGAAAAAGCCGGCGCGGTGGCCGTGATGGCGCTGGAGCGCGTGCCCGCGCAAATCCGCGCGGAAGGCGGCGTGGCCCGCATGGCGTCCATCAAGGTGATTCGCGAAATCATGTCCGCGTCCTCGATTCCGGTGATGGCCAAGGCGCGCATCGGCCATTTTGTCGAAGCCCAGGTGCTGCAGCAGCTCGGTGTCGACTTTATCGACGAGTCTGAAGTGCTGACCCCGGCCGACGAAGTTCACCATATCGACAAGCACCGCTTCACCACGCCGTTTGTGTGCGGCGCGCGCGACCTGGGCGAGGCCCTGCGCCGCATCGCCGAAGGGGCAGCCATGATCCGCACCAAGGGTGAGGCCGGCACCGGCGACGTGGTTCACGCGGTCAAGCACATGCGTCAGATCATGAAGGATATTCGCGCCCTCCATGGCCTGGCGGAGGATGAGCTTTACGTCGCAGCGCGCGACCATCGCGCGCCCTACGAGCTGGTTCGCATGGTGGCACAGTCCGGCAAGCTGCCCGTACCGAACTTCTCCGCAGGCGGCATCGCCACCCCGGCCGATGCCGCGCTGGTGCGGCAGCTCGGCGCGGAAGCCGTCTTTGTCGGCTCGGGTATTTTTATGACCGATTCCTACAACTTTGCCCCGCGCGAAGAAGCCGAACAGCGCGCCCGCGCCATTGTCCGCGCCACCACGCATTACGACGACCCGTCGGTCGTCGCCGAGTGCAGCGCCGAGTGCACCGGGGCCATGAAGGGCCTTGCGGTGGCCGCGCTTGAAACCTCGGCGCTGCTCCAGATGCGCGGCGTATAGCCGGCGTCCCGGCGTCCGCCCGGGTTTGCAGATCGCAGACTCGGGCTTCACCACCTATGCGGCAGCGAAGGAGCCCACATCGGCGAAACGACACACCTTCCATACGACCCGCCGGCAGCCGCGACGGAACCTCGCTCGCTGCGCATCGGCGTGCTTGCCGTGCAGGGCGACTATGCGGCCCATGCAGCCGCGCTGCGCCGGGCCGCGGCCGAGGGCGGCCAGCCGCTCACGCTGGTCCTGGTTCGTAAGCCGTCCGAACTGGAGGGCATCGACGGCCTGGTTATTCCCGGCGGTGAATCGACCACCTTTCTCAAGTTCCTGGAGCGGGACGGCTTCCTGGCCGCCCTGCGAACCTTTGCCCGCTCCCGGCCTACCTTCGGTACCTGTGCCGGTTCCATCCTGCTGGCCGGCGAAGTGCTCCATCCCGCGCAGCCAAGCCTGGCCGTGCTCGACGCCACGGTCGAGCGCAACGCGTACGGTCGCCAGAACGACTCGGCGATCCTCCATGCCGACACCGAGCTGGGCGGGCCGCCGCTTGAAATGGTCTTCATCCGGGCACCGCGCTTTGCACGAGTCGGGCCCGGGGTGCGGGTGCTCGCCTCGCGCGAGGGCTCCCCGGCGCTGATCGAGCAGCGGCACCTGCTCGCTGCCACCTTTCACCCCGAGTTATCCCAGGACACCCGGGTGCATCGCTACTTCCTCGACAAGGTTCGCGCACACATCGCGTCGGTGCCGACCGGCTTGTAGTCGCGGCGATACGGTCCGGTCAATATGCAAGCCACAGGGGCTGCCAGGGTCGCTCGAAACGAGTAAGCTGTTGACACACACAGGGAGCCGTCCCCATGCCCGTTGTCTCCACTCCCCGACATGCGCCGCCAGGGCAGGATCGTCGCGATCCAGGCTTTGGCGGGCGGCCGCCCCTGCGCAATCGCCCGACCGGCGGCGGCGGCGACGGTGACAATGGGGATGACGGTCTACGCCGTCGCGGACCGCGCGAGCTGCTCGGGCGTTATCGCCTTGGCCTTTCATTTCTGCTGGCCGGCGACCTGATCTTCTTTCTGTCCCTGGTCAGCGCGTTCTTTGTTCGCGGCAGCAGCGGCCACTTCGACGCCGCCGATCGCTACATCCCCGACTGGCACCCCTTCATCCTTCCCACCGCGCTGTGGATTGCAACCGGCTTTTTGATCCTGTCCTCGGTCACCGTCGAGTACGGTCGGCGGCAGTTGTTTCACGAAATGGACGTACTGGAAGAGTGGCTCGGGCTGGGCCGCCCCATGGCTCGCCGCACCTGGCCCTGGCTCGCGGCTACCGCCGGGCTGGGCTGCGCCTACCTCGGCGCCATGTCGGTTGCCTGGAATGAGATCGCAAGCGAAGGCATCCGCTTCGGATCGAGCGCGGAAAGCGCCCTGTTCTTCACCCTCACCGGCAGCCACGCGATCCACATCGTGGCCGGACTGCTGCTGCTCGTCGCCGGGTGCATCGGCCTGTTCCGCTTTCAGCGCGTCGAGCAGCGGCAGGTCCTGGTCGACTGCATCGCCTGGTTCTGGCATGCCATGAGCGCGATTTGGCTCCTGCTTTTCACCCTGCTGCTGTTGACGCGCTGAGCTTTACTTTCGCTGGCCTGGGCATCGATAGATTTTTCTTGCCAAAACATCCCAGGTGAGCCTACCTTCCGCAATGTTTCCGATTTGCCGGCACTGATGTCGTACCCCATGCTCTGACACGAGGTGCACTCCATGTTTCCCCCCCCCACCCCCCCCCTCGATTTTCGTCGCTTGCGCACTCCTGCTAAGTACGTTGGCTGCGGCAGCACAAAAGCCTTCTCCGCCCGGCATCACGACCTTTCCGGCAACGCCTCTGCCCGGCGTTCCCGTGGTTGCCGCTAAGCCGATCCTCCCATTCGCCGCGCCCTTGTTTCTGACCGGCGGCCGCTTCACCAGCACACTCTCGCTTGTGAACAGCGCCTCTGCCGCGACCGATGCCGAACTGACCCTGCGCGACCTTTCCGGCGAAATCATCCTGACCCGGCGCATCGACTTCAAGCCCCATAGCGAGCGACGTATCGACCTCGGCGATCTGCTGGAGCAATCCGGTTCGTCGGCAACACGGGGCAGCCTTTTCGTCCGGCAAAATGCATCCCTCAAGGGACGCACCATTATGGGCACGCTCGCCATGACCTATCGCAGCCCGAGCGGCCCCATGTTTATCGATGAAGAGCCGCCCGACGCCAATGTTGCCGTTTCGTCCACACTGGTGGGCGTTGCCGACCCTTCGAGCGGCGCACCGATCCTTGCTGTCGCAAGCCTGGCCGCCACCGTGCAGCACATCACGGTGGAATGCTTCGGCGAAGAAGGTTCTCAGGCCGCCTCGCAGCTGACGCTCTCCCCCGGTCAAAGTTCGATTTCGGCGGCCTGCCCCAGGCAAGGGGAAGAGACCGGCAATGCCGATCCGCTATTCGCGGAATCCAGCGCCCGACCGCATGGGCCTCTGGGCATTCGCCTGACATCGGACGGCATCCCCGGTGCGTTCTCGGCTTTCGCTCTTGCGCCCCACACAGACGACGGCAGCCGCTCCTTCAGCAGCGTTCTTTTCAACGATCCACAAGCGGCGCACTCCCCCAATATCGTTTTCTCGGGCGTTCCCGTGGGCTCCGCATCGCTGCTTCCCTCGGGCACGTACACCCCGCACCTCAGCCTGGCAAACTTCTCGACCTTGCTGCTGCACGTCCATATTCAGTACACCCACACCGACGCAGGCGACACAACGACCACGCAGGAGGTCGCCACCGTGACAATCGATCCCGGCGCCAGCCGCGAGGTCGCGCCGGCAGACCTCCTCGGCGACCCGGAAATGCAAAACTCCTTCCTCATCGTTTCGGACGGTGCACCCGGCGCGCTTGGCGCCAAGTTTGTCGCCCGGGGCGAGGGTCCGCTGCTCCGCCGTTTGGAGCTTCAGGCCAAGGACGAGCGCAGCAGGCAAAACGCCGGCGGCCATCCCTGGTCGCTCGAAGACGGCACGGAGTCGACACTTCTGCTCTTCAATCACGACAGCGCGGCGCAGCACTTCACCGTCGCGATCGCCGGAAGCGAAAGCTGGCAGAAGACCTGGACACTGGCCGCCATGGAAACGAAAGCCATCTCCTTCCGCGACCTGATTGAAAATCGCACGGAAGACGACACAGGCCGCACGCTTTTGCCCGCTGTGCGCAGCGGCGAGCGAGCTGGTTCGTTCCCGATTCCACCCAAAGCACCGGCCGCCTGCTTCAGTCCAACCGCGCTACCGGCATGGCCCGCAACTACAGTTGCGGCTTCTCGAACCTGCTGTGCGGCGCAAGCGTTTCTATCGATCAATCGACATTTCCGGACGGAACCGTCGCCGACTTCGCCGACATCACCGGTATCACCTGCACGAGTGGAAGCTACAATAACTGCTCAGGCCAGCAGACCGGGACGGGT
>CAXSBW010000056.1:7787-21320 GCA_964235795.1 uncultured Acidobacteriaceae bacterium | reverse complement strand
CACCCCACCCGCCCCGACGAGCCGCACCCGCGCCTCCTCCACCCCCACCCCGCGCAGCCTCATCACCGCCGCCGTCTTCACCTCGCCCCCCGCCGCTTCCAGCAACCCCCGCGCCTCCTCACCCGACACCCCGCACAGCTCCGCCACGATCCGCGCCGCCCGGTCGCGCAGCTTCGCATTGGTCGGCTGCACATTCACCATCAGATCGCCGTGCACATACCCCAGCCGCGCCATCACCCCGGTTGAAATCATGTTCAACACCAGCTTCGTCGCCGTCCCCGCCTTCAGCCGCGTCGAGCCCGTCACCACCTCCGCCCCTGTCTCGACTGTCACCGCCGGCTCCCCGGCCCGTTCCACCGGCGACCCCGGCACACAGCTCAGCCCCACCGTCAGCGCCCCCGCCGCCCGCGCCGCCTCCATCGCCCCCAGCACCCACGGCGTCCGCCCGCTCGCCGCAATCCCCACCACCGTGTCCCGCGCACCCACCCCGATCCCGCGCACCGCCGCCGCCCCGGCCGCCCGGTCATCTTCCGCACCTTCCACCGCTTCGCGCAGCGCCCGGTCCCCCCCGGCGATCAACCCCACCACCATCTCCTTTGAGACCCCAAACGTCGGCACACACTCTGAAGCATCCAGCACCCCCAGCCGTCCCGAGGTCCCCGCCCCGCAGTAAATCAGCCGCCCCCGTCGTTCGCCGGCCGCCGCAGGCCCCATCCGCGCCGCCGCCGCTTCCACCACCCGCGCCACCGCCGGCAGCGCCGCTCTCACCGCCAACAGCGCCTCCCCATCCGCCCGGTGCATCGCCTCCACCATCCCCAGCGCCCCCAGCGCATCGAACTCCGCCGTCTCCGCCCGTCGCCCCTCCGTCCCCAGTGCCCCCAGCTCTTCCCTCATCCATTCCCCCTTTTCAAACGCGCTCCAAAAAGTGCATGCCGACATATCGCTGCCCGGGTTCAGTATCGCGTCGCTCCGGAGCGGGTGTACAGACTCCTGCTGCCCGCGGCAGTTCCGAGCACGAACCGCTCGCGCGCAAGCCTCCATCTCCTCGCACGAAGAAGCCCCAAAAACCTCGTGCAAAATTTTCCTTTACAACCTTTGTCGGCACGGTCTATGTTCCTCCCGAATCTGGAAACGATTCCAGAAGGAGCCGCCGAAATGCACAAGCACCCCCCAACCCCCTCCTCTCTTTTCACCTTTTTCAGGCGGCAGGCCCACCGGCCGTTCCCCTCCCTTCGCGGCATCCTCCGTCCAGCCGCCCTCCTGCCCGTCAGCACCCTGCTCCTGCTGCCGAGCCTTGTCCACGCCCAGGAGTATCGCGGCACCATCACCGGCCAGCTCACCGACCCGCGCGGCAATCTCATCCCCAACGCCGCCATCACCGCCGTCAGCAACGACCAGACCTACACCGCGAAATCCGACAGCAAGGGCGACTACTCCATCCCCTTCGTCCAGCCCGGCACCTACACCGTCACGGTCGAGGCCGCGGGCTTCCGCAAGGAGGTCCAGCCCGGCGTCATCCTCGACGTCTCGGCCAAACTCAGCGTCAACTTCGCGCTCTCCGTCGGCTCCGTCAATGAGGCCGTCGATGTCAAGGAGGACGCCCTGCAACTCAGCACCGCCGACGCCTCCGGCGGCACCGTCATGGATCCTGAGAAAATCCAGAATCTGCCCCTCAACGGCCGGCAGGTCTACCAGCTGCTCCAGCTCACCCCCGGGGTCCGCTCCTCCACCGTCGGCTTTTCCGGCACGCGCGGCTGGGACGTCAACAACAGCTACTCCATCACCGGGCAGCAGGGCGCCTACAACCAGTTCCTGCTCAACGGCGCACCGATTTCCATCCAGGGCGGCGGCAGCGCCGGCTCCTGGACCATCTCGCCCAGCATCGATGCCGTGCAGGAGTTCAAAGTCATGACCATCACCTTCGACGCGCAGTACGGGCGCGTCGGCGGCGGCGCGGTCAACACCATCCTCAAAAGCGGCTCGCCCCATTTCCACGGCACCGCCTACGACTTCTGGCGCAATTCCATCCTCGACGCCAACACCTTTCAGCTCAACCAGCAAAACACCGCCAAGCCGTTCCACAACGAACACCAGTTCGGCGGCACGGTCGGCGGCCCTTTTCTCAAGCACAATGCCTTCTTCTTCTTCAGCTACGAGGGCTACCGCCAGGTATTGCCGGCCGCCGTCGTCACCACCGTGCCCACCGCCGACCAGTTTCCCGGCGCCGACGGCAGCGTCAACCTGACGAACTACCTCGCCGGCATCGGCAGGACCAAGGGCATCTACGACCCGTTGACGACGGCCTGCGTGCCGTCCGCCACCGCAAGCTGCCCCAACTACGGCCGCACCCAGTTTGCCGATAACACGATTCCCGCGAACCGCATCAGCCCTATCGGCGTCAACATCATGAAGCTCTTCCCGGCTCCCAACCGCGCCGGCTACATCAACAACTACGTCTTCAACGGCAAAGACCGCTATCGCTACAACATGCCCCTCACCCGCGTCGACTACAACCTCAGCGACAACACCCGGCTCTACGGCGTCTTCGCCTACTGGTCCGGCTCGGAATACCGCAACGGCAACGGCCTGGTCGGCCCCGCCATCAACGGCAACATCAACAATGTCCGCTCCAACATCACCCAGGTCCTCGACCTCACCCACACCTTCAGCCCCAGGGTCGTCGGCGACATCCGCCTGTCCTACGACCGCTTCTACCAGATCCAGCCCGACGGCACCGTCCGTACCGGCATCAACCCCCTCACCGCCGGCGACCTCGGCCTCACCATGCCCCAGCTCCCCACCACCAAGGCCGACTTCGCGCCCGAAATCGGCCTCGGCGATAACCTCCCCGGCATCATCGGCAACACCGGCGACCCATTCATCTTCGAGACCTACGATCTCGGCCCTTCCCTCACCCAAACGCTCGGCCGCCACGCCCTCCACTACGGTGCCGAGTTCTCGCTCTACCACGCCATCTCCGGCGGCATCGGCCAGCCCAACGGCAACTTCGCTTTCGGCTCCGGCTACACCCAGAACAATCCCCGCCAGGGTGCCCAGGACGGCTCCGTCATCGCCGATCTGCTGCTCGGCTACCCCGACGGCGGCAGCGTCCAGTACTCCTTCGCGCCCTACGAGTCCTATAACTACTACGCCGGTTACATCCAGGACGATTACAAGCTCCGCAGCAACATCACCATCAACGCAGGCCTACGCTGGGACGAGGAAATGTCCCCTCGCGAGCGGCACAACCGCCTGCTCGCCGGCGTCTGCCTCACCTGCCCCAGCCCCGTCTCCGGGCTCATCCACAATCCGCCGGGCAACACCCTCACCAACGGTGCTCCTTTCCGCAACCCCATCACCGGCGCCGTCCAGTTCGCCAGCGACAGCTACTCCGCCTACGCCAACGACACCGCCTACTGGCAGCCCAAGATCGGTATCTCCTGGGGCCCCAACCGGTACTTCGTCTTCCACGGCGGCTACACCCTCAGCAAGGCCCTCGGCATCGAGCTCGGCGGTGCCTCTGCCTGGAGCCAGACCACCAACTACAACGCCACGCCCGACGGCGGCCTCCACCCTTCCAACAGCTTCAACTCCGGCACTCCCTACCCCAACGGCTACATCACCCCGCCCGCCTCCTCGCAAGGACCGCTCACCCTCGTCGGCACCGGCTTCGGTATCGATCAGCGCAATCGCAAAATCCCCCACGTGCAGCAGTGGACCCTCGGCTTTGAAGCGCAGCTCCCCTTCGGCACCGTCGCCAACGTTGCCTATCTCGGCTCCCATACCACCAATCTCCGCGCTTCCCGCCAACTCAACGGCATCAGCGCCGAAGACTTCGCCAAGGGCCACGCTGATCCCAACTATCTCGACCAGCAGGTGCCCAACCCCTTCTACGGCGTGCTGCCCAACACCGTCGACCTCGGCCAGAACCCCACCGTGCAGGCACGCATGCTGATGGTTCCCTACCCCCAGTACAACGGCAACCTCTACTCCTACGACGACGCCAGCGGCTACAGCAACTACAACGCCCTGCTGCTTAAACTCGAAAAACGCCTCTCCGGCACCGGGGCCCTCGTCAAGGGCCTCAGCGTCCTCGGTTCCTTTACGTGGTCCCGCCTCGAATCGGCTACCGGCTTCCTCAACAACAGCGGTGCCAGCCTCGTCGACCCCAACCCCTACTACGCCGTCGACGGCAGCGATCGCCCCTGGGACTTCGCCTTCAGCGGCCTGTACGGCCTGCCCATCGGCAAGGGCGGCCTGCTTTTTTCAGGCGTCCACGGCCCCGTCTCCGAAGCCATCAGCGATTGGAAACTCGACTGGATCTTCCAGAACGACGGCGGCCAGCCCATCGGCTTTCCCAACGGTTCCACCTACAACTGCGCCGGCAGCTATAACATCGTCGCCACCCAGCGCACTTACAAAAGCTATCTCAACAACTCGCAGCCTTCCTGCTTCGCCAACTTTGCCGAGTACACCGCCGTCACCCAGGTCCCCATCACCTCCCAGGTCCGCACCCCCTACGCCCAGCAAACCGCCATCGGCTTTGAAAAAGACTTCCACCTCCGCGAAACAACAACCCTCAACTTCAAGGGAGAAGGCTTCAACATCACCAACACCCCCATCTTCCCCGCCCCCAGCACCGGCTCGCCCAACCAGGCCGTCACGCGCAACACCAGCGTCACCGACCCCAACCAGCCCGGCGCCTGGTCCGGCTACGGTACCGTCGGCGCCAACCAGCAAAACTTCCCCCGCCAGGTCCAGCTCTCCCTCAAACTGCAGTTCTAACCCGCAACTTTACGCACCCCACCCACCGACGCCCACTCCTCGTTTCCGAGCTGTGGGCGTCGCTTCAATCTGAGCGCGCCACCATCCTTCACCCGCCCGTTCCCGCTCTTTCCCAACGGCATGTGCGCTGCCCGCCGCATCCTTCATCGTCACGACCGGGGGCACTGGAGAGCCCTGCGAAAGCGGTTCCGCGGCGTGATGACTACAGCCCCGCATGGCTTGCCAAGGGTACGGCTTCCACCCGGTGGGCCGTTTCTTGAACGGTCGGCTTCACTCGAAACCAGATGGTGTACAGTGCGGGCAAAAAAACAAGCGTCAACACGGTACCCACCGCGGTCCCACCGATCAGCGTGTAGGCGAGCGAACCCCAAAACACCGAGTAGGTCAAGGGAATAAAGGCGAGTACCGCAGCCAGTGCCGTCAGCACGACAGGGCGGGATCTCTGCACGGTTGCCTCGATAACGGCATGGTAGTCGTCCAGCCCTTCTTCCTTGTTCGTCTTGATCTGGCCGATCAGGATAAGTGTGTTGCGCATCAGGATTCCAGCCAGGGCGATCAGCCCCAAAATAGAATTGAAGCCGAAAGCTACGTGAAACAGGAGAAGCGTCGGCACCACTCCGGCGAGTCCCAGCGGAGCCGTCATAATCGTCATGGTTAAAGCCGGCAACGACCTGACCTGAATCATGATGACGACCAGCATGCAAACAAGCATGAGGGGAAATACCTTGGCCAGCGCGACATTGGCTTTCAAGGATTCTTCTGTATTCGCGCCCACTTCGATCCTGTACCCAGAAGGGAGCCTGTCGATAATGGGTTGAATCGCTTTCGCAAGATCCGCAGTCACCTGGGGCGGCTGAACCGCATCGTCGTGATCGCTTTGAACCGTGATCGTAGGCATACGATCGCGGCGCTTCAGTATCGGATCCTCCTCGATCACCTGCATTTCGCCCACTTGACTTAGCGGAACGAGCTTGCCGTTCGCGCTTTTCAAGGTCATGTTGAGAAGCCTGGCAGGATCCAGGCGATCCGGTCCAGACGTTCGGGCAACCACATCGACGGTGCGAATATCCTCGCGAACCTGGGTGACGGTAAAGCCCGTTGTAAGAAACTGGATTTGCTGGCCGGCATCGTTCGAGGAAAGGCCGATAAGATGAAGCCGATCCTGGTTGAGAATGAACCGCACGGCCGGGGCACGCTCGCTCCAATCCTCATTGGCCTGCCTGACCTCGGGATTGGCCTGCATCTTCGCCAGTACTTGGTCCGCGATTGCACGAACCACATCGGGATTGGGCCCCATGATGCGAAACGCTATCGGCCACGGGGTATATGGGCCAAAAACAAACCGCACGGCACGAACGCGTGCTGCCGGCGCAAGTCCCTCGGCCACCTCCCGCCGCAAGCGAACGATCAGCTTGTCCCTTTCCTTTGCATCGGCGGTCAGGATAATCATCTTTGCAAAGTTTGGATTCGGCAACTCGGGGTTGTAGGCGAGCCAGAAGCGGGGCGCGCCACCCCCCAGGTAAGAGCTGACAATCTGCGATTCGGGCTGTGCTCGCACCCATTTCTCAATGCGGATTACCGTGGCCTGGGTCTGCTCGATCGTTGAACCTTGCGGCAGCATGATGTCGACCAGCACCTCCGGCCTGTCGGAACTTGGGAAAAACTGGCGCTTCACCAGGGTCATTCCAAACAGCGAAGTGACGAAAACCAGGACTACCGCCGCCGCAACCGTAAATTTGTGTCTCACGGACCACGCGATCACGCGACGCAGTCTCTCGTAATTGGGAGTTTTGTAAATTGCGGCGTAGCCGCCTTTCAGGGCAGGGATCCTGGGCAGCAGCTTCACCCCCAGGTAGGGTGTAAACGTAACAGCGACAATCCAGGAAAGAAGCAGCGCGATACAAACGATCCAGAAAATGTTTCCGGCATATTCACCGGCACTCGACGCCGCGAAGCCCACCGGCATCAGGCCGAGAATGGTGACCAGTGTCCCGGCGAGCATGGGCGCGGCTGTATGGCTCCATGCATAGGCTCCTGCCTTGACCCTGTCCCAGCCTTCTTCCATCTTCACAACCATTGTTTCAATCGAGATGATCGCGTCGTCGACGAGCAGGCCGAGAGAAAGGATAAGAGCACCCAGGGTCACGCGATCCAGGTCCTTCCCTGTAGCCAGCATGACAACCAGCGTCGCGGAAAGCGTGATGGGAACAGCGGCGGCGACCACGATTCCCACCCGCCACCCAAGGCTGAGAAGGCTGACAATCATGACAACAAGAAGCGCCACAAAGAACTTGAGCTGGAACTCCCCGACGGATTCATGAATGACCGCCGACTGGTCTGTCACCTTTGAAAGCGTGATCCCGGTCGGAAGCTCCGCCTGTATCTTCTTTTGTTCCTCTTCCAGGGATTTTCCAAGCTCCAGGCCGTTAAAGCCGTTGCGCATGACGACATTCAGCATCATGGCGGGCTGGCCGTTGTGGCGAACCAGAAAGCTCGCAGGATCCTCGTAGCCCCGCTCCACATCGGCAATGTCGGCCAGCCTCAGCACCCTTCCGCCTGTTGTAATCGGCGTCTCTCGAATCGTTTCAAGATCGTTGAGCGCACCATCGAGTCGGATGTATACCTGCTGATTCCTTGTGTCGATTGAGCCGGAAGGCGTGACCGCATTCTGCCTGACAAGCGCATCGAAAATGTCGCGCGCACTGATCCCCAGCGTTGCAAGCCGGTCATATGAAAACTGGACGAAAATCCGCTCAGGGCGCTCCCCGAAGAGGTTGACCTTCATGACCCCCGGAACATGCAGCAGCCTCTGCCGCAGGGTTTCAGCCTCCCGGGTCAGCAGGCGAGGCGGTAACCCGGGCGCCTCCAGGGAGTAAATGGCAAAGGCGACATCGGAGTATTCGTCATTGAGTACGGGTGGCAGGACTCCCTGCGGCAGCCTGGAAGCCTCGTCTTGGATTTTTTTGCGGCCCTGGTAAAACTCGCCCGGAACGGCCTGCGGCGGCGTGTAGTCCTTCAGCTGAATCGTCAAAAAGGCCAGTCCCGGCCGGGTGAACGTGTCTACGTGGTCGTAGTAAGTCAGTTCCTGCATCCGCTTCTCAAGCGGTTCAGCAACCAGGTCCTGCATCTCGCGCGCAGTCGCGCCGGGCCACGCCACGGCCACGGTAAACACCTTGATCGTAAAAGTCGGGTCTTCAGCGCGCCCCAGCCTGAAGTAGGCAAGGGTGCCCGCGATAATAATCGCCAGCAAAAAGAAAAGAGTAACGGACCGCTCACGAATAGCGATCGCCGATAGGTTGAAGCCGCTCGTGGTCTTTTGCTCTTTCTCAAGGTCGGGTTCTTTGAATTTGAACTCGCTCATTGGGTTGCGGCTTTCTCATCGGCCACGCGAACCTGTTGCCCATCGTTTAAAAGATGAGCCCCCAGGGCGACAATCTGGTCTCCCGGCTGTAAACCGTTGGAAACCGCGGCGTCTTCGTCTCCCAGGCGAAGAAGCTTGACAGGGCGAAACGAAATCGTGGACAGCTTTTTATTCAACACCCATACCCCGGGACCCTTGCCGCGGTCGAGAATCGCAGCGATCGGAATCGTCATGGCACTCGTTTCCGCGGCTCCTGGAAGCAGGATTGTGACGGTTGCACCCAGCGGAGATTTTGCCTGGGGGCCCCCGAGAACGTACCGCGCCTCAAACGTGCGGGTGGCCGGGTCGGCCGCATCGGACAGCTGTCGAAGACGAGCCTCGACGCTGTCGGCCTTGCCGTAAATGCTTGCCCGGGCCATGGACCCGAGAGCCGGACGGATCGTTTCCGGCAGGTTGACGGACGCCTCCCGCGGACCGGCATGGGCCAACCTGATGACCGTCTGGCCGGCGGCTACCACCTGGCCAGGCTCAGCCAGCGTTTCAACAACGGTTCCATCCGAGTCGGCTACAAGCAGCGCATAATTTCCTTCATCCTTTGCAACTTGAGCCTGTGCTTCCACAGCGGCAAGTTGTGCCTGTGCCGCGTCGGAGTTGGCCTTGAACTGGTCGTAGGTGGATGCGGAAACCGCGCCGGTGCTCACCAGGCCGCGATATCGTCCCTCGTCGGCCAGTGCTTGTTGTGCCTTCGCTTTCGCGGCCGCGACATCCTGCGTTTGAGTGGTGATGACGTGCGCGAAATCGGTCTCATCGATTCGCAGCAGCGGCTGCCCCGCATGAACCAGCTGACCCGCGTCGACAAAGCGCTCCGTGACTTTTCCCGGGATGCGAAAACCGAGGTCGCTTTGAACACGGGCCGTGACCACACCGGTAAACGCGTTTCCGCCCGCCCGCGCGAAAGAAGCCGGGATCACTCGAACCAGCGCGGTCTGCGAACGCGAGTCTGCTTCCACGCGGGAATTGCAACCGGCAAGAAGAAGCGGCAGTGCAATGAAAGCTTCGAAAGCTGCGAGGCATTTTAAGATCAACATCCGGTTCCACTCCAAAAGGTGCACTGGAGTCAAACTCTAAATTACGAGTGACGATTTTGTCAATACGTAACCTTTGGAGAGAGGACGCCTGCGCTACGCCGTCAGGGAGCGGATCGCCACGTTTGCCACGGCCATCGCTTTACCTTCCTGGCTCCTGCCGGCCTGCTCCAAAAGCAGCGGATGAAAAAACAGGTCGGTCATATGGGCGATGGCTGTACACGTTTCTTCCAACGGGGTTTTGCGTTCGAACTCACCCGACTTCCGCCCGAGAACCACGATTCCCCGGATCAGCTGAAAGCGCGCTTCCTTGAAGCGATCCAGCGATCCCCAACTCTCCTCGATCGACACGGCGACCATGTCGTGAATCTTTCTTTCTTCATTGAGAAAACGCCAGCCCTTGTTCTCCAGCCCAAGAAAGACGCGCCGCAGCTTCTCGACGGGAGACTTCGTACCCGCCACCGATTCTTCGATCTCCGAAAGGGCTATGCCAAGCCGATGGGAACAAACCGCTTCGCCCAGTGCCTGCTTGGACTCGAAAAACTTGTAAATATAAGGCGTGGAAAGATGGATGGCTTTCGCGATGTCGGCAAGGGTGGTTTTCCGATAGCCGTAAAGCCGAAAGTGCTGATCCGCGGCCTGGAGAATCTGCTGTCGCCGCTTGTGATCAATCGGCCCTCTTTGCCCGGCAATTCCACTCGCGTCAATGATCGCTGCATCTTCCATCTGCTTATCCTAATACTTTTTCCGTTTGACACGAGGTTACGAATTACGATAATCATAACGCAATATGAATGACATCGAGCCATCGTCGTATGCGAGCGGCAGCGCCCGACCCACCCGCTTCATGGCTCAGGGATTTGAGGTGCTTGTGGCGTCGGCGACCATAGCCCTTTTCACTGTCGGCTGCTCGGTAGGGCCAAGGTACAAACCACCCTCCTTTCAGTTGCACCCCTACCATAACGCCCCACCGATTGAAGCTCGCGTCACGGCTTCCGCTTCTCCTGTTTTGAACACGTGGTGGACAGGATTCAACGACCCTGCCTTGACCGGGATTGTTGAGCGCGCTCTTGCCCAGAATCTCGATCTCGCCGCGGCCGTTTCGCGCATTGATCAATCGCGCGCGGTCGCGAAGCAGGCTGGCGCGAAACGCCTGCCCTCTGCTGATCTTGAAGCGGACAGCAATTCATTTCGCCAGTCCCTCGACAGTCCGATCGGTCGCTATGGAAAGGACTTTCCGGGATTCGATCGCAATCAGAGCTACCTCGATTTCGGTATAGGGGCATCCTGGGAGGCTGACATCTTTGGAAGCCTGAGACGAGGCGCGGAAGCAGCGACTGCGGAAATGCAGGCCGCTGAAGCGGAACGGCTGGGCACCCGCGTCTCCATCGTCGCCGAAGCCGCCGACGCGTACATGCAGGTTCGTGGAACTCAAGTCAGACACGCCTTTGCCCAGGACCAGATCGCGATCGACGAACACCTCCTCAAGCTGGTCTCGCAACGCAGGGATGCCGGTGTCGCCTCCGATCGCGAGCTTGCCCAGGCGGAGGCACTTGTTGCCCAGGCGAACGCTACCCTTCCCACGCTCAACATCATTCTTGAAGCTCAGCTGAATCGGCTCGACGTGCTGATGGGCGCGCAACCCGGAACGTACGCTGGCGAACTGGGTGTAGCCATCGACATCCCGGCGATACCGGGCATTGCCGGCGCTTTTCAAGCTTCCGACCTGCTCCGGCGGCGCCCTGACATCATAGCCGCCGAGCGGAGAGTGGCCGCGGCCAATGCCCGGGTTGGGCAGGCGATTGCCGAGTATTACCCGAAAATCTCGCTCTCCGCACTGCTCGGAAGTGAAGCCATCAGCCCTGGGGATCTCCTCCGCGAAAGAGCGTTTCAACCTTCCGCCGTTGCCGGTCTACGCTGGCGACTTTTCGACTTCGGACGGGTGGATGCTGAAGTCAGGCAGGCGCGCGGAGCAAACGCCGAAGCGTTGATTGCATACCGCAGGTCCGTACTGCGGGCGACCGAAGATGTGGAGGACGCCCTGAATGCGCTGGCACAGTCGGAAGCCCGTGGCCGGGAGATCAACCACGAGATCGATTCGCTGCAGCGGGTGAAGAACCTGTCGGAACAGTCTTACGAAGCCGGCGTGATTCCGCTCACGGATGTACTCGATGCCGGGCGGCAGCTGCTGATGGCAAAAGACGATTTTGCCTCCACCCGTGAGGCTGCCGCGAGAGCCGCGGTGAGCTCGTTTCGAGCTCTGGGCGGCGGCTGGAAACCTTGAACAAAGGTTGATTCTTCCCACACGGTCGATGCTGATTGGAACCAGCCGCGCCCATGCAGCTGCCTCGCGGGCTTTCTTGCTCGCGCAAAAGCTGGCAGCCGATTGGTTCCGCGGCTCACGACCGCTGAACGAGGCCAGTCTCCGCTGAACAAGCGTCTTCCAGTCACTTGCATGGAGCCAGTATTTTCCACATCATCCTTGAGGAAGAGCGTGCGTGCTTCCCGATCACGACAGGGTCGACCCGCAAAAGCCCATGGAGGGCCTGCTCGTAAATATCAGAGCGCAGTAGAGCCTCATACAGGGCGGCATACCGCGCCGGATTTTCCTTTTCCCGGCCATTCGCCCTTGTCACCGTTTTTAGATAGGCGACCAGGATGCGCGTCCTGCCTCGGGCGACCTTGTCCTGGTACTGTCGGCCCAACTCCGGAAAGCGATAGGCGTCTCGCGTAACGACGCGGTAAAGAGCCATCTGCTCGTCTGAAAGAAGGTGGCGAAGGTAGTCCTTGCCGGCTTCGGTCAGACCGCGCCGGGTCGCATCGCTGAACCAGGAAAACCTTTTGGAGAGTGCATCCGTGGAAAGCATCTCTCCCGAGGGGAACTGGTCGCCGCAGGCAGCCAGCATCACCTCCCTGAACAGCTCGTTCTTGTTCTTGAAATGGCTGTAGATGGTCTTCACCGATACGCCCGCGGACATCGCAATCACGTCCATCGATGCTTCGGAATAGCCGTCCCGCAAAAAGACCTCTCGGGCCGCAAGCACGATCGCGCGATTCTTGTCCGCGACCATCGCCGCCCTGGATGTCTTTGTGATGATCTTCCTCATGTTCCCCGCTGCGTTCTTCTCAAGCATAAAGGTGTTTGAATCTACAACGATCGTTTCCGCATCTGGATACCGTGCGCGCGGTTGTGTTGAGCGAACATAACCCTGCGATCGAAGCCAAACGGGAGAAAAAATGAAGATCGGAATCATGGGAGCAGGCAACATCGGGTCGGCACTCGCTGTTCACTTTCACAAACTTCAACACACGGTACTGATCGCAAACTCGCGCGGTCCGCAAACGCTTTCCAGGGTCGCCGGGGAGACTGGCGCCAGTCCTGTTGAACTTCAGGATGTGGCCCGGGAAGTAAACCTGCTCATCGTCACGGTTCCCATGAAGAGTGTTCCTTTGCTCCCCAAAAGCTTGTTTCACGGACTGCCGGCGGGATTGCCGATCGTCGACACTGGCAACTACTACCCTGCTCGCGACGGAATCATCGGCGAGATCGAAGCAGGACTCACAGAAAGCGAGTGGACCGCAAGCGTGCTGGGTCGCCCAGTCATCAAGGCGTTCAACAACATCGCCACGCAAAGCCTTGTACACGGTGCCCTGCCGAAAGGCTCGGAAAATCGCATTGCCCTTCCCGTGGCGGGAAACGACGCCGGGGCCAAACAGATCGTGCTCGCGCTGATCGACGACATGGGCTTCGATGGCATCGATGCCGGCTCCCTTGCTGAATCCTGGCGGCAGCAGCCCGGTACCCCCGTGTACGGCACGGACTACGGCGCACAGGTTGTCCGATCCTCGCTTGCAAGCGCGGACAGAGCCATGGCTCCCGCGATGCGCGACGCGGGTATGCAAAAGATGTTCAGTCTTCCGCCGGGGACAACCTTGCAGGAAACGGTTCATCTCGCTCGGAGTCAATGGACGGAGCACCGGGCAATCTGACGCACAGGGAAACGATCAGTGGGCCTGGCCCACTGATTCTTCGGATTTGAAAGCACCGCTTTCGCGATTTCCAGACGCGGCTGTAAAGCGGCGCCGGTGCCGACCATGGGGTGCTTGGGGGGAATCGGCAGGACGGCGGCGGCCGCCTCTCAATCAGGCCCCATGGACAGCTGCAAGCGTGTCCTGGATGAGCCCGGGGCCTGTTCACACCGGGCCGGCATCCGTGGCGCAGCTTTTGCATGGAGATCGCCGAGGCGCGGTACAAGCGCATCCGACCAGCCCTGCCGGTGCAGCGAAGCAACGTGAGCCTGA
>CAXSBW010000056.1:0-7687 GCA_964235795.1 uncultured Acidobacteriaceae bacterium | reverse complement strand
GCCCACTCGCTTGCCGGGCAACCCCAAACGGAGTGGGAGCCACTCGCGCGTCATCTGGCGGAGGTCGCCGAAAGCAGCACGGCCCACGCCGAGCGATTTGGCGCGGCAGCATGGGGCGATGTACTCGGTCGCTGTCATGACCTCGGCAAAGCCTCCGTCGCATTTCAGAAGTACATCGGAATGCCTGCCGACGGCGAGAATGCGGGAACAGAACGGCCCGGTCGCGTGGACCACGCCACCTTCGGCGCGCGATACAGCATGGGCCGGGTCGGCGGGGTCGCGGGCGAGATGCTGGCCTACTGCATCGCGGGCCACCACGCGGGCTTGCCGAATGCCGTGGCGGAGGATGCCGCGGCGGAGCGAAGTACGCTCGCTTATCGATTGAACCCGAAGCAATACGCAATTCCCCCGGCACCGGAACCGGAATGGACGTTGCCGACACTTTCGCTTCCATTTCGGCCCGAAAATCGGCCCGAAAGCAATCAGCCGGCGTTTTCGCTCGCGTTTTTCACGCGCATGCTTTTTTCGTGCCTGATCGATGCCGACCGCACCCGCACGGAAGCATTCTGCGATCCGGTGGAAGCCCAAAGGCGCGCCGCGCCCAGGCCGAGTCTCCCCCGGCTGCGGCAGCAACTCGACGCTTACCTGGATCGACTGCAAACCGGGGCGGCGCCGCTGCCTGTGAATCGCATCCGCCGTGAAGTGCTTGAACAGTGCCGTGCGGCGGCCGCTGAGGCGCCGGGCTTTTTCTCCCTGCAGGTGCCAACCGGCGGCGGCAAAACCCTTTCCTCCCTCGCCTTTGCGCTGCATCACGTCGGGGGCCGCTGTCGCCGTATCGTGGTGGCCATCCCGTTCACCAGCATTATTGAGCAAACCGCCGATGTATACCGCCGCGCCCTGGGCAGCCTTGCGGAGGGCGCGCTGCTGGAACACCACACAAACCTCGAACCCGAGCGGGACACCCGCGCTCACCAGATGGCGACGGAAAACTGGGATGCACCGTTGGTGGTGACGACGAACGTACAGCTGTTCGAAAGCCTGTTCGCCGCCGCGACCACGCCGTGCCGAAAGCTGCACAGGCTAGCAGGCAGCATCATCATCCTGGACGAGGCGCATACTTTACCGGTCGAGCTGCTGCTGCCGACGCTCGCGGCCCTGCGCGAGCTGGTCGCTCACTACGGCTGCACGGTTGTGCTGTGCACGGCGACGCAGCCGGCGCTCCATCAACGACCCGAGTTCCCCATGGGGCTTGAAAATGTCCGGCCCATCATCGCCGAGCCGACCCCGCTGTTTGCCGCCCTGCGCCGGGTCGAAGTGCGCCGGGCAGGCAGGCTTACAGACGACGAGCTTGCCGCGCGACTCGCGAACGAGCCCAGGGTACTCGCAATTGTGAACACTCGGCCGCATGCCGCGCGGTTGCATGGCAAGCTGCAAACCCTGGCGGAACCGGGGTCGTGTTTTCACCTGAGTACGCTGATGTGCGGCGCGCACCGACGTGCGGTTTTGCAAGCCGTTCGCGAGCGGGTCAAAAGCGGGCCGTGCCGGGTGGTAAGCACGCAGCTGATCGAAGCCGGTGTAGATCTGGACTTTCCTGTCGTTTATCGAGCCGAGGCGGGCTTTGACGCGATTGCCCAGGCGTCGGGGCGCTGCAATCGCGAAGGGCGATTGCCGGGGCTGGGCATCACGCATGTCTTCGAAGCCGAGCAACTGCCGCCGCCGGGGTTTCTTCGTAGCACGGCAGAGTCGGCGGCCGAGTTGTGGAGCAAGTACCCCGATCCTCTCGCGCCGGAAGCGGTCGAGGCTTACTTTCGCCACCACTACTGGCGACACGCGGACGTGCTGGACAAGCACGAGATTCTACCGCTCATGACGATTGACCGTATGCGAGAGAGAACCCGCTTTCAGTTTCGAGAAGTCGCGGACCGGTACAAGCTGATCCGGGACACGCAGGTCCAGGTGTTGATTCCATTCAATGCCGCGGCCCGAAGCTACGTGTCGGCACTCTCCGGCGGGCATGTTCCATTCGTTTCACAAAGGCTGTTGCAGCCGTTTCTGGTCGGCATCCCGGAGCGCAGTGCCCGGGCGCTGGAGGCGGACGGCGCGCTACGGTGGCATGATTCCGGCGTATGGCTCCTGTTGCGTGACGACGCATACGACAAGGGGCAGGGACTCGGGCTGGGCGAGCTCGGGTTGGATGAACGGGCCTGGTTTGCATAGGAAAGGTGAAGAATATGGCGTTTGGAGTGCGACTGCGGTGCTGGGGAGAGTGGGCATGCTTTACCCGCCCGGAAATGAAAGTGGAGCGCGTGAGCTACGACGTCATGACGCCTTCAGCCGCGCGGGGCGTGCTGGAGGCGGTGTACTGGAAGCCGGAGATCCGGTGGATCGTGGATCGGATCACGGTGCTGCGGCCTGTCCGGTTCACGTCGCTGCGACGCAATGAGGTGAGCGAGAAGATCAGCGCGGATAAGGTTGGGAGCGCGATGAAAGCCGGCACGGGCGACCTTGCGCTGGTAGCTCCCGACGTTCGCCAGCAACGGGCCTCGCTTCTGCTGCGCGATGTGGAATATGTGATTCAAGCGCACTTCAACGTGGTGAGCGGCCCGGACAGCACCGCGAAGCACCTGGACCAGTTCCAGCGCAGGGCGCGGCGCGGGGCTTGTTTTACGAGGCCGTACCTGGGCTGCCGAGAGTTCGCGGCGTATTTCCAGTTGCTGGAGCCCGGGGAAACAGCGCCCCTGCCCGACCCGGCGCTGCGGGGCGAGCGCGACCTGGGCTGGATGCTGCACGACCTCGACTTCGCCGGGGACCGCGAAGCGCGATTCTTTCGGGCGCTCATGCGCGACGGCATGATCGAAATCCCGGCCCTGTCCGAGGCCCGCGCATGATCCTTCAACGGCTTGCCGAACACTACGACCGACTCGTCGCCTCAGGGGAAGCCAGGCTGCCGCCGCCGGGGTATTCGCTCCAAAAAGTGAGCTTTTGTATCGTGCTGGAGGCGGATGGGACGCTGCACTCGTTTGAGGACATGCGCCGGCAGGAGGGCAGGCAGATGCGCCCACGAGCAATGCTCGTGCCGGGGCAAGGCAAACCGTCCGGCTCCGGCTTCACACCCTGCTTTCTCTGGGACAGCCCGGAGTACCTGCTCGGCATCTCGCTCGACCCCGCCAAGGCGGAACGCGCGTCGAAAGCCTTCGCCGCGTTTCGTGCCGCCCATTCAGAGATGGAGCCGACGTTCGCACACCCGGCTTTTTCCGCCGTGTGCGCGTTTCTGCGCGGCTGGACCCCGGAAGGGGCGGAACCGCACAAGGCTGCGCTTGCCGAATACGCGACGAACTTCGGCGTGTTTCGGCTGCGCGGCGAGCAAAAGTATGTGCATGAGCTGGTTGCAAAGCCGGCGCTGGTCGGCGCGGATGTCGCCGCCGCCGCGATGTGTCTCGTTTCAGGCGAACACGCCCCGCCCGCGCGCCTTCATGAACCCAAAATCAAGGGCGTCAACGGCGCGCAAACCTCCGGGGCGCTGCTGGTTTCCTTCAATGCCGCAGCCTTTACCTCCTACGGCAAGGACCAAAGCTTCAACGCTCCCGTCAGCCTCGCGGCCGTCTTCAAATACTCAAACGCGCTCAATCACCTGCTCGGCACAAGGGAGCGTCGCGTGAACCTGGGCGACTCCACGGTGGTGTATTGGGCAGACCGGGTTTCACACGAAAGCCGTGCGACGCTGGGCGCCATGGACGCATTGCTGGGCGGCTTCGCCGATGACCGGGACGAGCCCGCGGAAGACCGGGAGCGCCTGGACGAAGCTCGCCTGCTGCTCACTCATTTCCGCGAAGGTACAGCCTATGCCCAGCGGGAGCCGGACGGCATCCCAACCCGGTTTTTCCTCCTGGGGCTGTCGCCGAATGCATCGCGCTTGTCCGTCCGGCTTTGGGTCGAAGCAGAGGCGCCGGAGTTGACGCGCCGATTGGGCGAGCACGTCCGCGATCTCCAACTGGTCGGAGCCCGCGACGACCGCCCGCTGTCGTTGTGGCGCATGGTGACTGCCACGGGGCGGTGGGACCCGAAAACGGCCAGGTTTGACGCAAAGGCCGTTTCGCCGCAGTTGGCCGGCGAGCTTGCCCGCTCTGTCCTCACCGGCGCGCCCTATCCGCAGTCGCTGCTGGCCGCGATGGTCCGCCGCATCCGCGCCGACCGCGAGGTGGAGTTCACCCGCGTCAGCGCCATCAAGGCCGTGCTCGTGCGCAAGGCGCGCTTGCGCGGCACCCCATTGGAGGTTCCCGTGCAACTCGATCCCACTCTCCCCAACCCCGCATACCGATGCGGGCAGCTCTTTGCCCTGCTTGAAAAAGCACAAACCGACAGCCTGGGCAGCAACCTGAACTCAACCATCAAGGACCGCTTCTTCGCTTCCGCGAGCGCGACGCCGGCGCTCGTGTTTCCGCGCCTGTTCCGGCTCAACAACCACCACCTCGCCAAACTGGGCCACGGCGGCAGGATTTATTACGGAAAGCTGATGGCCAACGCCATGCGTGAGCCGTTCGCCTTTCCGCGCCAGCTGACGCTCGAAGAGCAGGGCCTGTTCATCGTCGGCTACTTCCAGCAGCAGCGCGACCTTTACACCAAAAAAGAAAACCCAGCCCCAGAGGAGCAAGTCCATGAGTAACCCCGTCGCTCACCGCTACGACTTTGTGTATTTCTTCGACGTAACCGATGGCAATCCGAACGGCGACCCGGACGCTGGAAACCTGCCGCGCATCGATCCGGAAACGAACCAGGGCCTCGTCACGGATGTGTGCCTCAAGCGCAAGGTACGCAATTACGTGGCGGAGCTAAAGGCTGGAGAAACCATGGAAAATGGCCGTCCCGCGCACCACATTTACGTTCGCGACCGCGCCGTGCTCAATGAGCAGCACAAGGAGGCGTACAGCGCCCTCGGCCTCAAGCCGGAAGATAAAAAGTTGCCGAAAGATGAAGCGAAAGCCCGCGAGCTGACCGCATGGATGTGCCACAACTTTTTCGACATCCGCGCCTTCGGCGCCGTGATGACGACCGAGGTAAACACGGGCCAGGTGCGCGGCCCTATCCAGCTCACTTTCGCCCGCAGCCTTGACCCGGTGGTGCCGTCGGAATTCGCCATTACGCGTTGCGCGGTCACCAACGAGAAAGAGCGAGACAAGGAGCGCACCATCGGTCGCAAATTTACCGTGCCTTACGGGCTGTATCGGGGCTACGGATTCCTGAACGCGGGTTTGGCGGCGCGCACAGGCTTTTCCGAAGACGACCTGGCGCTGTTCAAGGCGGCCTTGAACGAAATGTTCGAGCTGGACCGATCGGCCGCGCGAGGGCTCATGGCTCCGGTGCGCTGCATTGCCTTCAAGCACGAGAAAGCGACCGGAAACGCGCGGGCCGACCAGCTGTTCGATCTTGTTTCAGCCGCGCTCAAGCCGGAGGCCGCGGCTGCCAACCGGCCCCCTCGCTCGCGACACGACTACACGATCCAGCTCACCGGCGAGCTGCCGCCCGGGGTCACCGCGGAGGAGTGGGTGTGAGCGAGGCCGACGATGCAAGCCTGCCGATCAGCGGCCTCCAGCATCTTGCATTCTGTCCTCGGCAGTGGGCGCTGATTCACCTGGAGCAGGCGTGGGCCGAAAATCGGCTCACCGCCGAAGGCCGCCTGCTGCACGAGCGCGCCGACCTGCCGGGCGCGTCGCAGCGGCACGATCTGCGCACAGTACGCGGGTTGGCGCTTGCCTCCGTCCGGCTCCAGCTCCATGGGCGCGCGGATGTCGTTGAGTTCCGCCCGGAGCCGTATCCGGTCGAGTACAAACGCGGCAAACGGAAGCCTTCTGACTGCGACCTGGTCCAGCTGTGCGCTCAGGCGATCTGCCTGGAAGAGATGCTCGGGCAGTCAGTGCCGCATGGCGCCATCTTTTACGGCGAGCCGCGTCGGCGCGTCGTTGTGGCGTTTACGCCGGAGCTGCGCGCTCGAACCGAAGCGCTGGCCGCAACCATGCACCGGCTTCATGCCGCGGGCGAAACCCCGGCCGCCCAGCCCGGTCCGCACTGCCGCTCCTGCTCGCTCGAGCACCTGTGCCTGCCCGCGGTCACGGCGAGCGCGTCGGTGGCCGCTCGCTGCCTGGCCGCCCAGTTGCACTCCCTGCGGCAAGGGGAGCCCGCTTAAAAGCTATGCGAAAGCTGCTCAACACACTGCACATCACCACGCAGGGCGCATACCTCCATCGCGACGGTGAAACCGTGGCCGTCGAGGTGGGTCGCGAAGTGAAGCTGCGTTTTCCGATCCATACCCTGGAAAGCCTGGTGTGCTGGGGGCGAATCCAGTGCACGCAGCCCGTGTTGGCCCTGTGCTGCGAACATGGTGTCGGCATCTCGTACCTTTCCGAGCACGGGCGCTTCCTGGCGCGGGTGCAGGGCCCGGTCAGCGGCAACGTGCTGTTGCGACGCGGGCAGTACCGTGCCGCGGACACCGAAGACCGGGCACTGCCGATCGTGCGCTCGATCGTGACCGTGAAAATTGCGAATGCGCGCACGGTGCTATTGCGGGCAGCACGCGAAAGTTCCGATGGGGAGCGTCAACAGGAGCTGCGCGCGGCTGCCGAGCGGCTTGCCTTCGCGGGCCTTGATGCAGCACGTTCGACATCCATCGACAAGGCGCGCGGCTTTGAAGGCTTGGCCGGGCAGGTGTATTTCGGGGTGTTCGGGGCCATGATTACGGGCGATCGCGAAACGTTCCAGTTCGGCGGACGCTCGCGGAGGCCGCCGCTGGACCGCGTCAATGCCCTGCTCTCCTTTGTGTATGCGCTTCTGCGGCACGACGTTGAATCCGCGCTGGAAAGCGTGGGGCTCGACCCGGCTGTGGGCTTTCTGCATACAGATCGACCCGGCCGCCCGTCGCTCGCGCTCGACCTGATGGAAGAGTTGCGGAGCCCGCTTGCCGACCGGCTCGTGCTCACGCTTCTCAACCGCCGGCAGGTAGGGGCATCCGGCTTTACGGTGGAAGACAGCGGCGCGGTGCTGCTCGAAGAAGCGACGCGCAAGGCCGTGATCGCTGCCTGGCAAACGCGCAAACAGGAAGAAATGGAACACCCGTTTCTTCGCGAGCGCATCCCGCTCGGCCTTGTCCCGTACACGCAGGCGCTCCTGTTGGCGCGCCATATCCGGGGCGGGCTCGACGCCTACCCGGCTTTTCTCTGGAGATAGCGGCATGCTTGTGCTGGTGAGCTACGATGTGAGCACGCGCGATGAAAGTGGGCGCAAACGACTGCGGCGTGTGGCCCGGTTGTGTGAGAACCGCGGGCAGCGCGTACAAAACTCCGTGTTCGAGTGCCTGGTGGACGCTGGGCAATGGGTCGCCTTCCGTGCCGCCCTGTTGGCCGAAACGAATCCATCCGAGGACAGTCTGCGCTTTTACTTCCTCGGCAATGAGTGGAAGCGCCGGGTTGAACACGTGGGGACCAAGCCGGCTTACGACCCGCAGGGACCGCTGATTTTGTAAGTTCCGCATCGCGGGCGCCCGCGCGGACCCCAAGCGCGCACCAAAAGACCGGAACATCCGCGCAGGCAGCAACCCGTGCCGATTCCGCTATTTACGACTCGAGCGCTCGTTTGCAGAACCGAACCGATCCGCGTTCGGACTAGGTCCGCGCACAAGCACTGTTAAGTTGAAGAT
>CAXSBW010000055.1:0-21743 GCA_964235795.1 uncultured Acidobacteriaceae bacterium | reverse complement strand
ATGACCTGCTGATTCTCATCCCCGAGATCACCCCTGCCGACCTGCTGCAATAGTCGCCCGCTCTGACACTGCGAAGGGAAACTCGCAATTCACCAGGCTGCTGCTTTCCCACGCAGAAGGAGATCAAAAGTTGCAGTCTGGCTTGTCATCGAAGCGGAGCTCAGAAATCCACTGAAGCTGCACCTAATCTACGAAACACTCCTTAGCTTCCAGTCCCGCCAACAGTCATGCGGTCGAGCTTGATCGTCGGCATGCCGACGCCGACAGGAACCCACTGGCCCTGCTTGCCGCAGTTGCCTACGCCCTCGTCGAGGGCAAGGTCGTGGCCGACCATCGAGACGTACTTGAGCGCCTCGGGGCCGTTGCCGATCAGGGTTGCGTCGCGCACGGGGGCGGTGATTTTTCCGTCCTCGATCAGGTAGGCTTCGGACGCCGAAAAGACGAACTTGCCGCTCGTGATATCAACCGAGCCGCCGCCGAAGTTGACCGCGTACAGCCCCTTGCGGACGGAGCGAACGATGTCCTCGGGCTCGTCCTGGCCGGCGAGCATGTAGGTGTTGGTCATGCGCGGCATGGGCATCTGCTGGTAGCTTTCGCGGCGGCCGTTGCCGGTGTTGGCGGTTCCCATCAGCTTGGCGCTTAACTTGTCGTTCATATAGCCGCGCAGGATGCCGTTCTCGATCAGCACGTTTTCGCGGGAGTCGGCCCCTTCGTCGTCGACGTGGATGGAGCCGCGCCTGGACGGGATCGTGCCGTTATCCACAACGGTCACCTGATCGCTCGCGACCCTTTGGCCGATAAGACCTGAGAACGCGGAGGTTCCCTTTCGATTGAAATCGGCTTCAAGCCCATGGCCGACAGCCTCGTGCAGCAGCACGCCCGGCCAGCCCGGACCCAGAACGACCTCCATGTCGCCGGCCGGAGCGGGCACGGCGCTGAGCTGAACAATCGCCTGCCGGGCGGCTTCCCGGGCAAAGTATTCGGGCGTCTTGACGTCGTCGAAGTAGCCGATCTCGACGCGGCCGCCGCCGCCGCTCGTGCCGCGCGAGCTTTTGGCCTCGCCTGAGGCGCTGTCTTTGGCGAGCACCGAAACGTTGAGCCGGAGCAGCGGCTGCACGTCGCTTGCATAGGTGCCGTCGGAGGCGGCGACCAGGATGTGGCGCACCTCGTCGGCATAGGAGGCGCGGACCTCGGTGATGCGAGAGTCATAGGCGCGTGCGGCGCGGTCGGCGCGCATCACGAGCGCGAGCTTGCTGCCGAGCTCGGGGTCGAGGTCAGGCGCGGGCGCAGGGTAAAGCTGGGCGCGCGCAGAGTCCGCGAGTGGGGCAGGAAAGCCGACGACGGACTGCTTCGCGGGGCCGCTCGCGATGAGCGCAGCGGTGCGCGCGGCGCGCAGGAGCCGGTCGGGCGACAACTCATCAGTGTAGGCGTAGCCGGTGCGCTCGCCGGATAGTACGCGAATACCACAGCCGGAGCTGACCCCTTGCGCGGCGGACTTGACCATGGACTCATCGACACCGAGAGAGGTCGAGGCCACAGACTCGAAGTACAACTCGGCGTAATCGCCGCCTGCCGTGAGCGCTTCGCCCAGGCAGCGCTCCATCAAGGCATCGGTAATGCCGAACTTTTGCGCAAAAAACCGTTTTTGAGGCTGGGTGGGCTCTGTCATGTCTCTCTTGATAGTAGATGGATGGACAGCGCTCCCCGATCTAAACGATGGGAAACAGCCTTGGGACCGATCCAAGGAGAAACGAAAGTACCTCTTTTTACACAATGGGTACGAATTTACAAGCGCATTGGTGTCCTGTCTTGCTACTATGGGCGCATGAAGAAGATGTTTGTTCTCTCTCTCGCGCTTCTGTTCTCGGCGTCTGCTTTCGCGGCACGGCCTCACCACCACCACCATCATCACCATCACGTCAGCTAGGCCGACAATAACCGTTGAGGGGTGAGCCAGGCTGCCCGCATGACCACCCCACACGCTATCGATTCATTTCAGTACCCGATCGGCAAGCCCGATCACCACTCTCCTGTCGATCGCACCCACTCCTTGGCGGCGATCCGGGAGTTTCCCAGACTGATCGCAACTGCCTACGCCGGCCTCGACGGCTCTCAGCTCGATACCCCTTATCGTGATGGCGGATGGACCCTTCGGCAGCTTGCGCACCACCTTGCCGACTCTCACATGAACGCCTTTATTCGCGTGAAACTCGCCCTGACCGAGGACTGGCCGACCATTCGGCCCTACGACGAAAAGCGCTGGGCGGAGACGGCGGAGGTCGGTGGGCCGGTCGACGCTCCGCTCCTGCTGCTGAACGCACTGCACCTTCGCTGGGCCGCGATGTTGGAAGCACTCACTCCCGAGCAGTGGGAGCGCGGCTACCTGCATCCTGAAAGCGGCCGGACGACGTTGACGCAGACAGCAGGGCTCTACAGTTGGCATGGGCGACACCACCTGGCGCAGGTGACTGGTTTGCGGGCGCGCATGGGTTGGTCACTTCTGCGTTGACATGGGTCGGCAGATATTGAGTTTTGTCTAGGGCCGCAGCGAGTAAAAAGTCACCTTCTGTACTGTGTCGGGAACAGGCCTGCCTGCCGATAGATGGCTTATCTTGGCCACCGTCGCCACATCGCTTGCTCGCATCGCGCTTCCGCTCGCCCCGGCCGCGCTTGCCTCCGCGCTGGAACTGTTCCTGACCGACAATCCACGTGCCTGCGTCGTGGAGGATGGGACGGTGCTGTTCGACATGGGCGCGTCTCGGTGGACGATCGATGCCGCGAGCGGGCGTTGTGTGCTGCAGCTCTGGAATGAAGAGCGAAACCTGGTACGCACGGTGGTGGGCCTGACAGAACGGCGCGACGCGCTGCGGCTAGAGGTGAAGCGGTTCGGGCAGGCGAAGCCTCAGATTTTGCGGCTGGTTCCGGACCGCGACCAGCGGACACCGACCGCCCGGGATGCGTCGCGCAAGAAGTATGTCGGGGTTCTTCGGCGTGTTCTTCAACGGACTTTTCCTGAACTCAGGCCGGGCGATCTGTTCGCGGCCGCGGATCTGGAACATTCGTTTGGGCCTGCTTATGTACGCGGCACATTGGAGCGCGGACAGACCGTTTGGGCGCTGGTCGCGATCAATGGAGAGGAAACCCGATCCGCGGTGGATGGCCTGCTGACGATCGCAGTGCTGTGGCTGGCGCAGTGCCGCGAGCGGGCAGACGGGCGGCATGTCGTGGAAGGCGTAAAGATCGTCGCGCCGGCTGGTATGACTGAAACGCTGCGCGAGCGTTTGCAGTGGCTGCACCGCGCTACGGCGAAGTGGGAGTTGTGGGAGCTGGACGAACTTCGTGAGTCGATGGAACCGCTGGAAGCGGCAGATTCCGGCAATCAGCAATCGCATCTGACGGCAGCCTTTGACGGCGCGGCGGCGGTCGAACGATCGCGCGCAGCCATAAACCGGGTCCTGGCGCTGTTGACGACGGAGGATCGTGCGCGCACAGAGATATTGCCGCGTTCCGCCACGGAGATTGGCTTTCGCCTGCATGGGCTGGAGTTTGCGCGTGTGCGCCACGGCGTAAGCGCGACGTCATTCGCACGGGAAGACCGGATCACCTTCGGCGCAGGTGCGAGTGAAACACCGCTCAATGAAGAGACAGAGGCGGGACTGCGAGAGCTCGTCGCACGGCTGTTTCAGTCTCGGCACCCCGGCGGCAGTGTGCGTGACCCGCTTTATCGCATGCAGCCTGAGCGATGGCTCGAGTCAGTGTTGCGCGGCGACCTTGCCGAAGTGGAGCCTGGCCTGCTTACCGGGCCGGTCTACACCCAGGTTCCGGCGCTCGCCCGCGTGGACCGGTGCATGCTGGACCTGCTGGCGGTCACGCGCGACGGACGCCTTGCCGTGCTGGAGCTGAAAGCAAGCGAGGATCTTCATATGCCCATGCAGGGCCTGGACTACTGGATGCGGGTGCGTGCGCTCCATGCGGCAGGCGAGATCGCGCGGGCCGGTTATTTCCCCGGCGTCGCCCTGTCGCCCGAGCCGCCGATTCTTTACTTCGTTGCGACGGCATTGCGGGTTCACTCGACCTTTGACGTGATGATGAAGCACATCTCGCCGGAGGTAGAGTGGCGGCTGCTGGCACTCGATGAGAAGTGGCGCAAAAAGCGCGGCGTGATCTTTAGAAAGCGCGGCGGCGGGGCCAGGCCGTGGGCCCGGACCATCGCGGGCAGTTCCTGATGCCGGTATTTTTCATGGCTGTACGACAGGAGTGTGCAAGCGAGACCAGGATTGTGCGTCGTGTAGGCAGATCGCTGAAGTCGCTGGGCCACGGCTGGGTGCAGCGCTTCCAGCCTTCAGCTTGGGCTTGCGCTTGCGCCTCGGCCAGGTGAAGCAGGGTTGCGGGCCTGGACATAGGGCTTCAACCGGGTTGCAGTCCGCGGAGCAGGCGGCTGAAAGTTTTTGGAGAGTCCCCTCACTCTCGAGATGCGGTACATCTTCGCCTCTATGAAAGTTTTACCTTGTGCAACCGAAAATCTTTCTGCAAGATGGGAACCGACGCCGGAGTCCGCTATCGACAACCACGCCCAGGCTTCCAGCCGCATCGCTTACCGGCCCGATATCGACGGCCTGCGCGCCGTCGCAGTCTTGGCGGTGATGGCGTTTCACCTCCAGATCCGCTATGCACTCGGCGGCTTCACCGGGGTCGATGTGTTTTTCGTCATCTCGGGATTCCTGATCACCGGCATCCTGCTGGCCGATCTCGATCGAGGCCGCTTTTCCGCGCGGGCATTTTATATCCGGCGCATCCGGCGTATCTTTCCAGCGCTTTTCGCGGTGCTGACGGCAACTACCGCGGCGGCCCTTGTATTCTGTCTGCCGCTTGAGCTGGCCGACTACGCCCGTTCCGCGATCGCCGCGGCTTTGTCCTGCTCCAACCTTTATTTCGGATTCCACTCCAGCTACTTCGACCCGTTGTCGCTTTCGCGGCCGGCCCTGCAAACCTGGTCGCTGGGCGTGGAAGAGCAGTTTTACCTGCTGTTTCCGCCCACGCTCGTGCTGCTGCATCGGTTCGCCAGAAAGCGGCTGTCGGCAGCCCTCCTGGCGCTGGCCGCGGTTTCCTTTCTGTTCAGCGCGGCCGGTGCATTCCACAGCCCCACGCTCGCCTTTTTCATGCCCTGGACCCGTGCCTGCGAGCTGCTGGCCGGGGCGCTGCTCGCGACCGGCGCCGTACCCCGGATTGCTTCGCCCGCGATCCGCAACCTTGCGGCGACTTTCGGGCTTTTGCTGCTGGCCGGGTCGTTCCTGCTGCTCAACGGCGCGGTCCCGTTTCCGGGCGCGGCGGCCCTGGTGCCCTGCGGCGGCGCAATGCTGCTGATCTGGTCGGGGCAAGGCACGGCGCCCACGGCCCCCCCCCGGCCCCACCCACGGTCGTCGCACGGCTGCTCGGCAGCCGGGTCCCGGTTTCCATCGGGCTTATCTCCTATTCGCTGTACCTGTGGCACTGGCCGCTGATCGTCTTTCAAGGCATCAGCTTGTGGGGCGACGGTTGGTCGCATCGCGCGGTCAAGGCTGTCATCGTCCTGCTCAGCTTCGCGCTCGGCACACTCTCCTACCGCCTGATCGAGAAACCGTTTCGCGACGGGGCGCTTCGCCTGGAAGGGCCCGGTGCCTTCCGCTTGGCCGCGGGCTCCATCCTGGCGGTCAGTGTCGCCGGCGGAGCCATCCTCCTGCTGCACGGGGTTCCGGGGCGTTTTCCTGGGGCCGCCGTCACGGTCGGCAACTATGTCGACGAGCCGACCAACTACCGCTTCGGCACCTGCATGGTGATTCGCGCGCGCGACTTCAGGCCGGACCTGTGCCTGGCGGAAAAGCCGGGGCAACCGAACTGGCTGATCGTCGGCGACAGCCATGCGGCCGCGCAATGGCAGGGCCTGGCGCAGGCATACCCAAAGGTGCACTTTCTCCAGCTGAGCCGCGCCGCCTGCCGGCCCGACCCGGCACAGACCGAGGGCGACTGCGGCACCCTGAACCAGCTCCTGTTCGCGCATTTTCTGCTGAGCCACCGCATCGATCGCATGATCGCCGTGGGACGCTGGGTTTCGGACGACGTGCCGGCAGTGGATCGCCTGGCGGACTGGACGCGTGCCCACCGCATCCCGCTGACGATCATCGGCCCGACCCAGGACTACGACGCTCCGCTGCCCCGCCTGCTGGCCTACGGCCTGATGCGCCACGACCCCGCATTGGCCGAACGGCACCGCATCGCCGACACAGCCGTGCTGGATCGCCGGTTTGCCAAGCTCGCCGAACAGCGCTGGCATGTCCCGTATATCTCATTGGTAAGCCTGTTTTGCCCTGCGACGCCACACGGCATGGAGTGCCGGACCTATGCGGACCCACAGGGTTCAATCCCGCTGCTGATCGACGGGGACCACTTTTCCAATGAAGGGTCCCTTCTGGCGGGGCAGCGCATCGCGCGGGACAACCGTCTTCCTGTGCCCGCGTTGCCGACGGTTCTGTATGCGCGCGAGACCGACAAAGTGCCGAGGCAGCCCGGCACGGAAGAGGCGGCAAGCGGGTCGCTTCCTGTGAGCCCACAAGAGCCGTCTACCAGGGGTGCAACGCTGGTGCAGGCAGGGGATCGGACGGGTTCAGCAGCAGGACCCTTTTGAGGAACTCCGGGAAGAACTGAAGCCATTGCACGGTCACGCCATCCCTGTTCCGGGCGTACAGTACCGTGCCGGGCGGGGGCATCGAAGCAGGCCTGAACCATCACCGCACCCTGGTTGAGAAGTTCGGCTCTTCCCCGGTGGAGGTCGTCAACAACCGGTCCGACAATCTTCCGCGAAGCTTCCCGCTTCTCGACAGGCGCCGCGATGACGCACTCGGCTTCGCGGTTGCACCGGACCCGCCGAGTGTTCCCGCTAAACCCAAGCCTACCGGCTGTGCCGGTCGAGCCATTTCTCAGCGTTAGTGCTTTGTGCCTCCCGGAACTCGACGCAATCGCCGATCTGCGCTTCGGCGACCTGCAGACCGCGGGCGGAGGCGTGGACCGGGTGCGCTGTAAAGAAGTCCTGAACCTCTTTTGCCTTTTCAGGGGTGCAGAACGAGCCGGCGGCACGAACCAGCGAGCCGCCGTTCATCTCGGTCAGCTGCGCGGAGACGGCGGGCCAATGGTTTTGCAGGTAGCCCCAGGCGGCATCGCGGGTGGACGGGTTGCCGAGCGCACCCGCGAACAGAAACAGTGAATCCTGGTTGCGGACCTTGCCGGAAGCGGCATAGTCGAGGGCGCGCGCTGTGAGTGCGGGCGACTGGAAGGAAGCGAGCAGCGCCAGTTCCTCTTCGGCGCGCTGCGGGTTGGGGTCGGACTGCGAGGCAGCCTGCATGCGGTCGAACAGCGCGGCATCGCCATGGGCGGCCGCAAGTGAGAAAGCGGCGCGTTCGATGGACGGATCGACGGAGTCGGGGTGATCGAGGGACTGGATTGTCAGGCGGTGCGCCTCGGCAATGGTTTCCGGGTCACGACCCTCGGAGCCCACGAGCGAAAAGAGCCCGGCACGCAACTCGGACGTCTCCGGGGTGTCGCCGGCAGCGGGCGGGCCAAGCTTTGCCAGTTCGGGCTTATAGGTACGGCGCACCCAGGCAGCAAACTGCTCGTGCTGCTGCGGCGTGGTCAGCAGGCGCGACTCGATGCTGCTGAGCTGGCCGGCAACGGTGCGCAGCATTTCGGGGCTGGGGTCGGCGTGGGTGGCCTCGGCCAGGTCGAGCGAGCCGGCGACGCTGGACTTGTCGGCGCGAACCTGGGCCCAGGTGTCGCCGACGACGGCAATGCGCTCCACAGGGGTCAGGGCGGACTCAACCTGCGCGGCAAGGCGCGATTGAACGGCCGCGGGATAGAGGCTACGGTAGTAGCCCTGGCCGCCGGAATCGGCGAAGAGGAGCGCTGCCGGCGGCACAGGCAGAGTGCCGCCGGCAGCAGACAGCAAGGGGCAATCCTGAGCTTCGGCTGCCCCCTTGAAGCAGACCGGCACGGTCCAGGACTGGGGCTTGTCGCCCGCGTGCGCGCGCGCGGCGGACGGGCTCAGGAAAAAGCGAGCCTGGGTGACGGCCACCCTGCCGCCGGCAGGCTCGGCGAACTGTAGCAGGGGCACACCGGGCTGGCCGATGAAGCTTTCCATGATCCTGTCGATCGGCTTGCCGCTGGCGGCGGTTTGCGCGTTCCAAAAGTCTTCCGCCGTGGCGTTGGCAAACAGGTGAGCCTGCAGGTAATTGTGAACGCCCTGCCGGAACTGCTCCTTGCCCAGGTAGCTTTCGACCATGCCGAGAATCGCACCGCCCTTCTGGTAGGTGATGCCGTCGAACATTTCGTTGATCTGGTCCGGCGTGTTGGCCTCCGCGCGGATGGCGCGGGTGATGCCCTGCGCGTCGAGGTTGAGGGTGCCGTTGAGCGCGACGGCCTCCTGTTCCGGGATGTGCCACTCCGGATGCCAGGCGGCCACGGGCTTGTTTTCCATCCAGGTGGCGAAGCCTTCGTTGAGCCACAGGTTGTTCCACCACTGCATGGTCACCATGTCGCCGAACCACTGGTGGGCCATCTCGTGGGCGACTACCTGCGCCACCTCCTGCCGGGCGTCGATGGACGCGTGCTTCTCGTCGATCAGGAAGGCCGTTTCGCGATAGGTGATCGCGCCGAAGTTCTCCATGGCACCGGCCTCGAAATCGGGGATGCCGATCATGTCGAGCTTGGGCATCGGGTACTTGATCCCGAAGTAGGTGTCGTAATAGTGAAGAACAAACTCCGCGGCCTTGACGGCATAGGGCGTCAGCGCGACCTTGTCGGGCGTGGCGCAGGCGCGGATCGGCACTCCGTCGGATGCGCCGCCGGTGCACTGGAAATCGCCGACCAGGAAAGCGACGAGATAGGTGGACATCTTCGGCGTGGTCGCGAAGTGAAGGGTGTGCTTGCCCGCGCCGGCGGGCCGGTCGGAGACCGAGTTGGTATTGGAAATGGCGGTATCGCCGTCATCGACCGTCAGACTGACGTCGAAGGTGGCCTTGAGCGCGGGCTCGTCAAAGGAGGGAAAAGCGCGTCGTGCATCGGTCGGCTCGAACTGCGTGACGGCGTAGTTGCGCTTCGCGGTTTTCGACAGGTAAAAGCCGCGCAGCTGCCCGTTGAGGATCCCTGTGTAGAGGACGTGCAGGGCGACCGGGCCGGCAGGCAGCGCCTGAGGAAAGGTAAAAGTTGCCTGCTCTTTGTCCTTGTCGAGCGAGACCTGCGCGGTCTGCGTTCCCGCGTGCGCGTCGGCGGTCACGGTCGCGAAGGCGATCTCGGCGGCGTTGAGCGTGACGGTGTTGGAAGGCGCGGCAAGCACGATGTCAATGGTTTCGTCGCCGGTAAAGGTGGCGGCCTTGAGGTCCGGCGTGAGCGCCAGCGTGTAGTGCCGCGGGATGACCCCGGACGGGAGACGCTGGGCGAGTACGGTACCGGGTACAGCGGCAGCAACGAGCAGAAAGGAGGCGAAGCGAAGCATGGGTAGGCCTTTCAAGCGAGGTACGCCCGCATGGTGCATCCGGGGCAAGGTCTGGAGAAAAGGTATCAGGATTCGCGGTAGTCGAGCAGCAGGAGCCCGATCAATGCGAGGCACAACGGCCAGAGAAACCCGGCGATGCCGGCGGCACGAGTGCCGGGCAATCGCAACTGCAGCCAGCGCGCGGCGCCGGCAAACGCCCCGAGCACGGCGATCGGGGTGTGGGCCAGCTCGGCCAGCATCTCTTCTTTCACGTTGGCCAGGCCATGCGAGTGGGTCAGCAGGGCCGCGCCGCCGCCCGCGCACAACAGCGGAAACACATACCCCGCGCGCGCGGAACGCCAACGGCCGGTGGAAACACTCCACTCGAAGAACGCGAATGCGGAGATCAGCACGGCATACAGACGGTGCTGCAGGACGTCGGGCGCGGCGAAGCTGGCCCAGAACGGGCGCGGGCCGAGGGGCCAGTTTTCAGGGTCGGCGCGGAGAAGGATGAAAAGTGCAAGGCCCAGAAACAGGAGCGGCCAGTGGCCGGCGATCCGGCGCAGGCGGCCCGGCGGCAGGGCGCGCGCGGCAAAAGCAAGCAGGGCCGCGGCCAGCACGATCAGCCCCGCCCAGTGGTGGTTGTACTCGGACCAGGCGCGGTCGTTGCTGTCGCTGGTGGAGCCGGGGCCATACTGCGCCGCCTCGACCGAGGACCGCAGGGTGCCGACTGCCGCCAGCTGCGCGAAGGGCGGGCTGGACAATCGCGGCATCTGCCAGTGCAGGCGCTGCGCGATCTGATGTCCGGTAAGCCGGTCCGCCTGGAGGTCCACCGCCGGCGGCTGCGAGGTGAGCGAAGCGGCGGCCAGGATGGCGGTCAGGCCGAGGGCGATCTCCGCCTCGGAAAAGCGTTGCAGGCGCAGCAGAAACGGGGTGGGCTGTGCGGATGGCGACCCGCCGCCGACCGGCAGCAGCTCGCCCGCGGGCTGAACCGGTTTTGCGCGGAGCAGTTGATAATTGCCCGCGCCCAGCCCGAGCATCCCGAGCAACAGAACGGTTTTCGCGAGCACCATCATGCCGTAGGTGGTGCCGTACAGCCCGGCCGGTGAGCCGATGTAGAACCAGCTCAGCCCAAGCCCGGCGAGCAGGAGCGTGGGGACGCTGACAAGCGCCATGGCCGAGTAGCGGCTGGCCAGGATTCGCGCCTGCGCGAGCTGCGGGCCGCGGCGCAGGGCCAGCAGCAGAAACAGCATGGAGCCGACCCAGCCGGCGGTGCCCAGATGGTGCAGCGCGGTGAGGGCGGTGAGCAGGACGCGATGGTCAAGACGGGACGCGCCATGACTTTCGAGAACAGACGCGCCGAGTACCGCGGCAGCCGGGGCAGCGGCTACCGCCGGGTGGCGACGCACCAGGGCTGCAAGCAGCAGCGCAGCCGCGATGCCGGTCGCCCCGGTCACGAAAAAGGCGGCCGACACCAGCGAGCGGAACGGGAATCCGGAGCCGCCCATCAGCATGGCCATTGAAAGCCCAAGCGACACGGCCTGGGAGCCGGCCAGGGCAACGGCAAAGCGGCTCACGGTACGACGCAGCTTCAGGACCGCCGCATCGAAAGAGTGCCCGGCGAGGAGCAGAAACAAAACGCCCCCCAGCGCAAAGGCTTCGAGCGAAAGCGAAAGCGCGCGGACCAGGACGCTGAGAAACTCGAAGTCCTTGATAAGCCAGATCACAGGTAGTTCCTTAGGCGGGCGAACGGGCCGTCACGGCTGGACGTGGAACGGGATTTCGCCGCGGGTGATGTGGCCGTCGGAAGCCAGCGCCTGCCAACGCAGGATGTAGTCGCCCGGGTGAAGTCCGGGGGCATCGGCGGCCAGGCTGTCAGGTGCCGGCTGCTTGCCGAGCTGGAGCGGCTGGGACCTGCCGCCCGGTGCCAGCAGGACCAGCGTGCAGCGCGGGCCGTCGATGCGGGAGTTGAACCGGAGTGCGACGTGGAGGCTGCCGGCCTTGACCGTGCCGTGCGCCGCCGGGGCGGCATGGACCAGCACGGCATGCGCGTGGGCTAAATGTGGCATCGCGAGAGCCAGCGAAAGCAGGGCGGCGAGGCGTAACGATTGAAGCACGATGAAAGTCTCCCGGGTGAAGGCCGTCAATGGTGAAGGCGCGAGCTGCTGCAGAGTGCCTGCTGTGCTCGCCTCCCTCGCCTTTGCCATGGCTGAGGTGGTGGACCTGTCTCGCTAGCTGAGCGGGTTTGAGGCCATACGCACGGATTGCCCGCTGATCTCGGCGGCACGCGCTTCAGCGTAGGCGGCCGCGCCCATCAGCGCAGCGCGACTTTCCAGGATGATATGGACCGGCGTCTGCACCAGCAGCTCGCTCAGGCGGCCCTTGTCGGTAAATGCGCGCAGAAATGTGCCGTCCTGCATCTTGTTCAGGATTTTGGGGGCGATACCGCCGCCGACAAACATGCCGCCGGTGGCCAGCACTTTCAGCGCGAGATTGCCGGCCTCGGCGCCGTACACGGAAACAAAAATATCAAGCGTTTGCGCGCACAACTCATCCTTGCCGGATTCGCCCAGTTCGCCGATCACGGCATTTGGGTCTTCCCGCTGCATGCGTTCGCGCAGTTCGGGGGATTCGGGCAGCTTTTTGTCGTCGCGCAGGAATCCGTAAACGTTGGTCAGGCCGAGCCCGGAGATCACGCGCTCGTAAGAAACTCGGCCGCCGAGTGTTTTTTGCAGGTAACGCAGCAGGTCGATCTCAAGCTCGTTGCGCGGGGCGAAGTCGCAGTGACCGCCCTCGGAAGCAACGGGAATGTGATGCTTGCCGTCCCACATCAGCACGGCCTCGCCCAGGCCGGTTCCGGCCGAAAGCAGGCCGCGGTTGCCGAGCGCGCTCGTATCGCCGGGGGAAAGCGTCAGCACCTGTTCGCGCGTCAGCTCGGGGATGCCGTAGCCGTTCGCCTCAAGATCGTTGATCAGAAACAGATGGTCGATCTCGAGATTGCGGGCCAGTTCGCGCGCATCCAGCAACCAGGGCAGGTTGGTCAGTTTCAGGCGGCCGTTGCGCACCGGCCCCGGCACGCCGAAACAGGCCGCCGTGATCTCGGGGCTGCTGTTTTCCTCGAGAAAAGTGCGTACCACGACTTCGAGCCCGGCATACTCCCGCGCGGGAAAACGCTTGTCGTGAACGTGCTCCAGCCGCCCGTCCGTGAAAGAGTAGAGCGCGAGATGGACCTTGGTCCCGCCTACGTCGCCGGCCAGGATCATCGGGCCAGCTCCACTCGGCCGGCTCCGTCCGGGCCCGGCCTCGGCAGCTTCGCGGCGGCTTTCTCGTCGAGCAAGAACAGCAGCGAACCATTCTTCGGCTGGATGAGCTGCGACGGCGTTTCGTTCACGTCGTACTCGCCGTAAAGCACCCGCTCGAGCGGCGCGGCCTTGTCGTCGCCGGCGATCAGGAACACGACCTCAAGTGCTTCGTTGATCACCGGCGCGGTCAGCGTGATGCGCCAGGTGTTTTTCTGCGGCACATGGTTGGCATACACGATGCGCCCCCGCTCGTGCACGCCTTCAGTGTGCGGAAACAGCGAAGCGGTATGGCCGTCGTCGCCCATGCCGAGCCACACGATATCAAAGCGCGGTACTTCCGCGCCTTCAAGCCGGAACTCGCGCCGGATCAGCGATTCGTACTTCGCGGCCGCTTCTTCCGGGTCCAGCTCGCCTTCCATGCGATGCACGTGCTCGGGTTTCAAGGGAACTTTCGACAGGAGCTGCTCGCGCGTCATCCGGTAATTCGAGTCCGGGTCGTCGGGGCCGACGGTGCGCTCGTCCACGAAAAAAAGTTCGATCCTGTCCCACGCGATGCTCGCTGCGTATGGCTCCTGCGCGAGCAGCGCAAAGGTCGCCTTCGGAGTCGAGCCGCCGGAGATCGCGATGCGCGCGCGGCCGCGTTTGCCGACAACCTGTGCCACGCGCTCGGCGAACAGCGCGGCAGCGGCGCGTGCCAGCTCGTCAGGGCCGGCGAATACGTGGTAACTCACCTGTAAGTGCTGTGCCATGGGTCCGGTTCCTTTCGCGCTCGCTACACCGCGTGCCAAGTGTGATTGTCTCGCGCCAGCAGCTCGTCGGCGCTCTTCGGTCCCCAGGTGCCGCTCGCATAATTCGGGAAGTCCGACGGCGGGTTTTTGGCCCAGGCTTCCAGCAGCGGCGTGTACAGGGCCCACGCCACCTCGACCGCCTCGCGGTGCGAGAACAGCGTCGCGTCGCCCAACATCGCGTCCAGCAGCAGCCGCTCGTAGCCGTTCGCCGTGTACTTGCCGAATGCGTCGGCATATTTAAAAGTCGACTGCACCGGGCAGATGGTCGTGTCGGGCGTCGGCAGCTTGTTGCCGAACACAAACGTGATGCCCTCGTCGGGCTGGATGCGGATGCGGATCAGGTTTGTGGGAATACCCTGGCACGGACCTTCGACAGCGCCGGTAAAGATTTGCTTCTCGGGCTGCTTGAACTGGATGACGATCTCCGTCACACGCTTGGCCAGGCGCTTGCCGGCGCGCAGGTAAAACGGCACACCCTTCCAGCGCGGCGTGTCGATCTGGAGCTTGACCGCGGCAAAGGTTTCCGTCACCGACTTCGGATCGACGCGGTCTTCTTCGCGGTAGGCCTTTGCCTGCTCGGTGCCGCCCTTGCCGTCGCTTACCGTGCCGGGGCCGTACTGGCCGCGTACCGCTGTGTCGGTCGTGAGCGGCTGGATCGCCTTGAACAGCTTTGTTTTTTCCTCGAGAATGCCCTTGGCTTCATAGGTCGCCGGCGGCTCCATGGCAACAAACGAGAGCATCTCCATCATGTGGTTCTGCAGGATGTCCCGCGACGCGCCGGCCTTTTCGTAGAACGGTCCGCGGCCTTCGATGCCGATCGACTCGGCGGCGGTGATCTGGACGTTTTCAATAAACCGAGCGTTCCACAACGGCTCAAACAGCGCGTTGGCAAAGCGAAAGACGAGAATGTTCTGCACCGTCTCCTTGCCCAGGTAGTGGTCGATGCGGAAGGTCTGTTCTTCGGTGAAAACCTTTGCCACGCCGTCGTTCAGCGCTTTGGCCGATTCCAGATCGTGTCCGAACGGCTTTTCGATAATGACGCGCACGGTTGTGCCGTCGGCGGCCTTGTCCATTCCCTGCTCGCCGAGTTTGTCGACAATCTCCTGGAAATACTCCGGCGCGACCGCGAGATAGAACAGGCGGTTGCCCTTGGTTCCCTGTTCCCCATCGATCTTTGCCAGCGTGTCTTTCAGCCGCGCGTAGCCGTCGGAGTTGTCGAAGTCCGTGGTGAAGTAAGTCACACGCTTGATAAAGTCGTCGAGCTTCGGGTCGCTCTCGTCCGTACCGGAGTCGACGATGGCTTTCTTCATATCGGGCGCAAAGGTCTTGCTCAGGTCGCGCCGCGCGACGCCGACCACCGCGAATTCCTTGGGCAGCAGGCCGCTTTCTTCCAGGTGAAACAGCGCGGGCAGCAGCTTCTTCTTGGTCAGATCGCCGGACGCGCCGAAGATGACAACAAGGGTCGGTTCCGGCACACGATTCGCGGCGCTGGGGGTCGCTTTCGCGACGAGATCGGGAGTCATGGTTTGATCGCTGTTGCTCATCGTTTGTTGTCTCTTTCTTTACAGGAGTCCGAGTCGGGCCAGTTCAGCGCGTAGCGCGGCGGAGCCAGTGTAGTGGATGCCGTGCATGCCGAGTGCACCCGCGGCATCGGCGTTTTTCGGGCGGTCGTCGATAAAGATCGTTTCGCTCGCAGGGGCCTGCACCACTTCCAGCGCCAGGCGATAGATCGCGGGGTCAGGCTTGCGCAGGTGGACGTAGCCGGAGCAGATAAACGTGCTGAGAACCTTGTGAAGTCCGAAGCGTTCGAGGCGCATGTCGTTCAGCTCGCGCGACTCGTTGTTGAGCTGCCCCATGCGGACCTGCCCGCGGGAGTGCAGCTCTTCCAGGATCGGCATGGCGGAGTCGGGCAGCAGCGTCGAACCTGCCTCAATGGCCTGCCGCACGGCTGCCGGCGTGAACGGACGCGGCTTGAAAAACAGGGTGCGCTCGAGGTACTGGTCGAAGTCGATCGTGCCTTTTTCCCAGGCATCGTTTTCGACGGCGTGGTGCCGCTCAAACTCTTCGCGATCCTCGCTGGACAACCCGAATTGGTCAAATACGGCTTTGCGCTGGTTGTGGTCCCAGCCGTTGGTCAGCACAACGCCGCCGATGTCCCAGAAAATGGTGGTGAACCTGCTCATCCGCTTGTGCCTGCCTCGAAAAGTTGGATGCACCTCCATCGCGGAACTGTGCAGGGATTTGCGAAGCAAAAACAGGCGTCGGGGGAGACGTCTGCCTGATTCGCACCGGGTGACGGGTTAGTGCTTTTCCTTCTCCAGCGCGTCCAGGCGCGCATCGTGCCGGCCCAGCATGAGGTGAATTTCATGGAGCACCGTGTCCATCCTGTCCACCTTCGACTCAAGCCGGTCAAAGCGCTTGTCGTATCCATCAAAGCGCTTGTCTTGCCCATCGAAGCGTTTGTCCTGTGCGTCGAAGCGCTTGTCGATGTTCCGGGCCTGCAAAAGAAACCCGACAAGCACGATCACCAGGTTGGCCAGGGCCAGCGAGGAGGGCACACCGATCGCGAGATAGAGTTGCTGATTCGACATGGACACCTGTCGTGAAATCCAGGCCGGCTCCGCTTCCTGCGAGTCGGCCCGGAATCACCTCTGCAATGGACGCTTACAGCTCCCTGACCCCCGCCAGCGCCGGGGTGTCTTTCCCGCCCCCGGCCAACAGAGCCTTCGCGCGCTTCACGATATTGTCGACCCCGAAGCCCAGCTTTTCCAGTGCGAGTGTGCCGGGAGCCGACGCGCCGAAGCGGTCGAGCCCGATGACGTCGCCATGACGGCCCACCCACTTCCACCAGCCCAGCGTCGCGCCTGCTTCCACCGCGAGCTTGGGCAGATGGTTGGGCAGCACTTCAAGCTTGTAGCTCTCGGGCTGCCGCTCAAACAGCTGCCAGCTCGGCATGGAAACGATGCGCGCCGTGATGCCTTCCTTTTTAAGCTCGGCCGCGGCCTTGACGATCTGCCAAACCTCGGCCCCTGTCGAAAGCATCAGGAGGTCCGGCGAGTCGCTGCCGTGATCGATCACATACGCGCCGCGTCCTACGCCCTCGTAGATGTTGAGCTTTGAGGGGTCGAGCAGCGGCAGGTCCTGCCGCGACAGCGCCATGAAGCTGGCCTCGCGATGCTCGAGCGCCAGGCGCCAGGCTGCCGCGGTCTCGTTCGCATCCGCCGGGCGAAAGTCGATCAGGTGCGGAATGGCGCGCAGCATGGTGAGCTGGTCGATCGGCTGGTGGGTCGGTCCGTCCTCGCCGAGCCCGATCGAATCGTGCGTAAAGATAAACAGCGAGTGGATGTGCATCAACGCGGCGAGGCGCATCGCGGGCTTTGCGTAATCCGAGAAGGTAAAGAAGGTGGACCCGTAAGGAATCACGCCGCCGTGCGCGGCCATGCCGTTGACCGCGGCGCACATCGCGAACTCGCGCACGCCGAAGAAGATGTTGCGGCCGGTCGGGTCGACATGGAAGTTGCCGGACTTTTTGAGAATCGTCTTGGTCGACTCCGTCAGGTCGGCCGCCCCGCCGAACAACTCGGGTACCGCCTCGGCAAAGGCGTTCATGATCGCGCCGCCTGCGTTGCGGGTCGCCATCGGCTTGCCGTCGACCGGGTACGAAGGCAGGGTCGCCTCCCAGCCGGGCTTCAGCTTGCCGGCTTCCGCGCGCTCGTACTGTTCAGCCAGTTCGGCGAACTCGCTCTTGTATTTCGCGAACAGCTCGTTCCACTCCGCTTCATACTTCGCGCCGTTGCCGACAATCTCGCCCCAGTTCTTTGCCGCTTCCTCGGGTACGTAAAAGGTCTTGTCCTCGGGCCAGTTCAGGGTGCGCTTGGTTTCCTTCGTATTCTTCTCGCCCAGCGGCGCGCCGTGCGCTTTTTGCGTACCGGCCAGCGGCGAGCCGTAACCGATAATCGTGCGGACCGCGATGATCGACGGCTTGCCGGTTTCGGCCTTTGCGGCTTCGATCGCCTTCGAGAGTGCGTCCAGGTCATTGCCATCGGCCACCGTCTGCACGTGCCAGTGGTAGGCCCTGAAGCGCGCCTGCACATCCTCGGTAAAGCTCAGGTCGGTCGGCCCGTCCAGCGAGATCAGGTTGTCGTCATAGAGAAAGATCAGCTTGCCCAGGCCGAGCGTGCCGGCCAGCGAAGCCGCCTCGTGCGAGATGCCTTCCATCAGGTCGCCGTCGCCGCAGATGCCGAAAGTGTAGTGGTCGACAATATCGTAGCCCGGCTTGTTGTACACGGCAGCCAGGTGCTTTTCCGCCATGGCCATGCCGACCGCCATTGCGAAACCCTGCCCCAGCGGGCCGGTCGTCACTTCCACGCCGTCGGTCTCGCCGTACTCCGGGTGGCCGGGCGTGCGGGAGTGCCATTGGCGGAACTGCTTCAGGTCCTCGATGGTCAGGTCGTAACCGGCCAGGTGCAGCATGCCGTACAGCAGCGCCGAGGCGTGTCCGTTCGACAACACAAAACGGTCGCGGTTGGGCCACTTGGAGTGTTTCGGATTGTGACGCATGTACTTGTGAAACAGCAGGTAACCGATAGGCGCGCAGCCGAGCGGGGCGCCGGGATGGCCGCTGTTGGCGGCTTCTACGGCGTCAACGGCGAGAAAACGAAGGGTGTTGATCGAAAGTTGGTCGAGATCGCTCATGAGGTTGGAAGCTCCAGACAGGTGGGTGAGTGTGCGCGGGCTCGCGCCGGCGGCCGCTTCTGCGGCGGTCTGCCTTATCTTATTCCCCGCGAGCCTTTTTCGGATTGTCCGGGATGGGCGCGGGTTCAAGTTTCTTCGTGATTTTCACGGTGAAGTTTCGGCCTTCCCAGCGTTTCGAGCCAGGCCAGTACAGGGTAAATGTCACCTCGCCCGAGTCCGGCAACGCCGAAAGGTCGGCGGCCGAGCCCGCTGCCCCGAGCCCGCGGGAGCTCGTCGTCCGCTGCGTGCGCCAGCCGTCGGTCGTGTAGGTCACTTCAAACGGGTCGTGCGCCAGGATGCGCAGAGTCTTGCCCGCGTCCATCTCGTTCACCGGGCGGCGCAGCTTCCATATTTCATACGGACTGGACCGCGGGCCCTCGCCGTAGCGCGCGATCGCGGCCTCGATACGATCAAAAACTCGCCCGTCCTGCACGGAGCGGATCAGCTTCAGGTACTCGGCATGCGCCCAGACCAGCGGCATCGCGGAGCCGGCCGGGTCGCCCAGCACCACCGGCCCGGCGGTCGTCTCGAGTGCCTGGCGCTTGTCCCAGATCTGCTCCGGCAGCATGCCGCCCGATGACGCAAAACCCTCCATCGCGGCTACAAACGGGCGCACATCCTGGCCGCGGGCCAGCTCATAGTGTGCGCGCTCGCCGGTCAGCAGCGGCCAGGCGCGGCCCTGCCCATAGTGGATAAAGGGGCCCCCGCCTTCCTGCTCACCGTAGCCATCGTGGTTGTAGCGCCGCCAGCAGGGGCCCTGCGGTGCGTCGACTCTTAGAATGCGGTCCACCACCTTCAACGAGTCAGCGATCAGCGGGTCGTCGGCGCGGCGGATGCCGTAGCGCACCAGTTCCAGAAAACCGCCGTCAATAATGGAGTCAGCCGGGAACTCGCTTTCCTCCCACGGCGCACGGTTGTTGAGCCGGACATGGCCGGGCGCAACGTCGTCGCGGTACCAGGGCTCGCCGGGCGCGGGCGGCTGGATGCGGATGTAGTGGCGCTTGACATCGGGGTGAAGCACGCCGTTGTTGGTGACTGTCCAGTCTTCCAGGTGCGACTGGATCCAGTCGGCGTGCTCGTTCAGAAACGTGCCCAGCTCGGGCGCCTGGTGAGCCGTTACGATCTCGGCCGCGCAGCACAGCGCACCGATGACGGCAGCGAGGGTCGAGGGCGAGTAGCCGGCATTTTCTTCCCAGCGCTCCTGCTGGGTGACGGGCGCATAGCGCACCAGGAAACCGGCCGCGCGCGACACAAACGGGAATACGTCGAAGTTGCCGAGGCCATTGGCCTTCCACAGCCGCCAGGCCAGGATGATGGGAAACGCGACCTCGTCAAGCTGGATCCCGGTCCAGTAGGGCGTGCCGTCGACCCAGAAGTTCTGCGCGAAGCTGCCGTCGGGCTTTTGTGTGCAGGCCAGGTACACCAGCGCCCGCATCGCGGTCTCCACCCGTCCCATCGCCAGCAGCGCGGTAGCCGACTGCACCATGTCGCGCGTCCACACCAGGTGGTAGCCGCCCAGGTCGTCATCGCCCTTGGCATAACCCCACGGAATGGACAGCGACGCGATAAACGCGCCCGAATAGGTCTTGTCCTCGTGCATCAGCACGACTTTTTGGCTGTTGCGCAGCAGCCTGCCGCCGTCACAGGTGTGCCGGTCGAGTCCTTCGGGTACCTGCACCCGCTGCCACTGATGGATGTATCGCTGCAGGTTCGCTTCAAACGAGCTGGCCAGCGAGCTCATGGTGGCCGAAAGCGCGGCGTGGTGGCTTTCGCCGAAGCCGATCGCAAGAACAAACTCACGGGTGCCGGGCTCCGGCGACCCCGCGCGCTCGAGGTCGACCTCGCCCATGATGGCGATGTTGCCGTCGGTTGCCGAACCGTACTCCCAGTGCATGCGGAAGTCGTGCTTGAGGTCCTGCCAGCCGTCGCTGGTGCCGACAAACCCGCAGGATGCACGCGAAAATCCGCACGAAGTCGCCATGAGCAGCGAGTTGCTGCCGCGCCAGGCCAGCAGTACGCGCGAGCCCGCCACGTCCAGCACCCGTGCTGAATTGCCCGCCCCGCCCCCGCCCATGTGCGGCGATAAAAGTGCGTACAGGCGCAGGCGGGGCAGCATCTCGGGCGGGGCCTGCAGGCGCACCCGCAGCAGCACCACCGGGCTGTGCGGGTCGCAGATCGTCTCCTTGGTCAGCGTGTAGCGGCCCCCGGGGTCGCGATTGATCTGCCGGGGCACGGGCGCGGCCGGGTCGACATAGGAGAAGCGCCGCTCGGCGTCCCGCTTCTCCTCACTGAAAAACGTTTCCCCATCCGTGACGAGAAACTCCATGTCCCGCGTCTGCGGGCGATCGATGGTCGGGTAATAAATCTCGTTCAGGATGCCGTGCGAGGTGGTGAACCAGATCCTGGAGGACGCGGAGTAGGCGCAGCCCACGCTGTTTTTCACGCTGGACGTCCATCGTCCGGGCAGCCCGGGCGCGCCCGGCGCCTCGCCCTGCTGGGTCAACCACAGGTACTCGGGAGCAAGTGAAAGGGTGGAGTCGCTCATGCTGGTGCCATGGTACGCGCGCGGCTGGGAAGCGCAACATGCCTGGGGTAATGGCCTGAGCCGCGCGGGTCGCGAAAGCGGAGTGGACGATCCCCAAAATACGAACCATTTTGCAACACGCACATTGCTATCACATCACCATTACATGATATCGTTTACTCCATCAGGAGGTATCCCATGCACGCAGTGACGATTCGCAATCTGCCGGAAGAAATACACCGGGCGTTGAAGCAGCAAGCGACCCGACACGGGAAAAGTACGGAAGCGGAGATTCGCGCGATTTTGGAAGAAGCCGTGCGTCCGAAACAGCAGGTGGGTCTCGGCACGGCGCTTGCGGAGTTCGCGGCACGCTTCGGTGGCGTGGAGCTCGAGCTCACCCGGGACGCCGCGCCGGTCGAAGCGGCGAGCTTCGAGTGATCGTTCTCGACACCAATGTCGTTTCCGAGCCGCTGAAGCCGCGACCCAGCCCGGCGGTCATGGCATGGCTGGACCGGCAGGCCGTGCAGACCCTGTATCTGACGGCAACCAGCCTGTCGGAGCTGCTGGTCGGCGTGGACCGTCTGCCCGAGGGGCGACGCAAGCGCGGGCTCGCCGACGGCCTGGGAGGGCTGCTTGAAACCCTGTTTGGGCCGTGCATTCTGCATTTTGACACAAAGGCCGCCGCGACCTACGCAGCCGTGGTGCGCCGGGCGCAGGGGAACGGCGAAACGGTTTCCGTCGGCGACGGGCAGATCGCGGCCATCGCCCTGGCGCATGGCTACATGGTCGCCACCCGCGATTGCGAGCCGTTTGTGGCAGCCGGGCTGAAGGTGATCGATCCCTGGACTGCTTGACTGGACTGCTTGACTGGCCTTCCCGAATCCGGACTTCCTCAA
>CAXSBW010000054.1:18104-22422 GCA_964235795.1 uncultured Acidobacteriaceae bacterium | reverse complement strand
GCGCAGACCGTGACGGTCAACGGCAAAACACTGCACTACACGGCGACCGTCGGCACCATCCCGGTTTACAACCGGACCGACCCGGCGAAGGCCGAGGTCAAAACGGGCGAGGTCGTCGTGACCTCGTATGTGCTCGACAGCGATAAAGGCGCGGCCACGGGCGAGAACGCCCGGCCCGTGACCTTTGCCATGAACGGCGGCCCTGGCGCGTCGTCGGTGTACCTGAACTTCGGCGCGATCGGGCCCAAACACATCGCGTTTGCCGGGCAGGGGGATTCGCCATCCGACCCGGCGCGGCTGACCGACAACCCCGGCACTTGGCTTCCCTTCTCGGACCTGGTGTTTATCGACCCCATCGGAACGGGATTCTCGCGCTCGCTCGCGTCGCCCGGCGACACCAAAAAGCTCTTTTACTCGACCAACGCCGATATTGAGTACCTGTCGCGCGTGATCTACGACTGGCTGGTCAAGAACGGGCGCCTGCAGTCGCGCAAGTACCTGATCGGCGAAAGCTACGGGGGCTACCGGGGGCCGCGCGTGACGCATACCCTGCAAAGCAGCCTGGGGGTCGCGATGAACGGCGTGGTGCTGGTCTCGCCGTACCTGAACCCCTGGATCGCGGACCACGGGGAGATTTCGCCGCTGCCGTGGATGATGACGCTGCCCGCGATCGCGGCGGCGCACCTGGAGCGCGAGCACCAGCTGGATGCCGCGCACATGGCCGGCGTGGTCGCCTACACGCGCGGCGAGTACGTGACGGACCTGCTGGCCGGGCGCTCCGACCCGGAGGCGACGCCTCGCCTGATCCGGAAAGTGACGGAGCTGACCGGGCTGGATCCCGCGTTTGTGAAGCACTCGGGCGGACGCATCGACACGGGCGCATACCTGCGCGAAGTGCATCGCGAAGCAGGCGAGATCGGCTCCGTGTATGACTCGAACGTGACCTCGCCGGACCCGTTTCCGTTTTCGCCGGAGCGGCGCTCGAACGACCCGATCCTGGAGTCGATCATCGCGCCGACCACGACCGCGATGGTGGACTGGGTGACGCGCGTGGTGGGCTGGAAGACCGCGGCGCGCTACTACGCCTTGTCCTACGAGGTGAACGAGCAGTGGGACGCCGACAAGGACACGACGCTGATGAAGGGTTCGGCCAACGACCTGCGCGAGGCGGTGGCCGCGGACCCGAAGCTGCGGGTGCTGATCGCGCACGGGTGGGACGACCTGAGCTGCCCGTTCATGGGCTCGGTGCTGACGGTGGACGAGATGCCCGTCATGTCTGGAACGGCGGCGGACCCGACCCGCGTGGCGGTGCATGAGTACGCCGGCGGCCACATGTTCTACACGCGCCCGGCGAGCCAGGCGGCGTTTGTCAGGGATGTGGAAGCAATGGTGGCGGCGCACTGATCCCCCTGCCGTACACTCAAGGTCTGTTTAGACATGCGGAGGGCACCATGGCGGAAACAGCTCAAGCAGTCAGCCTGGAGGAGTATCTGGCGACGGAGTACCATCCCGACGTGGAGTACATCCATGGAGAGCTCAGGGAGAAACCGGTGACCGGATTTCCGCACGGCGTTGTGCAGGGCGTGTTGTTTGACTGGTTTCGGCAGCATCGCAAAGAGTGGAGCATCCTGGTCTCGGTGGAAACGCGAACCCGGATTGACGCCCAGCAGGTACGCCTGCCCGACGTGGTGGTCGTGAAAAAAGGCGACCAGACCCGCGGAGCCCTGGTCAAGGCCCCCTTGATCGCGATCGAGGTGCTTTCGCCCTCGGACAGCTACGCGGACCTGAAAGCGCGCGCGTCAGACCTGCGCACGATGGGCGTTGAGAATGTCTGGCTCATCGATGAAGAACGCCGCACCGCCGAGGTCTGGACCGGAACGCACTGGGCTCCCGTGCAGGGCGGACGGATGGAGGCTGTGAACGCGCCGGTGTTTCTTGACCTGGACTGGTTGTGGGCGGAAGTGGACGACGAGTAACGCTGTTCCGTTTTACACGAGCCTGGTCTTTACACGAGCCTGGTCCAGCCGTCGCCGGCGAACAGCCGGATGCCCGCAACCCCGACCGCGCCGGCTCGGAGGCATTCGGCAGCGTTGGCAGGCGTGACCCCGCCGAGCGCGAACACCGGAACAGGCTGCGCGGCAGAGCAGGCCTGCACCAGGGCGGCAAGTCCGGTGCCGGGCCGGACGGTTGCGCCGTTTAGAGATTTTTCAAAGACCGGGGCCCAAAGGATCGCGGCCGCGCCCCCCGCGTGTGCGGCGGCCACGTCGTCGGGCGTATGGCAACTGACGGTTACGCAACGGGCCACGGTGACGGCGGCGCGTATCTGCGGCACGGTCGAGCCGCCGGGCAGGTGAACGCCGTCGGCTCCCGCGTCGATTGCGAAGCCGGGCGACAGTCCGTTGACCAGCAGTCGAGTGCCGCTTCCCTGGGTCAGGCCGGCGAGCTTGCGGATGAGCGGAACGAGCGCGTTCTCCGGCAGATCTTTTTCGCGGAGCTGAACCCACTCCACGCCGGCCGCGACCCATCGCGTGGCTTGCGCCAGCAGGGCTGCCTCCCACCCGCCGCGGCTGACGGGCAGCAGGGAGCGGCCGGTGATGGCGTAGCGCTGCAAGGGCAATTTACCGGTACGAACGCTGATAGGTGCGGGTGATGCGGTCCTGCCAGCCCAACTGGTCTTCATCGAGAAGCGCCCACAGTACGCCCAGCCCAAGGGGAAGCAGGGCAAGCGCGGTGGCCGGAATGCGCTGTTGCAGCTCGCGCCGGGTGGGGTTTTCATCACTGAAGGTACACAGAGCAATGCCCGCGTAGCGCATGCCGGGGGTGCTGCCGCCGCCGAACGACAGAAAGAGCCAGCCGTAAAAGGTGGACAGGACGCCCAGAAACAGCGCCGCGACGAGCAGAGGAGCTTTGCCCGCCGGCGGGTGCGCCGTGCAGAAGAAAAACACCAGCAGTGAAAGCAGAAAGCAGGCGAACACAACCGAAGCATCGACCAGGGCGGCCATCAGGCGGTCGCCGACTGTGGCCAGATCCTGCAACAACGGTGCAGTCTCAGCCTGGTAGCCCTGCTCGGGCTGCCGCGCCGCGGATAGCTGCGGCACAGCGGCTTCAGGATGAGCGCCGAGCTCGAGGGGGCTCCAGCCAAGCTCGTCTCGCTGCACCCGCGCGCGCTCGGGTGCCCGTTCCCAGTGGAAGGCAGCGCGGCGGAGCGGTTCGCGGCGGGTCTCGGGTGTCATAGGGGTAGGCGTGGCGTAAGGTGGCGTGGTACGAGCCTGCTTCTCTATCGTACCCGCAAGCGCGGCTGTATGCGGGTCGGTAGACCGGGCCTGCCCGTCGCGCGTGATCTCCGAGGGAGCGTCCATGCTCATTTCAAAGATGCGCAGTGTGCCCCCGGGGGATTGTTCGTCGTGCAGTGGCCCCTCGGCCAGGCGGGGCCGATGCCTGCGCGGGGCGACCAGTTCGCGAGGAAACTCAATGAGCTTGGCGGGCAGGCTTTGGGCAGCGGGCACAACCGCTTCAGCGAAAGCGTCAACAAGCGCCGGGGCACGGCGGTCCGCGAGCTTGCGCTCGGGCACGGCGGGGCGGCCGGGCAGGGGCGTGTGATGCTCAACCGCGACGGGAAAGCCGGCACCGGGTGTGGAGCGCGCGACTTCCGGTTGACCGATCCAGCTGGCCGGGGGCAGGTCCGGCTCCGGCAAGGCGGCAGCAACGGCCATGGCGGCCTCCGCCGCGCATTGAGCCGCGGAGACGGCCGCCTGGGCCGAGGCCTGGGCGGCTTCGGCGCTGGCCTTGAGCAGTTCGCGGTAGGACGGGGCTTCGCGGTAACGCTCGGCCACCCGGGCAGCGACGGTGGAAACGGAAGCAGCACGGTTGCGGGCGGAAGCCGGAGGTGACGCCGGCTCGGCACCCCGCCGCTGGCGATGCTCGCGCAGGCGCTGGTTGAGCTCCTGTTTCCAGGCCGGGAGGGCAGCGTCTCCATGAACAGAGCTCGATTGCAATGGCGAAGCGGGCGTGCTCACTACGCGAAACCTTCCTGCGTTCTATGCAGTTGAGGGGCTGGTCGGTGGAAGGGAGTGGAGGAGCAGGTGATCCGCCGGCCCTGTGTACAACAAAACAGGTGATGAAGGATGCGACTCGCCATGCGAGAGCCGGTCCCAAGCCTTTGCTATGCTGGGGGAGCCCGCCGCAATGAGAACCCGCACAACTTGGTGTATCACGCTGTTTTTCACTTGTCACCCTGCGTTGCACGCTGTCGGGGTAATGAATCAGCTACCCCGGAATGACGCGCCCGCATCGCAGGCCCAGTCGCCAAGCCAGTCGC
>CAXSBW010000054.1:0-18004 GCA_964235795.1 uncultured Acidobacteriaceae bacterium | reverse complement strand
CAGCTACCCCGGAATGACGCGCCCGCATCGCAGGCCCAGTCGCCAAGCCAGTCGCCAAGCCAGTCGCCAAGCGAGTCGCCAAGCCAGTCGCCAAGCCATGGCAGCGTGGCGGCGAAACCCGCGCCTGTGCCGTCCGGCTCCGCGGGCAGCGCCGATCCAGACGGTCCAGACGGTCCGGGCGGGACCTCGACGCAGGGCGAGACGCCGCTGACCCCCGCGGTGGACCCGGCTTTTGCTCCCCCGCCGACTTTCGAGCCACCCGCGCCGGCCCCGGCAGGCCCGCTGGAAGACGCGCCCGCCCCGGTCGCACCAGCCCTGAGCGATGTGGTCGACACCGGCATCGCCGTGCCGATCGAAGCGCCGCCGCCCGGCACCCCCGTGCATATCGAGGCCGCCAAACAGGGGAAAACCGGCGACCTGTACACCCTCGATGGCGACATCCTGCTGCTGTACAAGACCTACCGCGTGCGGGCCGACCACGCGACCTACAATGCCGCCACCGCAAACGTCGAGGCGAGCGGCCATGTCACGGTCGACGGCGGTCCGTCGGACGAACACCTGGTCGCCGACCACGGCACCCTGAACCTGGAAGCGCATACCGCGCACTTTTACAAGGCAACCGGTACGCTGGGCGTACGCTCGGTGACGCACGATCGCTATGTGTTTACCGCGCCCAACCCGTTTGCCCTGACAGGGGACGAGGTGCTGGAGCTGGGCCCCGGCCGCTACCAGGTGCTGCGCGGCACGCTGACCAGCTGCCGCCTGCCCGACCCGGACTGGAAGCTGCTGGCGCGCAATATCCTGATCGACGACAACACGGCCCACGCGCGCAACAGCACGTTTACGCTGTTCGGCGCGCCGCTGTTCTTCCTGCCCTATGTTTCGCACCCGCTGGAGCAAAACCACCGGCAGAGCGGGCTGCTGCTGCCGATCTTCGGCAATGACACGCAGAAGGGCTTTATCTCCGGCGAGTCGGTGTACCTGGTGCTGGGACGCAGCGCCGATGCGACGCTGGGGGCCGAGTATTTCTCACGACGCGGGTTCAATCCATTTGGGCAGCTTCGCTACCGGGGCTTCGGCGAGAACTTCGCGTCCGTGCGTTTTCACGCTTTGTTTGATCGGCTGCCCGCGCCGAACAACCAGGGCGGGCAGGATATCTTCGCGGACGGCCGCCGCGACCTTGACGCCCACACCCGCGCCTCGGCCGACATCGAGTATCTGTCGTCCTATGTGTACAGGCAGGCGTTTGAAGAGAACTATTCGGCGGCCATCAACTCCGAGGTCAAGTCGTCGGCGTATGTGACGCGAGAGGAAAACGGATACGCCGCGAGCGCTCATTTTGAGCGTTACCAGAGCTTTCGGAGCACGGCGCCCGGCGATGAAATCCGCGTGCTGCACACGCCGGAGCTGCACCTCGATGCGCTCGATCAGCCCCTGGGCCGGACGCCGCTGCTGTGGGGCGGCGAAGCATCGGCGTCGGCCTTGTCGCGCTCGGAGCCGGGTTTTCAGACCAGCCGCCTGACCCCTCGGCTCGACCTGTACCCGCACCTGGCCCTGCCGCTGAGCGGCGGTGGGTGGCAGCTGCGCGGCGAGGCCGGGGTGCGTGACACTTTCTACAGCAAAAGCCAGTTGCCGGGTGCGCCGGGCGCGTTGCCGGTCGAGTCCGGCATAAGCCTGAACCGGGCTGCCTTTCTCGGCGACGCGGAGCTGCATCCACCCACGCTCGAGCGCGATTTTTCCGCGCCATGGCTTGGCGGGAGCTCAAGCGGCGTGCTGCGGCATACGGTCGAACCCTATCTGCACTATCGCTACGTCACGGGCGTGCACCAGTTCGCCGACACATTGCGCTTTGACCTGACAGACGTGCTGACGAATACGAACGAGCTGGAATACGGGCTGACCCAGCGGCTCTTTGTCCGCGGCCGGGGCGCGTGTCCGCCGGGTACCGATGCCGGCAGGACGCACTGCGGCACGACCGACTGGCTTACCTGGACGGTGTTGCAGCGGCACTACTTCAACCCCACCTTTGGCGGCGCGGTCATCCCGGGGCAACGCAACGTGTTCACAAGCACGCTGGACCTGACCGGCATCGCCTTTGTCGCGGCCCCGCGCAACAACTCACCAATCCTGTCGCGCCTGCGCCTGCGCACGACCGGCGCCACCGACGTGGAGTGGGACCTGGACTACGACGGACGGAGCGGGCGCGTGCAGGGCAGCAACCTGTTCGCAAGCTACCGGGTGGCGAACTATTTCTTTTCTGTCGGTGACGCACGGCTGATCAACCTGGTCCCCAAGGTCGCAGCCCTGCCCGACGCGCCAGGCCCGCCCACACAGGCAGGAGCGACAGCGACGACGCAGCCGGGTGCTCTGCGCAACTTCAACCAGTTGCGCGTGGCGGCGATCTACGGCTCGCCCACCAAGCACGGGCTTTCGGCCGGTGCCAACCTGGGCTACGACTTCACCTTTGCGCAGACCCAATACCTGGGCGCGGAAGCCGGATACAACCGCGACTGCTGCGGCCTGGCGTTCGAGATGCGGCGCTACTCGCTGGGCAACCCGAGCACGAACTCCGTGATCCGCGACGACACACAGTACCTGTTCTCGTTCACGCTGGCCGGGGTGGGTTCGGCCGGCTCGCTGCGGCCGGTACTGCGGGTGTTCTAGCAGCGCCTGCTCCCTCCGCGCAAAAGAGCACCACCCTGGAATGTGTCCGCCATTCAGAAGCTGGATGGAGCGAGCCGAGGTCAATCCGTCAGCACCGGCCAGTCGTTCCGCCAGTCGATGTGCTTCAGCCATAGGTACAACGCTCCATTTTCCGATCTCTTGAGGGCGTGAAAAACCAGGAGGCTTTCGCCTGTCTGCGGGTCCACGTAGGCCGTGCCGCCGCCCGGCGCGAGCCATTCGCTGTTTGTCTGGAGCAGGACCGTGCCGCCGCCCTCTTTCATGGACACACCGGCCTTATCGACGAACGGACCCTGCGGCTGCGACGAGCGAGCGACAGCTTCCTTGTAGTTATCACCGGCTATGTTGCTGTTGCAGCAGTAATCGATCGAAACAAACAGGTAGTAATAGTTGCCATGGTGCACGATCGACGCGCCCTCGATGGGGTTGTTGGGCACGCCGGGCCGAGTTGCGAGGTCCTCACGATGCGAGGTGGCGATCAGCTTGCCCGTCTGTGGGTCCATGCGCTGCTGCTTGATTCCGGACCAGTAACTGCCATAGCTCATCGCCACACTGCCATCGGCCAGTACCACGATGTTCGGATCGATCGCATTGAAATCGTCACCCGGAGCCGATGCAATCACTTCACCCTCATCGACCCAACGGTAAGCCGGATCCCTTGGATCGAGAGTCGTGTTCGTCGCCAAACCTATGACCGACCGCTGTGACTGGAGAATGGAACCCGCGTAGTACAGGTGGTACAGGCCGTTGAAGTAGGAGATGTCCGGGGCCCACAGCTGCGCGATGCCGGGCACCCTGTTCTGCACCCATGATGGAATGGAGGAAAATACACTGCCGCAGGCCGACCAGTTTACCTTGTCAGTGGAGCAGCGGATCGGCAGATAGTTGCCCGGCGGCAGCCCGATCACATCGGTTGTAAACAAGTAATAGGTCGTACCCTGCCGGATGATACTGGGATCGTGCACTGGCTGGACGTCGCCTGTGAGTGTGTTATCGGCCAGCGAATCGTTTGGCATGGCCGGAGCCTGTGCCGGCGGCGGAGTCGGAGTCGGAGTCGGCAACTGTGCACCCGAGACGGCACCGACCTGCGTTGGAGCCGAAGGTGCGGACGGAGTCGCTCCACAGCCGATAAACAGAAGGTAGCAAGCCCAGGGCAGCAGCATGCGCCGCAGGTGGGGTGAGCGAATTAGAAACATCCAGAAGACTCCCTGTACGTGGCTGCCGTGGGGGGAAGCTTCCGCCGTGGATCAACGCGCCCCAATGTACACTGCGCAACATATCGGCGGATAGGAGAAAGAGTTCAGGGGCTTGCCCATTACCTTAGGCACGTGGGAACAGCCGCTTTGCGAACGCGGATGAGATTTCAACTCGGACCCGGAGGTGTTCTCGCATGGTGCGATAATCAGGGGGTATACAGAAAGCCTTCCTGCCTGAAAGGTCCTTCATCGCTTGCCTTCTTTCCGTTTGCTCCCCGGCTTGTTTCTCCTGGCTGCCCTGTCACTGACCTCGCTCGGCGGCTGCCGCGCGCAGGTGCCCGCAGCCGGGGCGTCACTGACGCCTGAGCAGGGGCGTCGCGTCGCGCTGACGGTGCGCTCACAGCTCAACGTGCCGCCGGACTGGGAGATCGCCCCCGGGGCGCGCACGGCCAGTGACGTGCCGGGCTTTGACACGCTGCACGTAGAGTTTTACCCGGTTGCCGACCCGAAGCAGGTGCAGCCGCTCGATTTCCTGATTTCAAAAGACGGCAACACGCTGGCGCGGCTTTCCAGGTACGACCTGCAGCATGTGCCGGGGCTCGACATTGAGACCGCCGGCCGGCCGGTGCGCGGCAACAAGGAGGCCCGGGTCGAGATCGTGAACTTCGACGACCTGGAATGCCCGTACTGCGCGCGCATGCATGCGGAGTTGTTTCCGCAAACGCTGGACCACTACAAGGGCCTGGTCAAGGTGGTTTACAAGGACGACCCATTGACCGAGATTCATCCCTGGGCGCTGCGCGCGGCGGTCGACTCGAACTGCCTGGCGGCTCAGAACGGGGCGGCTTACTGGAACTATGTCGATTACCTCCACACGCATGGAGAAGACATCACCGGGCCGGACCGCGATGCCGCGAAGTCGGCCGTGCTGCTGGATAAGCTGGCGCGCGAAGAAGCGGGGCGCGGGGCGCTCAACAAAACCGCGCTCGACGCCTGCCTGCTGAAGCAGGACGAAGCCCCGGTGCGCGCATCGATGGCGGAAGCCGCCTCGTTGCGGGTGGATGGCACGCCGGCGCTGTTTATCGATGGAGAGCGGATTTCAGGCGCGCAGCCGCTGCCCTCTGTGTGGGCGGCGATTGATCGCGCACTGCGGGCACGAGGCATCACCCCGCCGCCGGAACCCCCGGCCGCGCCGGCCCATGCCGGCGGCATGCACTAACTCCAAACTGTTTTGAATTTGCTTTTCGGACCCACTTTTACGACCGGTTCGCGATACACGAGAGGAGCCATCCGTTGGAAGTGATTCGGACATCGCCGCAGCTGGGAGTCCGCGCCAAAGCAGCGCGGCGCCCAACAGGAAGGCTGTCGGCAGCAGCCCTCTTTTTTTGCCTGGCGGCAGCCGGCTGCTCGCATGCGCACAACGCCGACGTGCTTGCCAAGGTGAACGGCAAGCCGATCGCGAGCAAGGACGTGGACACGCTCTACACCAACTCGCTCGGCGACAGCGGGCAGCAACAGCACCCTTCGGTCGAGCAGGAGAAAATTGTTCGCCTGGGGATTGTGCGGCAGTTGATCGACGAGGAGATTCTGGCGCAGCGTGCGGGCAAGCTGAACCTGGCCGCCACCGATGAAGAAGTGGACAGCCAGATCAACGAGATGAAAGCGCCGTTCACGCAGGAAGAGTTCAACAAGCGCCTGGCCGACAAGCACCTGTCGTTGGACGATCTGCGACGTGAGATTCGCCGGGCCAAAACGACGGAAAAGCTGTTCAACAAGGAGATCAACTCCAAGATCAACATCACGGATGCCGACATTGCGGCGGCTTACAACGCGCACAAGTCCGAGTACAACCTGGTGGAACCGCAGTACCACCTGGCGCAGATCGTGGTGACCTCCGAAGCGCCGCCAGAGGGCGGCAACGTCGCGGGCAATCTCCAGAACTCGAAAGCCGCGAACGACGCGGAAGCGCGGCGCAAGATCGAGATGCTGCACAATCGCCTGGAAAGCGGCGAAGACTTCGGCACGCTGGCCGCCAACTTTTCCGAGCGGCCCGACAATGCTTCGAGCGGCGGCGATATGGGTTTCTTTCCGGAGTCGCAGCTGCGCAGCGATATGGCCGTGTATGACGCGGTTTCAAAGCTGAAGCCCGGGCAGATCACCGAGGTGCTGCCATTGCTGGACCCAACGACCCGCAAACCGGTCGGCTACAGCATCTACCGGTTGATGGATCGCGAGTCGGCCGGGCAGCGCGACCTGAACGATCCTCGGGTGCAGCAATCGATCCGGCAGCAGCTGCGGGAGACGCGCTCGCAACTGCTGAAAAATGCGTACCTGGAAGTGCTGCGCGACCAGGCGCGCGTGGAAAACTACTACGCGGATGACATCTTCAAGGACGGCGCGAAGTAACGACGCGCCTGGAGAATGAGCTCATGCGATTCGGAGTGCTTGGCTTTGGCCACCATGCGGCGAAGCGGCTGGTACCGGCGTTTCGAGGGGCCTCGGTGGCGCGACTGGCCGGGCTGTGGCGTCGCGATGAGGCGAAAGCCTCGGCCGATGCAGCCCGCTTCGGCGTACCGCTGGTTTTCGATTCGGCGGAAGCCCTGTGCACCTCGCCTGAGATCGATGCTGTGTTTGTCGTCTCACCGGACGCCCTGCACCGGGAACATGTGCTGCTCGCGCTGGAGGCAGGCAAGCCGGTGCTTTGCGAAAAGCCGCTTGCGATGAACACGGGCGAAGCCGAGGCGATGCAGGCGGCCGCCGAGAAGGCCGGTGTGCTGTTCGGGGTCGCGCAGAACATGCGCTATAACCTGGCCATCGACCTGATGCGCCGCTGGATCGCTGAGGGCCGTGTTGGACGGCCGCAGCTGGCGCACGCGCAGTTCTGCTACGAGACCGGCAAAAGTCCGCGGACCTGGATCAACGATCCGTCGCTCGCGCTGGGCGGGCCGATCGGCGACGTCGGGATCCACTGCATCGACGCGCTGTGCTACGTGCTGGGAGACCGGGTCGAAAGTGTAAGCACACTCGCGCACCGCGATGCGGCGTCCGGTGCCGTGGAATCGCACGCCATCGTGACCCTCGGCTTCGCGTCGGGCGCGCTCGGCACTGTCACGCTGACCACGCGAGCCGCCTACCGGAGCCTCCTGGAAGTAGTGGGCGAACGCGGCTCGCTGACGTGCGAGGACGCGATGACGATCGACCACCCGGTGTCCCTGGTGCAACGCGAGGGCGGCCAGGTGGTGCTGGAGCAGCCGGTCTCGAATGCGGATGCGTTCTCGCGCATGCTGGACGGGTTTGCAGCGGCGGCCAGTGGTGGACCGGTGCCGTTTCGAGCGCCGGGCACCGAGGGCGTCGCGAATCAGCGTGTTCTGGATGCGGCGTATCGTTCGTGGAAGACGGAACGAGTGGAGCCTGCTGTCTGAGTGCCGGCCGGCAGGCAAAAAAGGCCCCGGCTCGCACCGGGGCCCTGCTTTGAAGCGAACTGGAAGCGAACTGGAAGCGAACTACTTGGTGTTGTCGAGCACGATGCCGCCCGAATTTTCCTTTTCCTTTTCGGCCTCATTGGCCTTGCGCGTCCCCATGGCCTGGTCGCGCCAATGGTCCGCCTGGGCGATGTCGGCCTTCTGTGCCGCGGGATTTCCGCAGTCCAGATCGGCCTTGCGACGGTACATCAGGTTGAGGTATGACATCGCATCGTCATAGCTGGGGCGGATCTGCACGGCCTTGTTCAGGTAGTCAAGTCCTTCGGTGACCAGCTGGGTGTTGTCAGCTTTGATCTTGGCGCAGGCTGCCTTCGACATCTTGGCATTGCCCGTACCATCATCGGTCAGGCCGGCACCGGCCAGGTCGGTCACTGCATTCTTATAAGCGGCTTTCCAGTCGATCACGCCGATCGTATAAGGCGCTTCCGGGTCCTTCGAATCAGCCTGCATCACCTTGTTCTGCCACTGCTTGGCAAGGTCCATCTTGTCCGTGCTGAAGTACAGGCTGGCAATGCCCTTCAGGCTGGTCACATCGTTTGGATGGTCTGTCAGCACGTTCTTGTAGCTATCGATGGCCAGGTTGGCCTTCTTCAGGTTGTCAGGCGTGGTCAGGTCCGGAACCACCTGCTGCGCATAGGCCGTAGCCAGGTAGATACGCGTCATCGGGTAGGTCGGATCCAGGTTCACCGCGTTCTGGAAATGATTGATGGCCTCTTCGTACTTTGCCGACTTGTACGCCTGAACGCCCTTGTTGAGTTGATCGCGGGCTTCGAGGCGTTTGCACCCGGCCGAAAAGACCAACAGCGACAGCGCAGCCGCGGCCAGCACCGGAACACGTGCGATTCGATTCATTCTGTCTCTCATCTCCTTCGGAAGCAGGGCGACCCTGACGATAACGCAGAGGAATAGTGCAGCGGAAAAGGTCTGCGGAGCGATTGTAACCCGTTTGGCAGTTGTGCAGCGTCTGGGTTCGCACACAAGAGCCCCGGGGTGGTCCGGCGAGCCTTGAATGCTCGCCGGACGGGGAAAAGCAGGGCTTTACTGACCTGCCTCGATTTTAGGGGTGATGAGTCCGATATGGTCGACCCCGACGGCCTTACCGATGTCGACAATCTGCGCCACGCTCTGGAAGTTAAGGTTTGGGTCGCCCTTGACGAACATGATCTTGGTAGCGCGCACCGAGTAGATCTGATTGAGGCGGTTCTGGAGATCCCCAAACGCCACCGCGTCCTCGTTGATCTTGTAGGAAGGCTGCCCAGCGGCCGTACCCTGCACCTGTACGACAATGGTCTTGTCGTTCACCTGCTCGTTGTGGGTCTTCGGCGGCTGCGGCACCATGGCGTCCAGCCCGTGGGGGGTGACCGGCACGATGACCATGAAGATGATCAGCAATACCAGAAGTACGTCGATCAGCGGAGTTACATTGATATCGGCGTTAAGCCCTGCCGGGCCGCCACCGCTTCCCATTGCCATACATTTCCTCGTTTCTTCAGCCTTGTGCGTCGTACCCGGCCCACTGGCCGCCCGTGACTAGAGTCCGCCCGCGGCGCCCGGAGGTCCATGCTGGTCGGTGAGCAGGCCCACTTCTTCCACTCCGGCGGTTCGCACAGAGTCGATCGCGTCTTCCACAGCGCCGTAGTGGGCGCGCTGGTCGGCGCGGAAGTACACGACCTTGCTGGTCTTGTCCTTCAGGCGATCCTGCACCTCGGTGCCCAGCTGGTCGAGTGAGGTCTGGTTCTGCCCCAGATAGACCTTGCCGTCGCGGGTGACCGCGATGATGGTGGCGTCTTCCTTGCTGGCGTCTTCCATCGTGATTGCGTTTTTGGAGTTCACCAGCGTCACATTCACCTTGTTGGTGAGCATGGGCGTGATGACCATGAAGATGATGAGCAACACCAGCATCACGTCGACCATCGGGGTGACGTTGATGTTGGAATTGACCTTGCGTCCTTCGTCTCGTTTGACCAGTGCCATGTGTGGGTTCCGTTCCCTCTCGGCGCGGGCGGCTCAGATGGCCGCCCGCGGGGCAAGGCCGCGGTTAGCGGCGGTTCTGCTTGAGGAAGTAGTCGACCAGCTCGGAGGAGGAGTTATCCATTTCGACGTCAAACGCCTCGACCTTGTTGGTGAAATAGTTGAAGCACATGACGGCCGGGATCGCGACCAGCAGCCCGAACGCGGTCGTGACCAGGGCTTCCGAAATACCGGACGCAACGGCGCCGATACCCGGGGTCTTCTGCACGGCGATCTCCTGGAAGGCCTTGAGAATACCGGCAACCGTGCCGAACAGTCCGACGAAGGGAGCGGTGGATCCGATCGTCGCGAGACCGCCGAGACCGCGCTTCAGCTTCGCGTGCACGATGGCTTCCGAGCGCTCAAGCGCGCGCTTCGACGACTCCACCTGCTCGACCGTGACCTGCCCGCCGCCGTAGTTGCGGAACTCGCTCAGACCGGCCGTGACGACTTCGGCCAGGTGCGACTTCTTGTTGCGGTCGGCGACCTTGATGGCTTCATCCAGCTTGTTCTCGCGCAGGGCACCGGCAACGCGCGGCGCGAAGTCGCGCGACTGCTTCCTGGCGGCCGCGAAGTACAGGTAGCGGTCGATGATGACCGCCAGCGACCAGATGGACATGATGAACAGCACGAATACAACGCCGCGCGCCAGCCAGCCCATGTTGTTCCAAAGATCGAGCGGCGAAAAGCCCACGGTGGGCGCTGCCTGGTCCTGAAAGAAAGCAAGTGCCGATGGGGCCGCGAACTGAGAAAGTTGAGCGAGAATCACGTGAATCATCCCTCCTGGGGAAAAAGCCGGGTGAGGTGGAGCTTCTGAACCGAGTTATACAGGAATCCGATGCTGCCGGCGCTCCCTGCCTTGCCTGCCCGCGTGGGAAGCGACCCATTTTGGGTCGCTTCCCGAAAAGGACTAACCGCCGCCCAGGGTGAAATTGACATTGACCTGGGTTTGCACCTCAACCGGCTCGCCGTTGAGCAGGTACGGCTTGTAGCGCCATTGCCGGACTGCGTCGATCGCGGCCTGGGCCAACATCTGCGGACCGCTGACGACGGTCAGGTTTTCAATGGTGCCGGTCTTGGAGATCGTCGCCGACAGCACCACGGTGCCCTGAATGCGAGCCGCTTTGGCGATCGCCGGGTACGGGGGCTCGGGCTTGGACAGGATATTGCCTGCCATGACGCCTGAAGACACCGCGACCTTTTTCGGCTTGGGCGGCGGGGCGACCGTCACCGACGGTCCAGTGCTACCTGTGAACAAGCCTGCGGGGCCGCCTGTATCCCCGCCTGCGGGTCCCATGGAAACAGCGGATGGCGGCGGCGGGGTATCCGGGGCGACCACGATCTTTTTCGGAATCTTCGGCGGCGCCTGCATCTCGTCCATCTGCTGCACGTGAACCACGTGCACCACTTGCGGCGGCGGAGGAGGCGGCGGGGGTGGCGGCGGTGGCGGCGGAGCGACCAGCATGGTCGTCATCGCGGCTTTCGGCAGCGCTTCAGGGTAGAGCAAGGGAACCAGGATCAAAGCCGCAAGAATTGAACCATTCAGCAGGACGCCGACGATGGTGTAGTACTTGCTCTTTGTCTTGATCTTGCCACCCGACTCCATCATTGCGTCTTCAAACATGGGCGACCTCGGGGAGGAGCGAAAAGCTTTTGTTGTGGCAGTAGACACCGGCAGAGGGGTATTTTGTTCCCGTCTTTTTCAGGGGCCTGCTTGTGTACCCGGCGACGCGATGGTGAGGCTGCAGCGTTGCGGGTGGAGTCACGTTACCACACGGGCACAAGGGTTGGAAACAGAGAAGCCGCTTCCATGCTGGAAGCGGCTTCTCGGACAGGAGAACGACGGTCAGGCCTTGGCGCTGCGCGCAGCAGGCAGCGCCGCGGCCCGGGCCGAGCCGGCACGGCGCTCCTGCCAGGCCACCAGCATCGGTGCCGCCACCGCGATCGACGAATAGGTCCCGATCAGGATGCCGACCACCAGCGCGAACGAGAAGCCGCGCAGCACCTCGCCGCCGAACACAAAAATTGAGAGCACGGCCAGAAACGTCAGCCCCGAGGTCAGCACCGTCCGGCTCAGCGTCTGGTTGATCGACCGGTTCACCACGTCGGCCAGGGGCTCGCGCCGCGCCTGCCGCAGGTTTTCGCGGATGCGGTCGAAAACCACGATGGTGTCGTTCATCGAGTAGCCGATCAGCGTCAGAATGGCCGCAATGACCGTCAGCGAGATCTCCCGGTTCGTCAGCGAGAACGCGCCGATGGTGATCAGCGTGTCATGAAAGACCGCGACCACGGCGGCCACGCCGTAGATCAGCTCAAACCGGAACCACAGATACACCAGCATGCCGAGCAGCGAATACACGGTGGCGAGCAGGGCCTGCTTGCGCAGCTGCGCGCCGACCTGCGGACCGACGATCTCGACATTGCGTACCGTAAAGCCGCCGCCATAGTGGTGCTGGAGCGTGTCGACGATCGCCGCGCGGCCGCGATCGAGCGCCACCTCGCGCGTCTGCCCGGCCGGCAGCGTAATCAGCACCTCATGGCCCGCGGGCAGGCCGTAACGCTGTACCCGTGCGTCGTGGAGCCCTGCGGCATCGGTCGCCGCTCGCAGCCGAGGGAGATCCGGTGCCTGGTCAAACCGCACCTGGACGACCGTGCCGCCCTTGAAGTCCACGTCGAGCGGCAGGTGGTGCCAAAAGAGCAGCGACAGGATGCCGGCGATGCTGAATACGAGAGAAAAGCTGAGGAAGTACCACTTCTTGCCCAGCCAGTCGATCTTCGGGTTTTGGAACAGTTCCACGGATGTCCTGCTTTGGAAGAATGTGCGGCAGCGGGCCGGATACCGAGCCAGGTGGCAGCCCCACGCGCCGAGACCCGCTTGGCGGCGGGTCTCCTGTGAGGCTACACGATCCGAACGCGTCAGGCCACGTCGTTAACTTTTGCCCTGCGCGACCTTGATGATCAGGTTTTCAACCACAAACGACACGGCCGACAAAGCCATGCCGGCAACAAACACCAGCACTCCCTTGCCGATGACCGGATGCATGCCCATTACTTTTTCATTGCTCATATCGATAGTGCCTTCCCCCGCGCTCGGCGGTTTACATTGGCGTCAAAAATGGTCCGCGAAACAAACACCGCGGTAAAGATGTTGGCAAACAGCCCGAACGTTAGTGTGATGGCAAAACCCTTCACCGGGCCGGAGCCGAAGATGAACAGAATGGCCGCCGACACAATCGTCGTAACATGTGTATCGACAATTGTGGTCCAGGCATGAGCGAAGCCTTGATCGACCGACGCCGCGGCGCTTTTGCCGGCGCGCATCTCCTCGCGAATCCGCTCAAAGATCAGCACATTGGAGTCCACACCCATACCGATGGTCAGAATGACCCCGGCGATTCCGGGCAGGGTAAGAACCGCATGCGTGAAACCCATAAAACCGAGCAGGATGACCAGGTTCAGCAGCAGCGCCAGGTCGGCATTGATGCCCGCGCCCCGGTAGTACAGGAGCATAAAGCCCATGACGGCGACCATGCCGACGACCGACGCCAGGACGCCCTGGCGGATGGAGTCCGCGCCCAGCGACGGGCCGACCGAGCTTTCCTGCAGGTAGTGGATCGATGCCGGCAGGGCGCCGGTTCGCAGCAGCATCGACAGGTCGCGCGCGGCCTGGTCGCTCATGGACCCGCCGGAGATCGTGCCGGTGTCGCGGATCTGGTCGCGGATGGTTGCGACCTCGCGGATGCGGTTGTCGAGCACCACTGCCAGGCCCTTGCCCTTGTTGGCCGAGGTAAAGTCGGCGAAGTGGTTGCCGGCGACGGTGGTCAGGTAAAACGTGACCTCGGGCTCGCTGGTGTTCTGGTTGGTGCCCGCCTGGGCGTCGCGGATGTCGGTGCCCGCGACTTCCGCCGTTTTCTTGACCAGGTATACCTGGTCGGGCGAGCCCGGACTGGTGGACCCGGGCAATGCGTGCACCATCGCCTGGTCGAACGGCACCGTGCCGCCCAGCGACGCGCGGGCTTCCGCTTCGCTCGCGAACGGGCCGCCATTCACAAGATGGATCTCGAGTCGCGCCGTGGATTGGATGACGTCCTTGACGCGCGCGGGGTCGTCGATGCCGGGCAGCTCCACCAGGATCTGGTTGGAACCGACGTTGTATTCCTGGATGATGGGCTCGGAGACGCCGAGGGTATCGACTCGCTGGCGGATGACGTCGACTGCCTGCTGCAGGGTGCTCGCCTTGAGCGTGGCAACGGCGCTCTGTTTCATGCCGGCGGTCAGCACGCCATTCGCATCGCTGAACTCGTATTGCGCGCCGTAGCGGTTGCCCAGCACCGTACGCGCGTCCACCATCTTGCCCGCCGGAATGCCGGCGAACTGGAGGGTGGCGGGCTGTTCGGGATTCGGCTTTGACCCGGTCGCGCTGATGCCGGCGGACTGGAGGTCGGACTGCATGCGCACGACGTCCGAGTCGGTCGTCGCGCCGATCGCTTCATCGACCATCACCTGCAGGATCAGGTGGGTTCCGCCGCGCAGGTCGAGGCCCAGGTGGATGCGGTTGAGCAGCGACTGCTTGAGGGCCGATGGCGTGACACCGTGCGGAATGCCGAAGATACCGAAAACAAAAACAACCAGCGTGGCCAGGATCAGCGCCAGACGGGTGCCGGGACGGTTGCGCATGCTTTACTTTTTCTCCTCGTCGGTGGTGACGGAAGCGATGGCCGTGCGTACAACCTCGAGCTTGACCCCATCGGGCGCGACCCGGATGTGAAGGGTGTCGTCGCGCAGAGCCAGCACGACGCCGCGGATACCGCCGGTGGTCGTGATGCGATCCCCGGGCTTGAGGCTCCCCAGCATGGTCTGCCACTGCTGCTGCTTCTTCTGGTTGGGCCGCATCAGCAGGAAGTAGAAAACAACCGGGATCAGGACCAGCGGAAGGATGGAGGATAGGCCGGGCGGGATGGCGATGGCGGCGAGCAGAGCGGTAAAGGCGGAGGTCAAAGCGGATTCCTTATCAGGTTCCGGCGAGCGGGTTGTCGCTCGTGGAAAGCGCTAACGGGAGGCAAGCATACCTTTCCCGACGCGAAAACAGGCATCCGTTACCTGGTGGCAGCGGTGCGCCCAAGCCTTAAGCATCGTCGAGTGTGGCAGGGGTGTCAAGGCTGGAGAACAAAGCGGCATTCAGCACTCGGCTCAAATCGAAACTGGACGTGCCGCCAAAATGGATAGCGCAGGACGCCCGCTATTTCCATCAGCCTTTCCCCACGGCGATCCGTGGCTTATCAAAAGCAGGCAATGGACTGATCTGTATTCTTGAACGCCTCAGAAAGCAAGGCTGAGCCCCGCCAAAAAGCTGCGGGGCGGTACAAAATGGGTGCCGCTGAAAGTGGACAGGAAATCGAAGAGTGCGACCCTGTTTCCAGCGTTGAGGACCCCTGCGTGAACACCGATCGTTACATTCTCAAGATGAAGCAGTTGATTGTCGCCCGCCGAAAAGTCGAAAAGCGTTCGCGGCGTGACCCGAACTGGATTCCTGTCGTCATTCTCTGTTCCATAAGCGGGGATGCGAACGCGAGCAACCCCGAAAGCCCCGGCGCTGCATTGGCGAATCGGTCGGCCCGGTGCGGCGGCGTCGTTTCCGCAGTGCAGTCCCATCTGGGACTGCTGATCGGCCGTGAGTTGCAGGGCGTCAAGGTAGGTGGGCACAGTGTCGGGCAGGGCCAGGCCGCTGTTGTATCGCCATGTTCCTGAGATAAACGGACGATGAGACCCCAACAGGTGTTGCGGCAACTGATATCGCACATCGGTCGTCTGCTCAAACTCTTCGCCATGGTCGATTCGGAAAACGGGGTTTGACGGAACGCTGTTAAAAATCAGCCCTCCCGTTTCCGGCGTGAAAAAGCGAGCGCGCACGTGCCCCATCACGCTGTAAGCCGTAACTCCGTGAAAATCATTGACATTCACCGACAAGGCCACGCCATCAATTTTCGACTTGCGCCATGCCACGCTGAACGTAATAGGAGTATTGAAAAGCGTGTCGAAATCGAAATCGCCGCGTGTGAACTTCCAATAATAATCAGCGTTCACACTGAGGTATTTGCCGAAGAGCTGCTCGAAGCCGGTATTAAACTGATTGCGGGTGCCCGGACGTACAGGCTTAGAACGATAGCCGGCAAAGGGATTTGTGTCCGCGGTGTCGGCGGAACTCTCGTTGGCGAAGATGAGGTTTTCGTTGTAGGGTGTTTCGTAGAGACGCGCGTAAGAACCCCGCAGCAGCGTACCGGTCCACGCCGTACGCCGGCTCAGTCCGAAGCGCGGCTCAACCTGGCGGCCGCGGCTCAGGCCGTTATAGATGTCGTAACGAAGGCCGGGGCTGAACAGCCAAGGACCCAGCTTGAGGTCGTCCTGGGCATACAAGGCGGCTTCCGCGATGTCAGCCGTTTGATTGAAACGGTAAAGGGTGCCTCCACGACTCAGGTCATAAGGCAGCAGGCCGGGCAAAAAGCCCGGATTGGCTGTGTAACCTGCCGCGAGGCAGTCCGCCGGACTCAGAACACCGGGCGCAGCGATCGAATCTCCCTTTGTGTCCGCACAGATGGCGTTGTAAAGCGGGTCGGTGAGCCCGACGGCAAAGCGCTCATGGAGCAGCGTATGCCAATAGGTGCTGCCCACCCTGGCTGCATGCCGACCTTTTGCATACTCCCCTTGCAGGCGAAAACCGGTGTTGGTGAGCGTGCGGTTTTGCTGCAAGGTTGCGGTCGCATCGGAAAGCAGGTTGGCCGACGGGAAATACTGCGCCTCGTCGTGACGAAAAAATGGAGTAAACGTCGTGAGAAAGGAAGGCGTAAACACATGACTCCATCCCATGGCGACATTTGCGTTTCGGATCTGGCTTCGTTCATCCTGGCCGGCGGCTGCGCTGTCATAGCTGTTTGGCGTCTGAAACCGGGAGCGTCCCACGCCGAGGTTGAAGTGGAGGATGTCGGAACCGTTCGGTTGCCAGTCGATGCGGTTGAAGGCCTCTTGTCCATTGCCGCGATCGTGCAATGGCCGAAACTCAGGCGTGTCAAGGTAGCGCCCTGAGCCGTTCGCGTTCACGGCAAGGAACTCGCCCCAGTGCTCCGTGCCGGCCCCCAATGTCAGATTTTCTGACCAGGTTCCGAAGCTGCCGTAATTCGAAGCGAAGGAGCCGAACGCTTTTCGGCCTATTCCTGATCTGGTCGTCACGCTTACAACCAGGCTGGTCTTGTCGCCGAACTCAGCCGGTGGAGCGCCCGTAATCGCGGTGAGACTTTGAATGATGCCGGGGTCGATTTGATTGGAAAACACCTTCGCCTGCTGGTCCGTGATGGGCTGCCCATCCAGTGAAATGGAGGTATCCGCGTGCTCTCCCAGCGGGTGTGCAAAGCCGTTGGCGTCGGCGGCCACACCGGGCGTGGTACGCGTGAGAATGTCTGTAAAGCCGGTTGAAGCGTTGAAGACCGGCACGGCTGCGATCTGCTTCGCGCTCAATGTATGCTGTGCCGCTGGAGAGTTCGTTTCCGGGGAAGCCTGGTCCGCCGACACCGTAATCTCCTCGGACGAGGCAGGCGCAAGTCGAAGCTCGACCCGCACCTGCCCTTCGCCTAATTGTTTTGCGACCGGAGCAAAACCGGCGGCCGTCGCCCGGACAGAACATCCGCCGGCAACCGCTTTGTACTCGACTTCTCCGGCTGCATCGGAAAGGATTGTCGCGTCGCGAGAGGCCGGGCAGTGCAGCGTGACGAGCGCCCCCGCAAGCGCCGCGCCGGCGCTGTCGGCAATGCGAATGGCCAGCTTCGGTTGCTGACTCACGGCAGGAACACAAATCGTCAAAACCAGAATCGCAGGCGCGGATGAGCGACAAAGCATCATTTAGCCTCACCTAAACAAAATTGAGGCTAACCTAAATAGAGCATCAAAACAAGTCCGCGGTTCGGGTATGAAGACTCCTTCTCAGGCAACAAGGGGCAAAAGCAGTGAATCCATCGACAATTACCTCAAGGCGATCTACAGCCTGAGCGGCGACGAGCAGCGACGCGTCGGCAGTTCGGAGCTGGCCGCGCGGCTGCAGGTTGCACCTGCCTCCGTGACCAACATGCTCCAAAAGCTGGCGGCAGCGCCCAAACCCTTGCTGCAATACGAACGGGGACGCGGGGTAAAACTTTCGCCGGCAGGCAGAAAGCGCGCCCTGGAAATCGTTCGTCATCATCGGCTCATCGAGACATTCCTGTTCGAAGTGCTGGGCTACCCGGTACAGGAACTTCACGACGAGGCTGAGCGTCTGGAACATTTCATTTCTGAGCGATTTGAAGAACGGGTCGCGACAAGGCTGGGCCATCCCACAGCTGATCCGCATGGCCATTGCATTCCCGCGCTGGACGGAACGATGCCCATTGCGCATGGTGTGTCCTGTCAGTGTGGCCGAGAACAGCCCCGTGCTGTTCGCAAACGGCGTTGAAATCGGAAACGCTCCCGGGGAAAGTTGCTACTGAACTGAAGCTGCCTCAATCGATGTACCTGGCCGAAAAGAGCCGTTGTCGGATAGAGAAGAGTCACTTATTTCCCCTCGCACCTTCCTCATGGTTTCGAGATAAAACGCAAGATTGTGGATCGAAT
>CAXSBW010000053.1:17423-22861 GCA_964235795.1 uncultured Acidobacteriaceae bacterium | reverse complement strand
GAGGTCGATGAGCGCCTGCCGCTTAAAAAAGCGCACAGCTTTGTTCGCCGCATCGAGGATGAAATACGCGGTGAGCTGCCGCAGGTCGAAAGCGTGCTGACCCATATTGAAAGTGAGCCCGCGACCATCGAGGTGCCGAAGATCGAAGCACGCGATCGCGGCATGGAGCGGCAGCTGCGCGAGGCCGCCGCGAACCTGCCCGAGATCCTCGACGTGCACGAGGTCGTCGTCAGCCGCGTGGGCGAGCGTTTTCAGCTTTCGTGCCACTGCACCATGCCCGACGAGATGGAAATGCACCGCGTCCACCAGGTCATCACCTCGCTTGAAGACCGCTTTAAAGGCAGCTGCCCCGAGGTGGACCGCGTCCTGATCCACCCCGAGCCCGTCACCGATTCGCACCATGTTTAGAAAGCCTTTGGGCTAAAAGGACCTGACAATGATCGCAAGCGCAACCTGGAAAGGCGGCACGGAATATGAAGGCCGCAGCGAAAGCGGCCATGCCGTGTTGTTCGACACCGACGCGGCACACACCAATGGCCCTTCGCCCATGGAAGCCGTTCTGGCTGCCCTTTGCGCCTGCACCTCGGTCGATGTGGTCGGCATCCTCGCGAAAAAACGCCAGCCGCTTGCGTCGCTTCGGGTTTCAGCGGTCGCCGAACAGCCGTCGGAGCCACCGCGCGTATTTACCCGCATTCACCTGACCTACTCGGTCGGCGGCGCGGGGCTGAGCGCGAAAGCCGTCGAAGACGCGGTCACGCTATCGAAGGAAAAGTATTGTTCCGTGTCGATCATGCTCGCGCAAGCGGTTGAGATCGGCTACAGCATCGAGTACGAAACCGGGCATGAGCCCGCGCCGTGATGGCGGCGTTCCGGTTCGCGCTGGTCGCGATGCTCCTGGCCGGTATCGCCGGCATCTCCGCTATTGTGACCATGCAGTTCGCGGTGCACCGCGCGGAGGTCCGCGTCCCCGACCTGAAAGGCCGTTCCATCGCCGAAGCGAGCAGCCGCGCAGCCGCGCTGGGGCTCGATCTTTCCGTCACGCAGCGGCTCTACTCAACCGCCCTGCCCGCCGGCACGGTGCTGCTGCAAACACCCGCCCCCGGCGCCTCTGTCCGTCGCGGATGGGACCTTGCCGTCGCCGAAAGTCTCGGTCCGCAGCAGGTGGCGATCCCGGACGTCGTCGGCAAAAGCGAGCGCGATGCCATCCTGCTGATCCGGCAGCGCGGGCTTGAACTGGGCTCGGTCGCCCACATGCCCTCAAATAGCTCCCAGCCCGGCACCGTGCTGGCGCAGGACCCGCCGCCACTCGCCCGCGGAGCCGAGCGACCCAGCGTCAGCCTGCTGGTCGCTGTGCCCGCGCCACAGGTCGCAAAGGCCTGGGTAATGCCCGACGAGCGCGGCAAGGATTTCGCAGCGGCCCAGGCCGAGCTGGACGGGGCCGGACTTCATGCGGAAAGCGCCACCGGCGCACCGCCCGGCGCTCAGTTCGCGCTGCCCGTTGACGCGGCTCCGGGAACCGTCATCTCGCAAACGCCGGCCGCCGGGGCAAAGGTCGACGCCGCGATCCCTGTCATCTTCTGGATCACCGGCCCCGGCCCGGCGGATCGTCGCATCCCTACCACGCCGCTGAAATAAGCTCGCTACCAGGCTGCTTTGTCCCTTCGATCGTCATCGAATAATTCGATCGCAGTCGAACATTCTGCTCCGTCGTTTCGATGCCGGTCGAACGATTCCATTCCAGGAACCATCAGTCATTGCGGAACGCGCTTCTCAAAGGCAGAACGCAAGAACGCCGAAACCAGGAATCGCTGCCCCCGGTCCGCTTCCGTCAAGGCCCGTCCTCGCCGCTGCCCACTGGACGAAAGCCGCCCTTGTTCTCCGGTGCCATAGGGTTCACCCCAAAATCCCACCCGTCGAGATTGAAACTGCCTTTGAACCCACCTTCCGGCAGGATTTCGACCAGGCTGTACTGCCCCAGGTTCATATCGCCGCGAGGGGCCACGCGCATCCAGCGCCCTCCGGGCAAAATGGTCCGCTCGGTCGCGACCACCTCCGCGCTGCCGTCCGCCTCGCCGCCGTTTGCCAGCGCCCGCAGCTCCTGCCCCGAGGCCGCGCGCTCGTTTTTCCACACTCGCAGGCGCACCAGCGCATAGGTGCTCGCCGGCGACGCCCGTTCCGTCTTCGACCCCATCGCGGCCGCCGCCCCGTGTGTATCCACGACCAGCGCATCTTCGCGCGAGGCCTCCCCCGGTACATCGAGCGCGATGAAAAATACCGGCCGCGCCACATGAAACGAAACCGCGGCCTTGTAACCGCCCAGACGGATCAGGTCACGCGCGCCGCCTGCCGGAATCGTCGCTGCCTTGACCGTGTGACCCGTATCCGTGTTCAGGTCACCGTCACTCTGGTGAATCTGCACCAGCTGCGCCACGTTGCCGTAGCTGTCCAGCGCCCACACGCCGCTCTCATCCGGCAGGCGCAGCCCCGGAGCCACTTCCGGCGATCGCGCCAGCTCCGCCGCTCGCGCTGCGGCGGCCTGCCGGTCCAGCTCGGCGGCCTCCTGCGCGGCGGGGCTGTCGGGGTCGGGCTTCGCGCCTGGGGCATGCTCGTGGTTCCAGCGCTCGGTCGCCCGCCAGTCCACCAGTTCCGCGGGCAAATCCTCCCAGCCGTCGTCCCGCTCCACCGATAAAAAACGTACCCTGTCCGCGCGAACCTCGTAGCGCGACACCAACTGGTAGCTGCCGTCCTTTAAAATCAGCCGCTGCCGCGCACCCGGTCCCTGCGCCCGGCCCGGTTCACAGTGCACAGCGGGCAGCAGCAGCAGGAGCGCGAGTAGCCACCGGTAACGAGAGCGAAACACCCTTCCACGTTACCCGATTCTCGCGTCCGCGCGCACCTCCACGCAGCTCCACACGACTCTCTACCGAAATGCTTTCCAGGGCCGGGAAGCCTCTGCGATACTGGGTCGTACCTGCCCGTTCGCACCCCGGGAGCCCGGTACATACCTCGTTCCGCACCCGGGAGGGTCCCCTGTGTCAGCCAAATACATCTTTGTGACCGGCGGCGTCGTTTCCTCGCTTGGCAAGGGTCTCGCCGCGGCTTCCATCGGCTGCCTGCTGGAGAGCCGGGGCATGCGCGTCAACCTGATGAAGTTCGACCCTTACCTCAACGTCGACCCCGGCACCATGTCGCCGTTTCAGCACGGCGAAGTGTTTGTGACCGATGACGGCGCGGAAACCGACCTGGACCTGGGCCACTACGAGCGCTTTACCCATGCCCGCCTGACGCGCGACAACAACCTGACGACCGGCCGCATTTACGAGCAGATCATCACCAAGGAGCGCCGCGGCGACTACCTGGGCAAGACCGTGCAGGTGATTCCGCACGTCACCAACGAGATCAAAAACGCCATGCGCCGGGTGGCCGGCCGGACCGAAGGCGCGGGCCCTGCCGACGTGACGATCGTCGAGATCGGCGGCACGGTCGGCGACATCGAATCGCTGCCGTTTCTTGAAGCCATCCGCCAGATGCGGCAGGAGCTCGGCCGCGAGAATACGGTGTTCGTCCACGTCACGCTGGTGCCCTGGATCGCCGCCGCGCAGGAGCTCAAGACCAAGCCCACCCAGCACTCCGTCAAGGAGATGCTGTCGATCGGGATCCAGCCCGATATCCTGCTGTGCCGCTCGGACCGCGCGCTGAGCCGTGAGATCAAGGGCAAGATCGCGCTGTTCTGCAATCTCGAAGAGCGTGCCGTGGTCGGCGCGCGCGATGTGGAATCGATCTACGAGGTGCCGCTCTCCTTCGCCGAGGAAGGGGTGGACGCGCTGATCCTCCAGTACCTCCACCTGCAACCGCGCGAGGCCGATTTGGCCCGTTGGCAGGAGCTGCTCGAGCATGCCTACCATCCGCGCGACGAAGTTTCGGTCGCCATCATCGGCAAATATGTGGAGTACGAAGACAGCTACAAGTCGCTGAAAGAAGCCCTGACGCACGGCGCGCTGGGCCACAAGCTCAAGCTGCGCGTGACCTGGATTGAGGCCGAGGGCCTGGAAACGCCGGATTATGCCGGGCAGCTCCAAGGCTTCGACGGCATCCTCGTGCCCGGCGGTTTCGGCAAGCGCGGCATCGAGGGGATGCTCCACGCCATCCGCTTCGCGCGTGAAAACCGGGTTCCGTTCTTCGGCATCTGCCTGGGCATGCAGACCGCCTGCATCGAGTACGCGCGCAACGTTGCCGGGCTCCATCACGCCAACTCGAGCGAGTTCGACCCCGCAACCCCGCACCGCATCATCTACAAGCTGCGCGAACTGACCGGGGTGGAAGAGATGGGCGGCACCATGCGGCTGGGCGCGTGGGACTGCGTGATGCAGCCGGGCTCGGTCGCGGCGCAGGCCTATGGCACGACCGAAATCTCCGAGCGGCATCGCCACCGCTACGAGTTCAATCGCGAGTACGAGGCGCTGCTGACCGGGGCGGGGATGCGTATCACGGGCACCACGCCTGACTCCACCTACGTCGAGATCGTCGAGATCCCCGACCACCCATACTTCGTCGCCTGCCAGTTCCACCCGGAGTTCAAGTCGAAGCCGCTCGAACCTCACCCACTGTTTTCGGCGTTCATCGCGGCAAGCTACGCCCACCGTGTGCGGGAGGCCGAACGCAAATTACAGGACGAGCAAGCCACGCCTGCCTAGGCTGCCGGCGCAAACAGAAAAGCGTCCCGCAAGGGACGCTTTTCAGCGGTGCACGGAAAACTAGGCCACATCATCCTTTTGCCGCGTGTGATTGAGACCCGACTGTGCATCGGGCCGATCGGTCACGACCTTCGACTGCCCCGCGCTTTCCTCAGTCTGCGAGCGGTTGGTAATGCCCTGTCCCTGACCCTGCGGCGCGCGCGTGTCGACGGAACCTTCCAGAACCGTGTCGATCGGATGCGATCCGTGGTGGCTGGTTGCGGTGCCCGGTGCGTGGGCAGCTCCGCGATTGGTACCCATCTGCGCCCCGTCCGTCCCGGCCTCGTAAGCGTCTTCGCCACGCGCTACCGTCTGGCTGCCCGCGCGGCCTTCCATGTCGCTCGCTTCAAACCCCTGGTTCTGCCCCGACTCGGTATGCGGTGTTGTGCTGTGTGCCATGATTGTTCTCCTGTCCCTCAGTAAGAGCGCGCCGGGAGCAAAACCGTTGGCCGGGCGCAAAGGCCTCGGCCTGACAACACGTCACGATTCAGGATGCAACCTTTTGTTTCGCCAACCGCTCGGCATCGAGCACGGCCACTTTTTCCTTCAGCTCCGTAAACTGGAGGATTGAATCCACCCGGCGGTCCATCCGCAGATCGCTGATGCGGATGGCTTCAAGTACTTCGGCTCGACCATCCTCCATCCGCTTCATCGAGTCCGCATGGCGCTCGTCCAAGCGTTGCATCACCTCCGCATGGCGCTCGT
>CAXSBW010000053.1:11925-17323 GCA_964235795.1 uncultured Acidobacteriaceae bacterium | reverse complement strand
TCACCTCCGCATGGCGCTCGTCCATCCGCTTCTCAACCGACTCAAACCGCTTCTCTACGGAGTCAAACCGTTTCTCTACCTCGGCATGACGCTCGTCGATTCGCTTCTCAACCGATTCAATCCGTACTTTCAGCTCACGCATCTCGGGCGCGAGAAAGTCCTGCAACACCTTGCGAACGTCTTCCACGACCGACATCGGCTTGTCACCTTTATCTTTTAACTGAAACATGGCCTTTCCAGACTAGCGCCGTCCGCGACCAAAAAACAATCGCCGCGCCGACCTTTCGTACTATGTTTGAATACGACTGTGATTCCCGACTTTGAAATCGGCAACGTCCCGGTCGGTGCCGGCCGGCTTTTCCTCATCGGCGGTCCTTGTGTCATCGAGTCCGAAAGCCATGCCCGCCGCATGGCTGAGAGCATCGGCCGCATCGCCGCCGACCTCCGCATCCCCTATATCTTCAAGGCCTCGTATGACAAGGCCAACCGCACCTCCGTGACCAGCTTTCGCGGCCCCGGCCTGCGCGAAGGCACCCGCATCCTGCGCACGATCGCCGAAACGACCGGCCTGCCCGTGCTGACCGATGTGCACGAGCCCGCGCACTGCGAGATCGCCGCCGAAGGGGCCGACGTGCTGCAGATTCCCGCGTTTCTGTGCCGGCAAACCGACCTGCTCGTCGCCGCCGGCAACACCGGCCGTGCCGTCAATGTGAAGAAAGGCCAGTTCGTCGCGCCCGGCGACATGGCGCACGCGGTCGAGAAGATTCGCACCACCGGCAATGAGCGAATCTCGCTAACCGAACGCGGCACCACCTTCGGTTATGGCAACCTGGTTGTCGACATGCGCGCCCTGCCGATCCTGCGCCGGCTCGCCCCCGTTGTCTTCGACGGCACCCACTCGGTCCAGATGCCGTCCGCCGCCAATGGCGTCTCCGGCGGCCAGCCTGAGTTCATTCCCACGCTCACTCGCGCCGCCGTCGCCGCGGGCATCGACGGCATTTTTCTTGAGGTCCACGACAATCCGGAGGAAGCGAAGTCCGACGGAGCGAATGCGCTGCGGCTCGAACTGCTGAAACCCTTGCTCGAAAACCTTTTGGCACTTCACGAGCTCGCACCGAAACGCTGAGACCCCCTGCGCGGGAGGCGCCCACTTCGTGGGGTGTGCTCGTTAAAGCAGGACGCTCCCGATGGTCGCGAATGAGGTACTTCATGCCGACCAACGGGAGGGCCACGAGGCCCGTCCCGCAAGTAACGCCCCGAGAACGGCACGAAGTGCTGCAAAAAACGGCCCCTCCGTTTAATGAAGGGGCCAATCTGCCTTGGTTCTCTCGTTATCGGAACGAGAGCTTGTTGCGGTGGCAGCTACTGCGTAGGCCCGGCCGGGCTTGCAGGCGCTGTCGCAGGCGCGCCGCCGGAGGGTGCAGTGCCCGTCCCGGTCGAGCTGCCTGTTGCCGCCAAACTGTTCTGCATCACGCTGACGCGCACCGCGTTGCCGGCCGGCGTGGTTGTGCCGTCAGCAGGCTGTGCATTGCCGAGCGCGATCTGGTGAATCTTGTAAACGGGCACCTGCTTTTCAGCGACAAGGTAGCGGACCACTGCGTCCGACATGCGCTGCGAGCTTGCAAGCCCTGCCTGGCCGCGCAGGTGCGAGTAGCCCGAAACCTCGACAACATAGCCCTTTTGTCCCTGGAGCTGGGTCGCCACCTGGTCCAGCGCTTCCTTGGCGCGCGCATTCAGCATCGTCTGTCCGGGGCGGAACCGCAGCTCTGTGTCCGAGACCTTGGAGTACTGATCCAGCCCGTTGACGGTCGTGTTCAGCTGCGTGGTCTGCGTACTGGCCTGCTGGGCCAGCTGGTTCGCCTGGCCGGCGGTGGAGTTCGCGGTACCGGCCAGCTGGTTTGCCTGGTCCGCAGTGGACTGCGCCTGCTTGATACCGGCACCGGTCTTTTCATCGAGTGCGCGAATATCGTTGCTGTTCTTGGCCTGGAGCTGGTCCAGCTCGTTCAAGCGACCCTTGACCGGGTCCAACTGCCGGTTCACCCACTTTTTACGAGCAAACGGGTTCAGGTGGCCCCAAAAGCCTTCCTTCGACTGCGTGGCAAGCGGGGTGCCGGTTGCATAGCTGCTGTTGTCGGAGGCATTCATCGAGCCCTGTGCCTGCGATGTCGCCTGTGTCGTGCTCTGACCTGTACTTTGCGCCATGGCCGGCAGTGCCACGGACGCTGCAAGCAACAAAGCTGCGCTTGCGATTCCTGCTTTTTGACTCTTCATAAGTCCATCCTCGCTTCTGGGAAACACGGTTACCGTTGCTGAGATCGATCAGTACCGGTTAGGGTTGCACCTTGAGGGCCAAACAGCGTACCGCCTCGCATGGAAACCGGCACGGTCTACTATCTCGAACATTCAAAGGGGGTTAGCTAACTATGAAGATAAGTGAAGGTGACTTAGTTCGATACAGGCCCCTGCAGATTCCTCTTGCCGCGAGTAATTCTTACCGGGAGCAGGCCTCGATAGCTGCTTTTATGCGTCAGCGGCCGCCGTTGACCGCGATCACCCGCACCTCAGGGTAGGCTCCGTCCCAGCTCCCAGGGATGGCATCGAAGATCAGCCGGAACGACCGCGTCTCGCCCGGCCGGATCGGCTCCGCGCTCACCGGCTCGGTATCCACGTACGGCTCGCGAAAGCGAACCAGGTTCAGCGGCATCGTGTTTTTGCCCGCAAGCATGCCGGTGTCGTCCTTGAACGCCACCTGCACCGTCACCGCCCGTACCGTATCTTTCCCACGATTGGTCACAATGCCGTCGAGGTACGTTTCCTTGCCGCCTGAAAGGTTGGTTGAATCACTCATTTGTATCTGCGAGAGCGGCAGGGAGGCCGCGTACGCCGACGCCGGGGCCAGGCCCGCGCCGCCCGGGTTTGCCGCCTGTCGCGAGCGATGCCCGAAGGCCAAAAGCAGACCGAGCAGAAGCAGCACCACGGCCCCTGCCGCCGCAAACGGCTTCCAGTTGCGCGGTTCGGGCCTGCGGTCGGCCGCGGCAAACATCGGCGTCTGGTCCTCGGGCGTCATGGCTTCATCGTAAACGCTCAGGCGAAGCGCGCCCGCTTCGCACCCAGGCGGTAATCGGGGCCCCGCATCTCCACTGGGACGCACATCTCCTGCAAGCGCGACCGCATGCGCTCGCCGATGCGGTCGCCGAGCGTTTCCTCGCGCAGGGCCTGGCGCGCTTCCTCCCGGGCGGCGCCCTGCCCCGCTCCGCCCGGCGGCAGGTTCGGGTAGTTCGTCGTGATGATCGTGGTGCGCTTATCGTTGTAGCGCGTGTTCAGGATGTGCGCGACCGTTTCCCAGACCCATTCGGTGGGCTTGGCAGCGCCCAGTTCGTCGATCACGAGCACCTCCGCCCGAAAGACCGGCTGCAGTACCTCGAGCTCGGTCGTGTGGACGTGCGCGTTATAGGAGTTCGTAATGCTTTTCAGCAGCTCGCGATAATCGCAAAACAGCGCCGGAACGCCTTTTTCCAGGATCAGCTTTTGTAAAATCGCGGTCGCCAGGTGCGTTTTGCCGACGCCGATGGAGCCGGTCAGCAACAGCCCGACCCCGTCATTCTCACCTGGGTAGATCTCGACAAAACGCTGGGCGGTGAGGAACGGCCGGTACAGCTCACCCGTGGCCTGGTAGCTTTCCAGGGTGCATGCGGCGTACCGGGCCGGCACCTGCGCCTTGGCCAGCAGGGCAAACAGCCTGCGCGCATGCCGGCACTCGCAGGGCTCCGCGGCTCGGCCGCCACCGGCCCGCGCCACCACGCGCATACCCATGCCGTCGCACAACGGGCACTCCGGTTGCTCGCTCATCGTTTCAGTATCGCTCACTGCATCCTGCGCCCCCGGTCGCGCATCTATTTGTAGTCAGGCTTCTCCCTTGCGTTCCCTCGGAGGAATGCGCTACGATCATAAAATTGCAGGAAAGGCACCAGGACTCCATGGCGAAACAAGGCATTCACCCGAACTACAACGACATCACCGTGAAGTGTGCCTGCGGCACCAGCTTCTCCACTCGCTCGACCCACAAGGGCGACATCAACGTCGAAATCTGTGCCTCCTGCCACCCGTTCTTCACGGGCAAGCAGAAACTGGTCGACACGGCCGGCCGCGTGGAGCGCTTCCGCCGCAAATACGCTCAAAAAGAAACACCCGTCGCTGCCACCAAGTAAGCGCGCGTTTGCTACGCAGAAAAGCCTCCGCGCATGCGGAGGCTTTTCTGTTGCCGGAGACAGATACCTGTGAATAAAAGCTGGGATAATCCGACCGAGCACTTCATGCCCTCCTCTGTGCGCGTTCCCGCTTCGTTCTCGATCGGTGGGGTGCGCGTAGCGCCGGCGACCGTGCTTGCGCCCATGGCCGGCGTCACCGATACAATCTTTCGCCGTTTCATCCGCCACAGCAGCCTGTTTACGCCGGACGCGGCACAAAGCGATGTGGAAGCCGCCGTGACGAACCGGCAGTCCGGCTGTGGACTGCTGATGACCGAGTTCACCTCTGCCGACGGGCTCACGCGCATGCGCGAGTCCAAGCGCAAGCGCTACCTGACTTTCTACGACGACGAACATCCCATTGCCGCGCAGATCTTCGGGTCCAACCCGGAAACACTGGCCGAAGCCGCCCGGATCGTGCAGGACACGGGCTTCGACACGGTCGACCTGAACCTGGGCTGCCCGGCCAAGCGCGTGGTCGCCTGCAACGGAGGCTCGGGCCTTTTACGCGACCTGCCGCTGATCGCCCGCATCTTCGAGCAGGTCCGTGCCGCCGTCACGATTCCTTTTACCGTGAAGTTTCGCCTCGGCTGGAGCGACCGGCACATTGTTTGTGTCGAACTGGCCCGGCTGGCGCAGGAGTCGGGTCTGGACGCGGTTGCGCTTCACGCCCGCACGCGCGAAGCCGGCTACTCCGGCCAGGCGCAGTGGCCGTGGATCGCCTCCGTCAAGGACGCGGTTCGCATTCCCGTCATCGGCAACGGCGACATCCGCTCGCCCGAAGACGCCTGCGCCATGGTCGAACAGACCGGCTGCGACGCCGTGATGATCGGTCGCGCCGCACCGTCGAACCCCTGGATCTTCCGCCAGATCGCCCAGTACACCGCCACCGGCCGCTACGACCAGCCCTCGGAGTACGACCGCTACCGCCTGATCCGGTCCTACTTCGGCATGCTGCTGGGCGAGGCCGAGGAGAGCGGTCCGGAACCTGCTTCAGGCGCGGAGCAGGGTTCCGTGCACCGGGAAGCCCAGGGCAAGATGAAGCAGTTCGCCTCCTGGTTCACCCACGGCGTCCCCGGCGGTGGAGCTCTGCGCAAGGCGATCTTCGAGGCGAAAACTTCGCCTGCGATCCTTGATGCCGTCGAGCGCTT
>CAXSBW010000053.1:0-11825 GCA_964235795.1 uncultured Acidobacteriaceae bacterium | reverse complement strand
TTACCCCTAGCAGCCGACACGTTTGCGGCCGCCGGTCACCGCCCAGCCGGCTACAGCTGTGTCGCCGGGCTGGCACATTGGGCACCAGTACGTGGAGCGAGCGTCGGGGCCTTGCTTGCGCATCAGCACCGCCGCGCCGCAGCGACGACAGGGCTGCCCTTGCCGCCCGTAAACCCATAAGCGCGAGCCTGCGTCGGACGAGCCCGTGGTGCGGCGCGCTCCCGTGTAGGTCAGGACTGCTTCCGGGTCGCCGCCGCGTGAACCTTCATTCACATTTTCGCGAATGAGTTTGCGCGATTGGAACAGGAGGCAGTCGAGTTCGTCCGGCGTGAGCGAGGCGACTGTGCGGAACGGGTGGACACCGCAAAGAAAACACACTTCAACCTTGTAAACATTGCCGAGACCGGCGATCACGCGCTGGTTGAGCAGCACGCTGGCGATCTCTTCATCAGGCCGCGCGAGTACGCGGGCGCGGGCTTCGGCCTCGTCGTAGTCGGCACGCAGGAGGTCTGGACCGAGTTTGGGGATCATGCTGTTGCGCTCAAGCGTGCGCGCGGTAAAGAACTTCGCAACTGGAACGTTGAAGGCGACGGCCTCGAAATCGGCGACGCGAACAACGCAGCGCATCATGCGACGAGGCACGCGCCACGCTTCACCGACTCGATAGATATGCCAGGAACCGCTCATCAGCATGTGCGTGACAAGGATGAGGTCGCCTGAAAAGTGGATCAGCAGCCACTTGCCTTTGGCCTCGATATTTTCAACGGTGCGGCCGGCGACCGGGGTGTTGTCATTGACGCTCGCAAGCGGGGCGAGCGCGGTTTCAAAGTGGGTGACGACCTTGCCGGTAAGCGCGCGGCCGAGGGCGCGCGCGGAGCGAAAGATGGTATCGCCTTCAGGCATTGGGGGCCGCTCCCGCGCGTGTGCCGGCCAGCGAGGGCAGAACGCGGCGCACGTTGAAGCCCATGGGCGCGGCCTGGAAACCGGCGTCCTGCAGCACGCGCGCCATCCAGTGCAGGTGTGTGGGCTCGCCGTTGATGGTGGCCAGCAGCAGGCCGCCGCGCTGCGCGGCTTCCGCCCCTTGTGCCAGGTTGCCGCGCATCTCTTCCTGCGTTTGCGCGGCGAGGTGGGCGGCGAGATCGCGCGCGACCTGCGAGCGCTCGGGCTCGTCGGCCGGCAGAAAGAATTGCACATGAGGATTGCCGCGGCGCATGTAGGCGACGAGCTCACCATTGCGCAGGACGACGGCGGCACCGGCGCTGCGGGTGAGGGTGCGGATCGCGCTGGCATCCTGCTCCCCGTTCTCGGCGACCGCGGGCCAGCGCAGGATGGAGCCGTACGGATTGGCGGGATCGGTCGCGGCAAGCGTCAGGAGTTCGGAGGGCTCGGGCGCGGCACCGGCGCGCAGCGAGCGCAGGAGGTCGACGGCGGCGGGCAATGCGAACTGCGTCGCGCCCAGGCCGGCGACGAAATAGCCTCGACGGATTTTGCCGCTTTCTTCCATGGCCTTCAATACGTCATAGACGGCACTGAAACCGCCGGGCAGGTTTTCGCTGCCGACGGACTCGCGCGTGAGCACACCGTAGCGATTGAGCAGCTGCTGCGTGATGGCATGCGACCACTCCGTCTGGCTTGCAAGCGCGTCGCCCGCGGGCAGAAGCGTCCAGCGGCCCTGCGCGCTGGGCGGCGTGGTGCGTCGCGAGCGGAAGCCGGAGTTATGGACGCGTTTTGGATTGCGTCCGCTGCCGGCGGTTTTTTGCACGTAGGCGCGCAGGGCGTGAAAGGTGTCGTTGGTGGCGGTGCCGCGCCACACGAGCGACCACAGCGCGTCGAGTGTTTCGCCCGGGTAGCCTCCGCCGACCGCGTCGTGCAGCTGCGCGAAGAACATGGCGCCGCCGCGAGAGAGTTGCGCGACGAGTTGCTGCTCGCGTTCCGACAATGGCTCGGCGTCTTTCGCGGGCGCGGGGTTTCGCAGCGCGGGCAGCTGGTCGGAAAGGTAAAGTGCGATGCGGCCATCGTGTTCGCCGAGCGGGTCGAGCCCGGTCCAGGTGACCTCGCCGGCGGCGATGAGTGTGTCGAGATCGCCGGGGGTGTAGCGGGTGACGCGCGCCGGCAGGATCGCGGTTTCGAGTAAAGAGGCCACGAGCGGTGCGCCTTGCAACTGCTCAACGGTATCGAGCAGCGCGTCGAGGCCTCGGCGTTTTTGCAGGACGCCCTGCCAGTGCGTGCCGAGGCGCGCGAGCATGGCCTGTTCGACCGGTTCGACTTCCTTGCGAAGTTTCGCCAGCGATTTGCGGCGGATCAGGCGCAGCACTTCGGCGTCGCACCACTCGCGATGGACGCCGCCGGGGCGAAAGCCGCCTTCGACGACGCGGCCGTCGAGCAGCAGCTGACGCAGGACGGCATCGGCGATCTGCGGGTCCAGTGCGAAACGTGCCTGCACTTCGTCGAGCGTGAACGGGCCGTGGGTGCGGGCATAGCGGCGGACCAGCTCGAGCACCGGCGCGGCCACGGTCGCGAGCAAAGCGGTGGGCAGGCCGGGCGGCAGGGGGATGCCGAGCGCGTCGCGATAACGCGCGGCATCCTCGACGGGAATCAGGCGCTTTTCGCCGACCATGCGGACTTCCAGCACGCGACGCGCGCGCACGAGGCGTTCGAGCGATTCGAAGACTTCGGCTGAAACGGTGCGGCGGCGCAGCTCTTCGCGTGCCAGGTCGCCGAGCCGCAGCAGCAGGTCGTGCATGCCGTCCATCGAGCGCGCAGCCCCGAGCTCGCCGAGCGATTGCAGCTGTTCTTCCACTTCGGCGATGGCGTCGGGGTCGAGCAGCTCGCGCAGATCGGCGTCGCCCATCAGCTCGCGCAGCTGCTCCTGATCGATGGACAAAGCCTGCGCGCGACGTTCGGCGAGCGGGGCATCGCCGTCGTAGATGTAGTTGGCGACGTAGGAAAACAGGAGCGACGACGCAAACGGTGAGGGGGTGCGGGTGTCGGCGACATGGACGCGGATCTGGCGCTTTTCCACCGCGCGCAGGGTTTCAAGAAACGCGGGCATGTCGAAAACATCGCGCATGCACTCGCGATACGCCTCCAGCAGCATGGGGAACGAGGCGTAGCGCGAAGCGACGGCGAGGAGATCGTAGGCGCGTTTGCGCTGCTGCCACAAGGGCGCGCGGGTGCCGGCGCGTTTGCGCGGCAGCAACAGCGCGCGCGCAGCGGACTCGCGAAACTTGGCCGCGAACAAGGCGGTCGAGCCGAGCTGACGCAGCACGTGCCCGGTCGCTTCTTCGGCGTCGAGCAGCAGGATGTCGGCGTCGGGCGCGGCGTCGGAGTCCGGGAAGCGCAGGACGAAACCGTCGTCGGCCCACATCACTTCGACGTCGGGAGAGCCGCTTGCACGAAGGCGGCCGGTGACGGCCATGGCCCAGGGCGCGTGCACGCGCGAGCCGAATGGGGTGAGTACGCAGACGCGCCAGTCGCCGAGTTCGTCGCGCACCCGCTCGATCACGATGGTGCGGTCATCCGGCACGGTCGAAGTCGCGATCTCCTGGTCGGCAAGAAAGCGCAGCAGGTTTTCGGCCGCTTTCGCGTCGAGGTCGTGCTCGCGCACGAGCCGTGTGAGCGCGACGTTGTGGGGCAGCGCGCGCAGCTCGCGGGTCAGCGCGCCGATGCGGCGGCCGAACTCCAGCGGGCGTCCGGCGTTGTCGCCATGCCAGAACGGCATTTTGCCGGGCTCGCCGGGCGCGGGCGAAACGAGCACCTTGTCGTGCGTGATGTCGTCGATGCGCCAGGTGCTGGCACCGAGGATAAAGGTGTCGCCGTTGCGCGACTCGAAGACCATTTCTTCGTCCAGCTCGCCGACGCGGATCGGTTTCTTTTCGGAGCCGGACAGGAAAACGCCGTACAGGCCTCGGTCGGGAATGGTGCCGCCGTTGAGGATGGCGAGGCCTTTTGCACCCTGGCGCGGCGTAACGATGTTTGTCATGCGGTCCCAGGTCACGCGGGGGCGCAGTTCGGCGAACTCGTCGGAAGGGTAGCGACCGGCGAGCAGGTCGAGCACGCCCTCAAAGGCACCGCGCGACAGCTCGGCGTAGGGGGCCGCGGCGCGCACCATGGTGAAGAGTTGCTCGACGGCGATGCCGGGCGAGCGTTCTTCGTCAAACTCGGCTTTGAGCTTCTTTGTTCGCTTGGATTCTTTTTCGCGGGCCGCGAGCACGGGTGGCTGCGCGACGATCGCGACTATCTGCTGCGCGAGCACATCGAGTGGATTGCGAAGAAAGCGTGTGGACTCGACCAGGCCCTCGTGCATGGCGCGCGTGACGGCGGCGCAGGCGAGCAGGTCGGCGCGGTACTTGGGAAAGATAATGCCTTCGCTCGCCGCGCCGACGGAGTGGCCGGCACGCCCGATGCGCTGCATGCCGGAGGCGACCGAGGGCGGCGCTTCGATCTGGATGACAAGATCGACCGCGCCCATATCGATGCCGAGCTCAAGCGAGGAGGTGGCGACGAGGGCCTTGATTTTGCCGGCCTTGAGCAGCTCTTCAATCTCGCTTCGTTGCGGCGCGGCCAAGGACCCGTGATGCGCGCGGGCGATGGGTTCGTCGGCGAGCTCGTTGAGCGCGCCGGCAAGCCGCTCGGCGATGCGACGGCTGTTGACAAAGATGATGGTGGAGGTGCGCTCGCGCACGATCTCGAGCAGGCGCGGGTGGATGGCGGCCCAGATGGAGGTGCGCTTGGGGCCTTGCGAGGCCGCGCCGCTGGGCAGCTCCTGCACTTCGCCGAGGCGCGCCATGTCTTCGACCGGAACCTCAATGCGGAGCTCGAGGCGCTTGGGCTCGCTCGCGTTGAGGATGGTGACGGGGCGGTAACGGGCGACCGCGTCGTGTGATGTTGCCGGTGCTTGCAGCGCGAGGTTGTCGGCGACGGCTTCCGGTTCGCTGGTCCATTCGCGCTCGCTTTCTTCGCGAAGTGCTTCGGCCGGCAGCGCCGGTGCGACCGAGTCCGTGCGCGGCTGCGCGCCGGCGAGAAAGTGCGCGACCTCTTCGAGCGGGCGCTGCGTGGCGGACAGGCCGATGCGCTGCAAGGGCTTGCCGGTGTGCGCGGCGGTGATGGCCTCCAGGCGTTCGAGCGTGAGCGCCATGTGCGCGCCGCGCTTGGTCGGCACCAGCGCGTGAATCTCGTCGATGATGACGGTTTCAACGGTACGCAGGGACGCCGCGGCGTCGGAGGTGAGCAGCAGGTACAGCGACTCGGGCGTGGTGATGAGGATTTCGCCGGGGTTGGTTTTAAAACGCGCGCGGTCACGCTGCGACGTATCGCCGGTGCGCACCGCGATCTCGGGCACGTGGAACGGCACACCGCGCTGGCGGGCCATGTTGGAGATGCCGGCCAGCGGCGAGCGAAGATTGCGCTCGACGTCGACGGCGAGCGCCTTGAGCGGGCTGATATAGATGACACGGCAGCCGCCGGACTTCGGCTTTTTGCCGGGCTTTGCCGGAGCCGGTTGTGCGCCGCCCGCGAGCATGAGCCGGTCGAGGCACCAGAGGAATGCGGTCAGGGTTTTGCCGGTGCCGGTGGGGGCGAGGATCAGGGTGCTGTCACCGGCGGCGATGGCGGGCCAGCCGAGGCGCTGGGGTGCGGTAGGACGCTCGAAAACGGCGCGGAACCAGTCGGCCGTGACGGGGTGGAAGAGCGCGAGGGCGCGCTCGGCTTCCCCGGCAATGTCGGGCTCCGATAGCTGCTCCCCCGCAGCGACTGTTGTTTGCTTTTTGCTCATTTGCGTCCGGCTTTAGGATGCGCCGGGGTGGCGTGGGTGTGCAAACGGGCGTTGATGCCACCCCGATGGGCTGCTTGCCGGGTTCGCGATGCGGCGGTAGGCTGTGGCAGGATGACGGTTCTGGTGACGACGGAAGTGCTTGCGCGGCTTTACGCAGAAGCGCAACGGGCGGCGGAGTACGCGTATGCGCCGTACTCGCGCTTTCGCGTGGGCGCGGCGTTGTTCTTTGACGATGGGGCGACGGTGACGGGCTGCAATGTCGAGAATGTTTCGTATGGATTGACGATCTGCGCGGAGCGCAGCGCCGTGGTGCGCGCGGTGAGCGAGCGCGGGGCTGCGAGGCGCATTGCGGCGATCGCGGTGGCCAATGGGAACGGTGCGGCGAGCCCGCCATGCGGCGCGTGCCGGCAGGTGTTGAGCGAGTTTGTGACAGGGGACGCAGTGGTGGTGTTCGCGGGGGAGGGCGGCATCGCGGGTGCGCCGGTTCCCTTTCGCGAGCTGTTCCCGCATGGGTTCCGAATGGCGCCCGCGCGCTGATGCATGCGCGGATGGGACCGGTCAACGAGAAATGACGAGAGCCTGCGTTCCGGTTGCGGGCGGCGCATGGTTCAGCAGCGTCGGGCCAAGCCTTTCGCTATGGCTTCAACTTGAAGCAGCCCGCACAGGAGGGCAGATCCGTTTCCGGCAGATCCGCGGTTCAATCCCGGCCACCCATCGCCGCCCGGCGCCGGCGCCAAAAGTACAGGGCCGCCACCGTTGCGGCTAAAGGCAGGGCAAAGCCGAATTCATCCACGGCATAGCGAGTGATGGGCCCGGTATCACCAGTCAATCGCGTGAAGAAACCTTGAACGAATAGATCGTGGCTTGCATGGAAAACGGCGGCCGTCCAAACGCTGCCTGAGCGCAGGCGCAGCCAGGCCATCGGGATGCTCATGGCCACGGCCAGTATGGCAAAACAGGGCAGCGCGAACCACCGCGGGGTTCGACTGTTGTAATCGGCAAACAAGAGAATGGGCAAGTGCCAAAGCGCCCAGATGAGACCGGTCAGCACGGCGCCCCCGGTAAAGCCGAAAGCGCGGTGCATGCGCGGGGCCAGAAAACCGCGCCAGCCGATCTCCTCGCCCAGCGCGCGCGCGATGCCCGGCACCAAGGCCGTGGAAGCGGTCAGCAAGAAGTACCCGCCGACCACCACGGAGGCAGGAGAATGGGGCCACCCCAGGCTTTGCCGAATGCTCAGGACCGACGGCGCATGCGGGAACTTTCCCAAACCTGTCAGCCAGACAGCCCCATACGCCACTGCCGTGTATCCCAGGGGCACCAGGTATGCGAGCCGCTGCCAGCGCCACTCACCCCAGCCCCAGCCCAGGCGTCGATAGTCCAGGCCCAGGATGCGGCAGCACAGCAGGGCCGCGATACCGGGGCACCACATCAGCCCGGTAGCGTAGGCAAGCCCGCCTCCCGCGACGTGGCCGGTGGCGATAATCAAGGCCCAGAAAAGCGAGCTCAGGCCGAATGCAACCAGGAGATACAGGGCGATGCCACGCGAAGGATTGTCGATCACCGCGGTTTCCATGCCAGGCTCAACAACCCTCCAGGGCGAACGTCGCACAAACGACTGCTCCGGGAGCGCCGGAGTCCGGCAGCTCACGGCGTTTGAGTCAGCCGACTTTCTCCCGCAATCAGTGCAAACCATAACATGCCGGTGAAGCTTGCCCCGTACCTGTCTTTTCCGTTTGTGCCGTCGCCCTCGTATGCTGGGGAACCATGGGACGAATGACCGGGATGCTGGGCCTCTTGTCGATGCTGGGCCTGGCGTGGCTTTTTTCAACGAACCGGCGCGCGATTCGCTGGCGCACCGTGATCTGGGGCCTGGGGCTGCAGCTGTGTTTTGCGTTCCTCGTGCTGCGGCTGGGCGCGGGCCAGCGCGCGATTTCCTCGGCAGGGGCGGGCGTCAACACGCTGCTGGGCTTTGCGTTCGCGGGCTCGTCGACGGTGTTCGGCGAGCTGGGCCGACAGCACTCGTCGGCGGGGCCCATCTTTGCGTTCCAGGTGTTGCCGACCATCATCTTTATCTCCGCGCTGTTTTCGGCTTTGTACGCGCTGGGCATCATGCAGGTCGTGATTCGCGGCTTTGCGCGGCTGATGCAGATGACCCTGCGGGTGAGCGGGGCGGAAAGCCTGAATGTGGCGGCGTCGGTGTTCATGGGGCAGACGGAGGCGCCGCTGACGATCCGGCCGTTTCTGCCCGGCGCCACGCGTTCCGAGCTGATGACGATTATGACCAGCGGCATGGCGCATGTTTCGGGCGGCATCATGGCCGCTTACATCCTGTATGGAATCGAAGCGAAGCACCTGCTGGCGGCGGTGATCATGACCGCGCCGGGCACGATTGTGATCGCCAAGATGCTGGTGCCGGAAACCGGAACGCCGGCGAGCGAGGGCACCGTGACCATGCCGCGCGACGAAGCGCACGCGGGCGAAAACCTGCTGGCCGCGATCGCGCGCGGCACGCTCGACGGTGGACGGCTGGCGTTCAATGTAGCCATCATGCTGATCTCGTTCCTGGCGTTGATCGCGATGGTGAACGGCATGTTTGGGTGGGTCCACGGGCATGCGGGCTGGTTCCCTCATTCGCTGGACGCGGTGCTGGGCGGGCTGTTTGCGCCGGTGGCGTGGCTGATCGGGATTCCGTGGCGGGAGGCGAGGCTGGTGGGCAACCTGCTGGGCACGCGCATGGTGCTCAACGAGCTGGTGGCCTACCAGCTGCTGGGCGGCGAGCGGGCGCTGCTCGATCCGCGCTCGTTCACGATCGCGACATTTGCCCTGTGCGGCTTTGCGAACCTGAGCTCGATCGGCATCCAGATCGGCGGCATCGGCGCGCTGGCGCCCACGCGGCGCAACGAGCTGGCACGGCTGGGGCTGCGCGCGATGCTGGCCGGAACCATGGCGAACCTGATGTCGGCGTCGATTGTGGGCATGCTGCTCCGGTAGACTGGGGTTCGCGTGAGCCTGATGGAGCATGGGAGCGAGTGGGAGCGGATTGAGGAAGCGGCCGGATCGTTGCGCGCGCGGCTCGGGGCCGGGGCGCGGGTCGGCATCGTGCTGGGGTCGGGACTGGGAGCGTTTGCATCGCGGCTCGGGAACGCGGTCGCGATTCCGTTCTCGGAGATTCCGCACTTCGCTCTTTCCGGCGTGGAAGGGCATGCGGGACGGCTGATCGCGGGCACGGTCGAGGGCGTGCCGGTGCTGCTGCTGCAGGGGCGGGTGCACGGGTATGAGGGGCACTCGGCCGGCGCGGTGGTGTTCGCGGTGCGAACGCTGGCGGCGCTGGGGGTGCGGATCCTGGTGCTGACCAACGCGGCGGGGGCGATTTGCACGGAGTTCGCGCCGGGGCAGCTGGTGTTGATCGCGGACCACATCAACCTGTCGGGGCAGAACCCGGCGGCGGGGCCGACGCTGAGCGGCCTGCCGCGTTTTTTCGATATGAGCGAGGCGTACTCGCGCAGACTGCGCGCGCTCGCGCGGGAGGGCGCGGCGCTGGCGGAAGGGGTATATGTGAGCGTGCCGGGACCGAGCTTTGAAACACCCGCGGAGATTCGAGCGTTTCGCGCAATGGGCGCCGACCTGGTAGGGATGTCGACGGCGCTTGAAACCATTGCGGCGAGACAGGCCGGGGTGGAGGTGCTGGGGGTGTCGTGCGTGACCAACATGGCCGCCGGCGTGACTGCCGCTCCCTTGAGTCACGTGGAGGTGATGGATGTCGGGCGCGAGGCGGAAGGGGCCCTGGCAGCGCTGTTGACGGGGCTTGTGCCGCGCGCGGCGGCTTTGCTTGCGCGCGACGAGGCCGGCGCGTGAGCGGGCCGCCGGGTTGCCCGGTGCTGATCGCGATCGCCGGGGCTTCCGGGTCGGGCAAAACAAAGCTGGCCGAGGAACTGGCGCGCGAGCTTGAAGGCACGCACTTCCACCTGGACCACTATTATCGCGACCTGAGTCACCTGTCGGCCGAAGAGCGCGCGGGGCAAAATTTCGACCACCCGGACGCGATCGATCACGAGCTGCTGCTGGCCCACCTGCGGGCGCTGGCCAATGGGCAGCCGGTGGAGCAGCCCTGCTACGACTTTGCGCGGCACACCCGGGTGCCGGGGCAGACGGTGCGCGTGCGCGAGCCGCATGCGCTGCTGATCGACGGCATCTTTGCGCTGCACTGGCCGGCCGTGCGCGCGCTATCGGCGCTGAAGGTGTATGTCGATACGCCGGACGCGATCTGCTACGAGCGGCGGCTGCGGCGCGATGTGCGCGAGCGAGGCCGAACGCCCGAAGGGGTGGCCGCGCACTATGCCGCGACCGTGCGGCCGATGGCCGAACGATTTGTACGACCGTCCTCGCGTTGGGCGGACCTCGTGGTGGATGGTACGGCATCGCTGGACTGGTCGGTCGAGCAGGTGCTGGCAGCGCTGCGGGTGTTGACGCCGGAGCTTGAGCCCGAGCCTGCGGATGCAGCGGATCTGGAAGCGGAAGAGCCGCCCGGGTTTTCCTGAAGCGTTTGCAGGGCGCTGCGTTCGTCGTGTTGACCGGACGCGAGCGGAATGGATGCGTGCCGGGCCCCGTGAAGCGTAAACCCATCCAATCAGCGGTTGCGCGTGAACGGTTGCGCGGCTCGTGAGTACAGCGCGGGCAAGGAGAATGGCAATGGCGAATTTTGTAATTCTGGGTGGGTACGGCGGCGTGGGTTCGGCGCTGGCGCGGTTGCTGGCGGGGCGCGGCGACCGGGTGTTGCTGGCGGGGCGCGACGCCGCGCGTTTGGGCGCGCTCGCCGCCGAGCTCGGGGCGGAACAAGCGATCGCGGACGCGACCGACAGCGCGTCGATCGAGGCGGCCATTGGGCAGGCGGCAAAAGGGTGGGGCTCGCTCGACGGGGTGGCGAACTGTTTCGGCTCGCTGCTGCTGAAGCCGGGGCATGTGACGACGGACGCGGAACTGGAGTCGGTGCTGGCGGTCAATCTGAAAAGCGCGTTCGCGACGATGCGGGGCGCGGCGAAAGCCATTCCGGGAGCGGGTTCGGTGGTGCTGGTGTCGAGCGCGGCGGCGCGCATCGGCCTGGTGAATCATGAGGCGATTGCCGCGGCCAAGGCCGGCGTGCAGGGGCTGGCGCTGTCGGCGGCGGCCACCTATGCCAAGCGCGGACTGCGCTTTAACTGCGTAGCGCCGGGGCTGACGGATACGCCGCTGACGGCGCGGATCGTGGGGTCCGAGGTCGCGGCGAAGGCATCGCTCAACATGCATGCGCTGGGGCGGTTCGGAAAGCCGGAGGATATTGCGGCGGCGATCGCGTTTTTACTCGATCCGGCGCAAAGCTGGATCACGGGGCAGGTGCTGGGGGTGGATGGCGGGCTGGGCTCGGTGTGGAGCCGGGGGAACGGCTAGAACGGAGAATGAATCTGTGGCCAGGCATCGCACGTTGTTGGAGCTGTTGAAAGCAGGGTCATCCAGACTTCGATGACTGCCGTCACACCGCCGAGTGCGCCGGCGGCAACCGGCAATCTGCCGATTCAAACGACTGGATCGACACCGACGCAGGTGTTGTCGCTCAACCTGACGCCGGGCACCCCGGAGACGGAATTCTTTGCACCCGCGGCACGTCCCTCGGCACCGGGCGCACCCATGGGAGGGCGGCCGGGCGACTTTGACGAAGACGGGCTGGCTGACCTATTGAACACATCGCAAGCGGTCGCTACGCAGGTGGCCTTACAGGTCTCTCACAGCGATGGAGACGGCACATTCAGCCCGGCACCGATTTCGACCAGCCTTTCGTGCCCAAACACTTGTTCGCCTTTAGCGACCGGGGACTTCAACAGCGACGGGCATCTGGATCTGGCCTTGCTGTACCAGGACACGTCGGGCGCGGAAACAGTGGTGCTGGCTTACGGTACCGGGACCGGCAGCTTCACGACGGGACCGACGCTTCCGTTGCCGGCGGGGCTTACTGCAAAATCGGGAGTGACAGGCGACTTCAACAACGACGGCCTGCCGGATTTTGCCCTGGCGGACGGGG